>CANJPM010000183.1 GCA_947476075.1 Beijerinckiaceae bacterium
GGCGCCAAAGCGTTCACCGCCTGTCGGGCGAGCGCATCGCGCAGCGTGCGTGCGGCCTCAATCCCAAGCGCCCCGACCAGCGTGCCTTTGTTGCGGCCAGCGTCCTTGGCGACGCGCTTGCCCATGGCGCCCTCGTCGCCCTCGGCGTCCAGAATGTCGTCTGCGATCTGGAACGCGGCGCCCAGGGCTTGCCCATAGGCGACCAGCGCCATGCGCTCATGGGCAGGCGCCTTGGCGAAGATCGCGCCGGCCTCCGCGCCAAAGCGCAGCAGGGCTCCGGTCTTCATCGCCTGCAATCGCTCGATTTCGCTGCGCGAGAGCGCGAGTCCGGACGCTTCCGCCGCAAGGTCGAGCATTTGCCCGCCCGCCATGCCGCCAAGGCCGGAGGCGCGCGCCAGCCCCAGCGCCAGTTCGCAGCGCACGGCGGGATCTGGATGGGTGGCGGGATCGGCCATCACGTCGAAGGAATAGGTGAGCAGGCCGTCGCCGGCCAGAATCGCGGTCGCTTCGTCAAAGGCGCGATGAACGGTAGGCTTGCCGCGGCGCAGATCGTCGTCGTCCATGGCGGGCAGATCGTCGTGGACCAGCGAATAGCAATGCACCAGCTCCAGCGCGCAGGCGGCGCGCAGCACGCCTGCGCCTTCAACGCCAAACAATCGGGCGCTTTCCATTACGAGGAAAGGACGCAATCTTTTGCCGCCGTCCAGCGCCGCATAGCGCATGGAGTCGAGCAGTCGTTGCGGGCGAGCCTGTTCTCCTGGCAGCGGCGCCGGCGCCAGCAAAGCGTCCAGCATCGCTTCTACGTCGGCTGCGACGGCGTTCAAGCGTGCGTTAAAAGCTTCTTCGCCCGTCACAGGTTTGCTCCGTTTCGACCGGTTGATTTTCTCGATTGGCCTATGGCCGTCAGCGCGTCAAGCCGGGACTGGGGAACAGGGCCCGCGTCATCCCGGCGATGGCCGGGATGACGGCTGGTTGGGCAAACCTGGTCGCCACTCCCTATTCCCTATTCGTCGCTCGCCGCTTTGGTCAGTCTGCGGTCGGTTGACGCGCTCACGTCCTGTTTGCACTGAACCTTTGGGGAGGCGCTAGCCAATGGCGCGGTTTCGTTGTATTGACCGCGCCAGATTAATGAACGGGGTCGGTGAGGTTCGGTTGAGCCAGCTGTCGCCCGCAGGAGACGATCATGGCTGTTCCGAGAAGAAAAACCTCGCCGTCGCGTCGCGGCATGCGCCGTTCCGCAGACGCAATCTCCGCCCCGACCTATGTCGAGGACAAGGATTCGGGCGAATTGCGCCGCCCCCATCACATCGACCTGAAGACCGGCATGTACCGCGGTCGTCAGGTTCTGACCCCCAAGTCCAAGGACGCGTAAGCGGTTTCTTTGGATCTTGAGATCGCGTAAGCGTTTTTTTGGATTTTGCGAGATTTGAGGCAGGCCTTTGCGCTGGCCTTTTTTTGTTTGCAGCCAGGCCCCTCATTCGTCGCGCTTTGGGCGCCAAAGTCTCTCACTCGTCCCCGTCCGCGCCGCTGACGTCGGGCACCAGCACGCGGCGCAGCGGGATCTGGCGGCGGCGGCGCGGGTCAAGCGAATCGTAATATTTCTGGATCAGTCCGATCAGTTCGACGCCGTTCATCAATTTGAGATTGCCGCGCGTGCGGGCGAAGTCCACCGCGCTTGCCGAATATCCCCCCGTGGTGATGAACACGCCGACGTCGCGATCATGGATCATGGCGTAAAACGCTTTCACTGGATCAGCGCCAATGTTGCCGTCGTGTGCCTTGACCTGAATTTTCAGGATTGGCGGTTCTATGCCCAGTTCGTCGCGATGGGCGATGACGTCGATGCCGTCGTCCCGGGTCTTGCGGGTGGCGTGGGCGCGATAGCCCATGGCGCGGAACAGGTCGGCGATCAAAGGCTCCATCGGGAAACCCTTGAACTGCGTGCGCAGCTTGCGGGCGATGAAATCGTTCGTCGTCTCGGCGATGTCGCGCACGACGTTTTCTTCGGGCTCGTCCTCGGCCTGCTCGTGGCCGGCTTCGAACTTGCGCCAGAATTCGACGGCGAACGAGCGCACCTCAAACAGCGACAGCGTGGCGCCCAGTTCGTAAAGTGCGCCCTGGGTGAAATCGTCCCGGCTCAGGCGCCCTATCCAGCGCACGGCGCGGCGATGGGCGAAATCTGCGCCGCCGGGTTCTGCAAGGCTCCCCGGGTTTGCTTGAGTCTCGTATACATAGGGGCCAACGATCTCGCCCCAGCGCAAGGTGCGGTCGCTTTTGCGCGGATAGATCACGCGATGACCGATGCGCATTTCGTGCACAAAGCGATAGACCTGGCCTGCCAAAGCGGGCGCCGAGCTCCCCTGATCATCCGAAGAACCCCGGTTGAACGCGTCCTTGAACGCGCCACGCGAGGGCGGCAGGGCGCTGACGTCCCCGCCCACCTCCACACACGACAAAGCGATCTGCTGCTGGTCGAGGAAAATATGATCGGCCTGACCCGCGCTGCCCGCACGAATCGCCCAGACGCGCGCCTGCTCCATTCCTGGCCCCTTAAGTTTTCACCAAAGGAAAGCTAGAGCTTAATAGTTCAGGTCAAGTTTTAGTGTTAGCGCGCTGACGGTACGGCCGGGCTAAATCACTGCTTATGGTCAACCAGTGATGAAATTCTGGACTAATCGCCCTCGCCTGGTTCGGGCGAGAAATGCGCGTCGAACTTGCCGGGCTTGCCGTCGAATTCCTTGGCGTCGGCGGGCGGGTCGCGCTTCACTGTTATGTTGGGCCAGGCCTTCGACATGTCGGAATTGAGCGCCAGCCACTTATCAAGACCCGGCTCCGTGTCGGGCTTGATCGCCTCGGCCGGGCATTCGGGCTCGCACACGCCGCAATCGATGCACTCGTCAGGATGGATGACGAGCATGTTCTCGCCTTCGTAGAAACAATCCACTGGGCAGACCTCGACGCAATCCATGAACTTACACTTGATGCAATTCTCGACTACGACGAAGGTCATGATCTTTTCCTGCGAGCAATATTTGCGCTTGCTAGCGCCTTTGCATCTGGCGCGCAAGGTCCAACCTTCGCCATGGAACGCAAGATGGAACGCGCCGGTTTGAGATCGTGTCCGTATCACGGCTCTTCGCGCGGCGGGGCTGTTTCGTTGAGGTCCTGATACAGCAATCGCGCAATCTCAAACGGACCGCGGCGCTGCGCGAAGGCGACGATGCGCAGCACGCGCACGTCGCCCTTGAGCGAGATCGTGAGCACGTCGCCGACGCTGAGAAATTTCGCGGTATTGTCGGTCTTGCGGGAGTTCACCCGCACATGGCCGCTCGTCACCAGTTTGGCGGCCAGCGGCCGGGTTCGCGCCATTCGCGCGAACCACAGATATTTATCCAGACGCTGGCGGACGTCGGACGTTTCATCGTCCGACGAGGCTGGCGTCTCCCGGCGGCTCAATCCTTTGAGCCGCCAGTTGAGGCCTGGCCTTCAAGCTGCGCCTTGAGAGCGAGCAGTTTGGCGAACGGCGAATTGGGATCGGGCTGGCGGTCGCGGCTCTTGGGCGCTTCCGTCGTGGCGAATTGCCGCGAGGAGCCGCGATCGTCGCGCTGGGGTTTGCCGCCGCGCCGGTCGTCGCGGCGCGGACGCTCGCCGTCGGCGCGAGCCCGGTTTTCGCCATGGGGCTGGCCAAGGTTTTCGCCCTGGGCCTGGCCTGGCGGGCGCGCTTTGTCGCCGAACTTTTCACCAAACTTGCGGTCGAACCTGCGCCCGCCGCCATCGCTGCGACGCTCGCCCTCGGGGCGCTGCGCTGCGCCAGCCTCGCCTGCGGGCGCGGCCTCTACGCTCGCCTGCCGGGGTTGCTGTCCACGACCGCCGCGCTGCGGGCGACGGTTTTCATTGCGGTTCTGACGATGGGGACGCCAAACTTCGGTGAACAGCTCCTCTGGCTCAACAGGCGCCTCGCCTTCGGCGACAGCTTCGCCCTCGACGGGGGCCTCTGAAAGGGCTTCAGGGGCGGCTTCGATCTCTGCTTCAATCTCTCCTTCGGGCGCTGCGGCCGGGGCGATCCCGGTTTCTGCGGGCGCAGCCTCTTCAACGACGGTTGCGGGAACGTCCTCAGCGACGGATTCCGCCGCCTCCGTAACGGTCTGTGCATCGGGTGCGGCTTCTTCCTGCGTCTGGTCGGCTGCGGCTTCTGCGCCTTCGACTGCGCGCTCGTCACCCTCTTGCAGGTCACCCTCTTGCACTGCGGCCTGCGGCCTCAAAGGCTGCGTGGCGGCGGCCGCCACCAGTGGCACGGTGATGGCCGCCCCCTTGCGGCGCTCCACATTGTAGCCAAGCGATTTCAGGATTGAGGCGAAGGCCTCGCCAGAGCAGCCCACCAGCGAGGTCATCGCGACCGTCACCACGAAGCCGTCTCCGTCTGCCGCGCCAGCGGGCGGCTCTCCCGGCGTTACGCCCGGGCGATAGGAGATGGCCGGCCGAATCAGGTCGGCGAGGCGCTCCAGAATGTCGACGCGCACGGCGCGTTCGCCGCAAACCCGGAAGCCCGCCGCCAGATAGAGGCCGCGCGGGGCTTCCTTGTTGGCGGGAATCGAAGTGCGGCCGGAGGCGGCCAGATGGGGCACCTCGTCAAAGCCCTTCACGACCTCCAGCCCGCCGTGCTTCAGCGCCCAGAGCTGGGCGGCGAGCGCGCGCGGAGCCGGCTTCAGCAATTGCTGAACGTAGAGATGATGGGCGCCAAAGCGTAGCCCGAGCTTGCGCAGCGCGCCGCGTGCGTTCTGATCGAGCCCCTTGATGTCGGAGGCCACGCGCGAGCGCTCCAGAACGCCAAGCGATTCGGCGGCCTGGAAAGCGATGCCGCGCGCTATGCCCTCAAGGCCCTCGCCGGTTTCGAGTTCGCTCAGCGGGCCCAAAAGTTTCTTGACGTGCTGGGCGACCCACAGGTCGAGGCGCCTTTGCACCATTTCAAGCCCGGGGCCTGACAGCTGCTCGTCGGCGAGCACGCGCACCTGAGGGGCGAGAATATGGTCGCCGGCGGAGATCCGGCCAACTGCCTCGCCAAGCCAGCGCAGCGTGCCGTCGTGGGCGAGCACGAAGGCCTGGTCGACAGCGTCGTTGACGCGCTGGGCGCGGCCCTCGATTTCGCTGGCGAGCGCTTTTTGCGCCGCTGCGTTCAGGGTTTTCTGGGCTTCGCCCTCTGCGGACGGATCTGGCGTAAACCGGAATCCATGCAGGAGCCCGACATGTTGGCCCTCGACAAGAACGTCTCCCGCATTCGTGATCTCGGCTTCAAGCATTGCGTTCTCTCTCAATCGACGCATCAGGACGCTGGTTCTGCGGTCGACAAACCGGTGGGTCAGCCGTTCGTGTAGCGCGTCGGACAAATTGTCCTCTACCTGACGCGTGACGCCCTGCCAATGCTCAGGATCGCGCAACCAGTCAGGACGGTTGGCTATATAGTTGAAAGTGCGCACCTGCGCGATGCGGGCGGAGAGGGCGTCGATGTCGCCGTCGGTCCGGTCACAGGCCGACAATTGGGTGACGAACCAATCGTCGGGAATGCGGCCCGCGCGCACCACGAAGCCATACAGGGTTTGCACGAGATCAGCATGCGCCGCAGGGGAAAGCTTGCGATAATCGGGCACCTGGCAGGCTTCCCAGAGGCGCTGGACGTCGGCTTTGGTGGCTGCGATCTTGCGAATGTGGGGGTCGCGGGCGAGCGATTCCAGCACCAGAACGTCCTGTCCCAGCGGCGGGCGCACGAGCCCATATTCGCTCGGATCGGTTTCCAGCGAGGCCCGCAGCGCGTCGACGCCTGAAAAATCCAGAACGGCGTTGCGCCATTGCAACATGGTGAGGGGCTCGAAATTGTGGGTTTCAAGCGCCTCCACCAGTTCGGCGTCGAAAGCGGGGCAGCGCCCGGTAGTGCCAAACGTGCCGTCATTGGCGTGGCGTCCTGCGCGCCCCGCGATCTGGGCGAACTCCGCATGGGTGAGGCGGCGATGCTGCCAGCCGTCGTATTTGCGGTCGCTGGCGAAGGCCACGTGGTTGACGTTGAGGTTCAGGCCCATGCCTACGGCGTCGGTGGCGATGATGAAATCGACCTCGCCGTTCTGGTACATTTCCACCTGCGCGTTGCGGGTGCGCGGTGAGAGCGCGCCCAGCACGACGGCGGCGCCGCCGCGCTGGCGGCGGATCAGCTCGGCGATCGAATAGACCTCCTCGGCCGAGAAGGCGACGATGGCGCTGCGCTCGGGCAGGCGGCTGATCTTGCGCTCGCCCGAAAAGCTCAAACTTGAAAGACGCGGGCGGGTGACGATGGCCGCATTGGGCAGCAGGCGTTCGATCAGCGGTCCCATTGTGGCGGCGCCGATCATCATCGTCTCCTCGCGGCCGCGCCGATAGAGCAGGCGGTCGGTGAAGACGTGGCCGCGGTCGGGGTCGGCTGCGAGCTGGATTTCGTCCACGGCCAGAAACGACACGTCGAGATCGCGCGGCATCGCCTCGACGGTTGCTATCCAGTAGCGGGCGTTGCGCGGCTTGATCTTTTCCTCGCCGGTGATGAGCGCGACCTGTTCGGCCCCCACGCGCGCGACGACCTTGTTGTAGACCTCGCGCGCCAGCAGGCGCAGCGGCAGGCCGATCATGCCGCTGGAATGGCCGAGCATCCGCTCGACCGCCAGATGGGTCTTGCCGGTATTGGTTGGGCCTAGCACAGCCGCCACGCGGCGCGAACGCTCGTCTCGGGAAAGTCCCGGCCCGTTCAAACCTTGCAGGGAAATGCTCATGCGCTTGGGCGCCTCCGCAAGCGCCGGTCCCTCATCGTCGTCATCACAGGCTCGCCGTGAGCGCTTCTTGTATCACAATGAAGCGTCGAGGCGCCTAAATGTTGATGCGCCGAACGGGGCGCGAACGAATCGCGCCCGAATCGGCGACCTTGTTTGAGTCCTGCTTTGTTCGCCGCAAGATGTTGCAGGCGCCTGCCGCAATCGCCCCAGCTGTTGTGTTTCGTCGCGATTCAGGGCGTCGCGCCGAGGTTGCAGATCACGCCTTTTCCGGCGGCGCGCAGGGACTCTGCGGCGGCTTTTTGTCAACAGACTTGAAGAACGCGCCCGCGTTTACCTTTGGCCTGTAGACGGAACGCAGCATGCACGAATCAGCGCATTCCAGAGGCGGCTCCAGCGCGCGTCTTTGCGCGACGCTCTATGCAAAACGCCGCGCGTGATGCGCGGCGTTAAGGTTTTTGTTTCGTTTTGGGACAGTTTGCGCGCTAGCGCGATGCGCGTTTGGTGGCCCCGGCCTCGGCTACAGCCACATTGGTGGCTTCGATCACCACGGCGCCGATCATTGTGGCCACCGAAATGCGATAGGGCGCCAAGGCGCGGGCGCCCTCCATCGGCATTAGCCAGACTTCGATGTTCTTGTTGTCGGCCATGAACTTGGTGGATTGCCGATTGGGCCGGTGGCCAGAAACGGGCTTGTAGCGCACGGCGCAGACTGCGACCTCGCCGCTATAGCCTTTGGCCTTCACCTCGCGCATGCCCACAAAGGACATCTGGATGTCGAAACGCGTGTAGCCGTCAAACACCGGCAGCGTTCGATTGCAGGCAGCCGGGGAGAGGGCAGGCCCCGCATAGGCCGCGGGCATGACCAATGCGCTCAGGGGATCAAGAATGCCGCGCTTGTGAGCCTCCGTCACCGGCACCCGGTCCGGCGGCGTCTCGAACGGAGGGGTGATCTCGACCGCGCGCACGACGCCCGCGTTCATCGCCATGCGCACAGTGCGGGTCTGGCTCGAATTTGACGAGGTGGTCGCGTAGGCGTTAGGCAGGATCTTGCCCTGCACCAGCCCGCCGCTGGCCTGCGCGGCTCCTTCCGAGCGCGA
>CANJPM010000184.1 GCA_947476075.1 Beijerinckiaceae bacterium
ACGCCGACAGCGGACCGGGCTTGAGTTCAGTTATCGGCATGGCGGGATTTGGAGCGGGCGTGTTTACCGCATCCAGCACCGCAACGTATTGCGTTGACGTCGGAGCCCAAAGCGACTTGTCGACCGGGCAATACGGCGTCAGCGATATCGAAAGCTCTTCGGCGAACGGTTACAAGCCGAATGATGACGCATACATGGGCGCGGGCGCACTCCACGCTGACGCCTCTTAAGGGTCTCCTTCTGATTGGAACCAGGTTCTCGGGTCAACGCGCGGTCAGGGCGTTGCGCTCACGTACAGCTTTCGCAGTTCAGCCACGTATGCCAATTCTGACAGCGCTACATTTTCGCAATGCACTACAGCGGAAATGGAGGCGGTAGCTAAAATCCTGACGTCAGTCGAGCTCAACCTTAGTCAGATCAGCCGTTGACCTGAGCGCATCCCTCGCGTCTAAGCTCCCATCTGTTTGACACCGCGTCCTTGGCCGACTCAAAAAAGCCCAATTGTCGAACGATGCAGAACGGAGCAGGAGAAACTCGATTTGTTGAGGTTATGTGTTTATCTCGTTTTACTTGCATTGGCGTCTCCCGTATATGCGCAAGAACTCAAAAGCTCCGGCTCCAGGGGCGCGTTTAAAGCGGCTTCAATAGTTCGGGAAGCTTCTCTGGCCCAGCAGCCTTTTCAATTGCAAGGCGCACTTGGCGCGCGGAAGAGCGCAGCAGTCATTCGTACTCCCGCGCCCAAAGAGACGTCTCTTTCGCGCCGCGTGTCGCCCGATATCCTGGCGCTGGTTGACGTTCATGCTCGCAATCACGGCGTGCCTTCAGCGCTTGCGCATCAAGTCGTGATGAAGGAAAGCCGTTACAATCCTGCAGCACGAAACCGCTCCTATTGGGGATTGATGCAAATTCGCTATGAGACTGCACGGAGCGTGGGCTATGGCGGCGCTGCTAGCGGCCTGCTCGATCCCGACATCAACCTGCGTTACGGCATGGCCTATCTTGGCAACGCTTATCGTGTTGCTGATGGCGATTCACGTCGTGCATTGGCGTTGTATACTAAAGGTTTCTATTTTGAAGCCAAGCGTCGGGGAATGCTGAAGCAGATGCGCAAGGGCGATGGCGACGCAGCGCCGGCTAACCCGTAACGTCGCAAGTTGCCTTGAAAACTCAACGAGAAATGAACGCTCGTGGATATTGCGCGTTCTGCTTTTGACGCGAGCCCTCTTGATGGTTGCGTCAGGAGCGGTCATGGCGAAGGAAATCACAATAGTTTTTCCGCACACCCTTGGGCAGGAAGAGGCGCATGCGCGCGTTGTCGACGCCGTTGAGCGCGCGCGGGCAGGCTATACAGAAGGCGTCCTGTCCAGTGACGTGACCTGGAATGGGCGGCACGCAGATCTTGCGATAGGCGCTCTTGGTCAGAACATCCTGGCTCAAATTGACGTTGAGCCGCAGCAGGTTCGCGTCAGCGTCACGCTGCCGTGGCTGTTCGAGAGATTGTCAGGGAGCATTGCGGATCGAATCACGCAAATTGGCAGATCAACATTTCAGATCGGCTCAAGCCGAACCAGCGTTTGAGTTCACGCGTCATGGTCGGGCTTGCCCCGGCCATGACGGCGTGGAATTGGCGCATTGATTAATAGCAACGCGCTTTTGCAGCGGCGCAATTAGCCTTGGTCTTTGCTGCGGCGGGCGCCAATGCGACCGGCTGCGCGGGCGAGCTCACGGTCGCGGCTAAAAGCGCGATCTTCCGGGCCTACGCTCATGCCGCCTTTCTTGCCAGCCGTTGCTGCAAGCTCGCGATCTTTCGAGAAGCTGCGATTCTCCGCCTTCACGGAACGCCCGCCCTTGGAGGCGATTTCCTTCCGACGCTCGGCGTCCATAGCCGCAAATCCGCGCCGCTGCTTAACCGCCTGGCCTTCGCTCGTGCTATCCATAATTAACCTCTGCTACGCTTGCTGGATTGTTTTTGATTGCTTCAAGTCCGAATCATAGTTCAGCTTGGTATTGGTATTAGCCAAGGTTTATTAGCACTTTGACGGAACCGCAGTCTACGGCTTAGTTTCACTAAACCTTAGCTATTAGCTTGGCTTTAATGGAAACTTGAGGTTGAGCTTGATGTCGTTGCGGCAGGGGGCGTGTCGCGTTTTCGTTGAGAAGTTGCTGCAATGAAGGGCTTTTTTGTTTTCGCGCGCCTGCTAAGGTCGAGCTGTGGTGCGAATCCGTGAGGGCCTTTTGAAGCCGCATATTCTGATTGTTGAAGACATCCCGACGCTTGCCGAAAGCTATGCAGCCTATCTGCGTCGTGAGGATGCTGACGTTGCGATTGTGGAAACCGGCGCGGCCGCATTGGCCTCGCTTGAGCGCAAGCCGGCGAACGTTGTCGTGCTGGACGTCAATCTGCCCGACATGAGCGGGCTCGAAGTGCTTCAGCGGATCCGCGCCAACGGCATGCCATGCGAGGCGATTGTCGTGACGGCTGAGGGCTCGGTGAATCGGGCCGTTGAAGCCATGCGCTTCGGGGCGTTTGATTTTATCGTTAAGCCGTTCTCCGCCGACCGCCTGCGCGTGACTGTCCGCAATGCGCTTGAGCGTCGGCGCATGGCGGATCAGATCGCGACCATTCAGGAGGAGGGCGGGGCCGAGCGTTTCGCAGGTTTTATTGGTCGCTCGCTGCCGATGGAGGCTGTGTATCGCATCCTGCGCAGCGCCGCGCCGACGAACGCCACTGTCTTCGTCACCGGCGAGAGCGGCACCGGCAAGGAGCTTTGCGCCGATGCGCTGCACCGTTTGAGCAAACGGCGTAACGGTTCGCTCGTCGTTATCAATTGTGCGGCTATCCCGCGCGATCTGCTGGAGAGCGAGATCTTCGGCCACATCAAGGGCGCCTTCACCGGCGCGACGTCGGACCGTAAAGGAGCCGCGTTGCAGGCTGACGGGGGCACTCTGTTTCTCGACGAAGTATGTGAGATGGACTTGTCGCTTCAGGCCAAGATGCTGCGCTTCCTGCAAGACAAACAGGTGCGACGCTTGGGCGAGGACAGTCCGCGCCCGACCGATGTGCGCGTGGTGTGCCCCACCAATCGCGATCCGCAAACGGAGGTTGCAGCCGGACGCTTTCGCGAAGATTTATTCTATCGCCTCCACGTCGTGCCCGTAGAGTTGCCGCCATTGCGCGAGCGGGACGTTGACGTGCTGATGATTGCGCGCGCATTTCTGGAGACGTTCGCCAAGGAGGACGGTCGCGCATTTCGTGGGTTTACGCCTGAGGCTGAGGCAGTTCTGATGGCCTATCATTGGCCGGGAAACGTGCGGCAGTTGCAGAACGTGGTGCGCTCGGTGGTCGTGCTGAATGATGGCGAATTCGTCACCCCGGATCTTTTCCCGCGCGAGATACTTTCCGGCGCCGGAAGCGCGCGCCTGCCGATTTCGCCGCCGCCGCCGCCTGCGTTCGTGACCCGGGAATTGCTGGAGCCGCAAACGCCCCCTGCGCCGACGACGTTTACGCCGAGCCAGCCGCAGCCTGTTGCCCCCGCAGCGCGTTCCTTGCGCCCGTTGGAGGACGTTATTCGCGAGACCATTGAGCAAGCGATCACGCAATGCGGCGGCAGCATTCCAAAGGCCGCGGCTTTGCTCGACGTCAGCCCCTCAACTCTCTACCGGCGCATTCAGGGCTGGGAGAGCGCAGATGGCGTCAAATTGGCTGACGTCGTCATGGAATAATCGTCGGGGCTAATACGGTTCAGCGTTGCTATAACCGGTAGCCCCGTGATCTCGATGATGACGTCGCGGCGCCGGACGGCCGGATCGGCGAATTCGAGCAGGGTCGCCAGACCGGCCCCCATGATGACGCCGCCAACCAACGCGCCCAGCATGAAAAGGAACTTTCCTGGCGTGATGGGGCTGGTTGGATCCATCGGCGGATCGATGATCTTGATGCGCTCTGGCGTTTCGTAGCGGCCGAGCGCACCAGTGAGCTTTGCCATCTCCGAGCGCTTGGCGAGTGTGTCGTGCAATTCGCGGGCGACCTCCACAGCGCGTTCCAGCCGCTTCTGATGCTGTTCAATCGGCGCAAATTGTGAAATCGCAGCCTGCATCTCGTCGATAGTTTTGGTCAATTGCGCCACGTCCTGCCGCAACATCGTGGTGCGCGCCTCAGCGTCCTGCAATTTCTGAATTTGCGAAATCAGCAATGGCACTGCGCCTTTTGAATCAGGGCCCGGGTCGGCTCCTGCCGCCATGTTCCAGAGGCGATCCATGTCCATGTCGCGGAATTGCGCCGAGGCGGCCAGAATGACCTGCCGTTCTTCCTGCAGGCGCGCCAGCTTGCGCTCTGCTGCCAGCACGTCCGAGTGATGCTCTGTATAGCGCGCCCGCAGCGCTGCGAGTTCGCTTGTCACCTGAACGATGGCCTCCTCAAGCCGCCCAACCACGGGATTGGTTCCAGCCAGACGTTCGCGCAGGTCGCCGAACAGCTTTTCCGAGGTCGCCAGATCCATCGTACGCTCCTCGCGCTTTTGCGTCAGCGTGGCGAGCCGCTGAATACTGGCGTTAAGCAGCGCGGGCAGCTTGTCCGAATTGCGTCGGCGAAACTCGGAGAGCACATATTCATTGCGCTCAAGATCGGCGCGGCGTCGTTTGAGTTGCTCATCGAGAAAGCTTTCGCTGCTGACAAGCGCGCCGCGCTCGGGCGACAGGATGCGCTCCATGAAGCGAACGCCAATCGCCTCAAGTTTCTTACCCAATCCATAGGAACGCTTGCCGCGGAGTTTGAGATCGACAAGCTCCGAGCCCGTTAGCTGAACGGTAATGGAGCGCGCCAGTTCATTAATCGCTTTTGATCGGGTCCTTGGGTCAGCTTCTGGCTCCAGCTCCCCAATGTCTGTCAGCACACGCGCCAGAATATGCTCGCTGCGCAGCAGCGCCGAGAGGGCCGGCATACGCTCTTTGATGTTGGTGCCGATGGAGATGTCGTTCAAAAATGGGTTCATCCGCGCTGGCTCCTGAACCAAAACGGTCATCTTCGCCTCAAAGGTCTTTGTCGCGAAGAATGAAGCGGCCAATCCCAGAAACGGCATCACCAATATGGGGATGCATATCGCGTAGCGACGCCGCCAAGCCGCAGCAAGGATGGACTGAATGACATCTCGCGTCGTCCGACCCACAGACTCTTACCCCGAACCCATTCGCATTTTGCACAGCGCATGGTTCAACCACTTCCGCAAGCCCATACAGGAACCAGCGTTAAAAGCGTTTTGCGACGAAACCATGCAGCTGTTTTGCAACCGTCGAAGTTAGTTCAAGCCTCGTGCCAGGGTTTGAATCGCATCGCGCAATTCATCAAGGCGGCCGCTCATGCGCGTCACACCCTCCCGCCAGCGATCGGGGACGCTGGCTGATAGCGTTTCAAAAAGCTGCTGGGCTTCTGGCTCTGCACGGCTTTCAAGCCAGGATATCCACCGCTGATCGACAAGTCCTTCGGCCATGGACAAGACATCGGGATGAATATCATGACGCGCAGGGCAGGGCTCAGGTGTTGGATAAAGCATCTGCACGTCGCCCTCGCGCCCATCTGTTGGATCAAACGGATCGGCGGTCGGCATGCGCGCATGCCATTGAACGTAGCGGTTGGCGCCAACGGCGTTCAACCAGATAGCAGGCGTGAAACGCGGCGCGTCTGTATTATAGAGCCAAACATCGCGACCAGATCTGGCAGCCCTCGCAATGTCTCGCACATCAAGCCCAAAGCCGGCGTTTACGAGTACGACGTCAAACAAATCCAGGAGGCGCGCGTCGGCTGGATTGTTGAGCTGCGCCGCCAATTTCACTTGCGGATCGGCGGCTCGCAGGTAGCGCGTCCATGCCTCTAGGTTGCCTTCGCTATGGTCGGCGTTACTGGGCTCGTCGGCGACGCTCCAGATAGGCGGCTGAAGTCCGGCTTGCCGCAAGAAAGCGCTGACCTGCGATAATTTCTGCGCTGATTGTTGAGGGCCAATCGCGGTGCGCACGCGCTTGGCCGGCGCATAGGCCAGCCACGGCGCAGCGGTTTCCGAAGCGAGTGCATTAAGTGAGTCGACGATGAACGAATCCTCGCTCCCGCCATTGGGCGTGGCGAGCGCGGGCGCATTTCCGTGAATTCCCATACGCTGAAGAAAGTTCAGATCGCAGGCTATCTGCGCTCGTCGCGCGCCGCCGCCACCGGGAAACCAGGTCAGATGCGGCGCTTCGTCGAGATAAAAGCCCGCTTGTCGCACGGCTGGCGGCGGCGCTGCATTGAGCACTTCTACTTCCAAAGGAATAATGGTTCGGCCGATACTGGAGGCGATCTCGATGCGACCTGCGTACACGCCCGGCGCCGCGTCAGCAGACGCACTGGTCCAGCCCTGATACGTGCGCGGATTGCTCGCTTCAATCGGTAGTGCGGATGGCGTACCTCGCAACAGGTCTTGCGTCTGGCTCAACAAATTAAGCCCAACGGATCGACGTTCAAGCCTGCGTTGTGCGCCCCATAGATCCGTTTGGAGCGCAACGCCCGTGAGCGATGGCGGATCGATGTAAATACGAGGCTGCGCCACATGGGCAGACGACGCCACGCTGAAGGCTATGCGTGCGCCAGTTCCCCGGCCAAGCGTCACGCGAAGCGGCGAAGCAAGTTTATCTCCATGTGTTCCAAGCT
Source organism: Beijerinckiaceae bacterium (assembly GCA_947476075.1). Classification (GTDB taxonomy): domain Bacteria; phylum Pseudomonadota; class Alphaproteobacteria; order Rhizobiales; family Beijerinckiaceae; genus Terripilifer. The sequence goes on from CANJPM010000184.1 coordinate 6,677, forward strand.
CTACCTTGGTGATCGCAGCCACGGTGCCGGCAGACGCGACGCGCCACAATGCGCGATAGGATTCAGCGCGTCGCTGCTGAACATCATCAAGCGCAGCGCGTTGTCCGGCAGGTTCAATCAGCACTGCGGAGAGGTAAGCGGAGGCTACGGATTCACCTGCAAACTCGATCAGAATTCCGTTGGCGCCAACATCAACCTCGCCAGTGATAAGTCCGCCGCGCTTTGAGCCATAGGCGTTCCATGAATCATGATCGGCCCCGAGCTCTCTGTCACGACCGGCAAGATAGCGCTGGGCGATCCATTGGTCTGGCGTAAAACGCTCATATCGTAAATCGACGCCATTCACGCGTACCCGTCGTTCTAGCGCGAAGGGCAGCGTCTCCCATTCGCCAACATCCTCCGTCCAAAGGCTCACGCGCGCGCGGCCCTGCGGCCATGGCAATCGTGTGCGCTCGACCCCGCGCAATCCGTTTGCGATCAGCGCGTCTACGCCGGGTCGTCGAATGGGAATAGAAATCCCCGCTTCAATGCGGCTGTCCCTGGGCGCGATGCGCTCGAAGCCGGGAAAGACGTGCGCTTCGTTGAATCCATAACTGTACCCTTTGGCGCCGACGGGCAATTCCGGCGGATCGCGCAGCGATGCAGTTTCAATGATTATGTCAGCGCCCGCGCTGGCGGCAAACAATGATATGCGGCGAATGTCTCGCGCATTGATTGTTCTGCCACCAGTCATGCGCGCGCCCGATGGCAAATAGCGCCAGACAAAGGGTCCCGGCGGCAGAATACGCTCGTCGTTTACGCGTGTTGCGTAATCGCTTGAGCCGCCATCATCGATGCGCATGACGGCCCGCACTGGGCCGGATGAGCGCACGATCCCGCGTACCAACAACTCTACGCCTGGCGCAATGCTTATGGGCTCGCCCGGTGCATAATCAAGACGTGTTGAATTGGAAGCCAGCGGCAGTTCAAAAGCGAATGCGGGCGTTGCGAGCAACGCTGCTATGATAAACGGGGCAACATGATGTAGCATTATAACTTCGCCAATACTGAAGAAATATCGCTTGCGCGCGATTCCCAGCTTTCATTACGCACACGCGCGCGCCGTTCTTGGCTTCGCTGAACGTCAGAAGCGGCGGCTCGCAGATGCAACGGCAAGG
>CANJPM010000185.1 GCA_947476075.1 Beijerinckiaceae bacterium
TCGCGACCGCCGTAGGAGAGGCGATCATCAGCATTCTCATGCCCGCCTATTTCCCTCGCGGGATTCTGACGCTGATCCTCTACGGCGTCATGATTGCGGTCTATTTCGGGGTCTCCTGGCTGGCGTCGCGGGAGAAGGACTAGGGAGCCGGGAAGGTTATCCCTGAACATGCGTTTGCTCACGCAAACCCCGCCTGTAAATTCGATCCATGCCAGAACGGCTTTGTTCCTGTGAAGGAACGACCCGCCCGGGGGCAATTTTGGGCGAGCGTGGGTCAGTGGAGGCGACGTTTCTCCACCTCCTCCCGCTTGCGGGAGGAGGAGAAAGATCACGCGTTGGATGCCGCCAGCGGCGCGCGGCCGCGTATCATGTCGGACGCCTTGTCGGCCATCATGATGACGCAGGCGTTGATGTGTGCGCCCACCATATCGGGCATGGCGGAGGCATCCACCACGCGCAGGTTTTCGACGCCTCGCACGTGCAATTGCGGATCTAGAACGGCTTGTGAATCCGTGCCCATTTTGCATGTGCCGGCGGGATGGTGCGCCGTGATCGCGGCGCGGCGCAGATAAGCCTCGATCTCTTCGTCCGTGCGCGCGTTGGCGGTCGCCTTGGTCTCCTGCCCGCGATAAGGGGCGAGCGCCTTCTGGCTGGCCACTTCGCGCGCCAGCTTGAAGCCTTCACGCAGACGCGGCAGGTCGTTTGGCTGTGAGAAGAAATTATAGACGATGCGCGGCGGCTCTGTCGGATCAGCCGAATTCAGCAAGACTTCGCCACGGCTTTCTGGATGCAGCAGGCAGGGACGAATGCCAAAGCCGTCTGCATAAGGCTTTTTGACGCCGGGGAACCAGATGCCTGCATCGCCCGGGAGGCCGCGGAACATGAACTCGATGTCAGGCACCGCCAGCTCCGGCTTGGTCCGCAGGAAGGCGTGCAGCCCGCCCGGAACCACCGTACCGGCGCCCTTGCCGAACAGATAGGCCTGCACCATCGCCCAGGCGATGCGATCAAACCGCATCGTGTCGCGGAACGGCGAGGCGTTCTGTGGGCGCGTGAACATGATCATCGCGGCCAGATGGTCCTGCAAATTCTTGCCCACCGCCAGATCGACGACGGGGTTTATGCCTACGCTTTTGAGATGATCGGCCGGGCCAATGCCCGACAGCATCAGCAGCTGCGGCGTGTTGAACGTGCCGCCAGCCAGGATCACCTCGCGCTCGGCGTTCACGCTCACCTTCATGCCGTGATGCATGTATTCAACGCCGCGCGCGATTGTGCCGTCCATCACAATACGGGTGGTGAGCGCGCTGGTTTCGACGCGCAGATTGCGGCGCTTCTCGGCAGGGCGCAGGAAAGCGTTGGCGGTGGAGGAGCGGCGACCGTTGCGGATCGTGTATTGACTGCGACCAAAGCCTTCTCCCTCGGCGCCGTTGTAATCCTGCGTCACAGGCAGGCCAGCCTGTTTGGCGGCCTCAACCCATGCGGGAAACAGCGGATCGTCGGTCTTGGCGAATTCGGTTCCAAGCGGGCCTTCTCCGCCGCGAAATTCGCTGGCGCCGCCTTCCCAGGTTTCGCAATTGCGGAAATAGGGCAGGCAATCGGCATAGGACCAGCCAGTTGCGCCATTGTTGGCCCAGCGGTCGTAATCGCCGCGATGGCCGCGCGTGTAGGCCATCACGTTGATGGAGGAGGAGCCGCCCAGCACCTTGCCGCGCGCAGCTTCAATCCGCCGCCCGTCCAAAGCGGGCTCCTTATCGGTGTGATAGCCCCAGTCGAACATCGACCATTCATGCATCTTGCCCATGCCGAGCGGGATGTGGATGAAGGGATGCCAGTCGCGCGGGCCAGCCTCCAGCAGGAGCACGCGCACGCTTGGGTCTTCGCTGAGACGATTGGCCAGCACGCAGCCGGCGGAACCGGCGCCAACGATGACGTAATCATAGGTCTGAGATGCGGCCATCGCGGTATAAGCTCCGTCCCTTGGGTTTATTGTTGAATGCGTCCTACAACGTGAGCGCCCTCACGTCCATTGCGCCCTGAAGGCTGCGCTCAAGACGTGACGCTGGCGCCGCCAAAGCGTTCACGCCAGCGCGGGATGACGTCCTTGTTGTAGACGTTGTCCGGAATGCCGCCCGCAAGCGCAGTCAACACCGAGCGCACAGCCCATGTAATGCCGGGGCGCAATTCGCCGCCCTCGCTGAACGAGGCCGAGTGGGGCGACAGCAAAACCCTGTGGCCCAGCGTCCGCAGCGGCGAATCCATCGGCAGCGGTTCTTCCTCGAAGGCGTCTATCGCCGCCCCGCGCAGGCGCCCAGCCTGAATGGCGCGCGCAATAGCAGCTTCGTCAATGACCTTGCCGCGCGCGGTGTTGATGACGTGTGCGGTGGGTTTCATCAGCGCGATCTGCTCGTCGCGCAACATGTAGCGCGTTTCTTTCGTGAGCGTGACATGGAACGACACCACGTCAGACTCGCGCAGCAGGGTGTCGTAATCGACCGATTTCACGCCGGCGAGCAGGAAGTTGGCAGGCGGAATGTGGGGATCATACGCGATCACCCGCACGCGCCACGGCGCCAGCAATTGAGCCACGCGCGTGCCGATGCGGCCCAGCCCCACAAGTCCAATCGTGATTCCAGGATAGCCGTCGGCGCGGGCGCCCAGATAGGTTGTGCCATGCTGTGGCTCACGCCATTTGCCGGCGCGCACGTCCGCGTCCCGCTCCATGGCTTTCTTCAGCATGGCCAGAATCATCATCATTGTGGACTCGGCGACTGCGAAGCAATTGGATTCTGTGGGCGCATGGCACACCATAATTCCAAGCTCGGTGGCGGCTTCCGTGTCCACGTCGTCGACGCCAACCGTGTATTTGGCGACGATGCGCAAGCGCTGCGAGGCCTCCAGCACGCGGCGCGTGATAGGGGTGTGGCGAATGGACGTGCCCATCAGCGCCACACATTCGCGGGCGGCCTCCACCAGGTCGTCCTCATGCGACGTGCGCGGGAATTGCCAGTCCTTCATGCCGACCTGAATCTCGCAGCCGCGCTCACGCAATGGCGCCAGAACGTCTTCGGGCTCTTCGCGCGGTGCGAAAATGAGGACTTTGGAATTGGACATGGGGCTTCCTCGCGCATAATGGCCGCCTTGCGCGACCTTGGACGCAAATGTGGGGGAAGGGGGCAGGCGGGTCAAGCGCGGCGCGCTTGCGGAAAGCCCAACGGCTCCTGTAGATTGGCGCTATCGGCGTCGCTCTGCGCAGCCCATAATAAACCTTTGGGAGAAACACATGAACGCCCCCGCGCACAACCTTTTCGAGGTCGTCCCGCTGAGCCGGCACATCGGCGCAGAAATTCGCGGGCTGGACATGTCGAAGCCGCTCGATTCCGCCACCATCAAAGCGATCTACCAGACGTGGCTCGACCACACCGTCATCATCTTCCGTGGGCAGAAGCTGACGCAGGAAGATCATCTGCAAGTCACCAGCTATTTTGGCACGCAGGGCCACATCCGCCGTCCGCCCAAGTATTTTCCGCCCGGTTTTGACCGCGTGGCTCCGGGCATCATGTTTATCTCCAATATCCGCGAGAACGGCGAGCCGATCGGCGCTCTGCCGGATGGTGAGATGATGTTCCACCACGATATGATTCACGCCGATATTCCCGACAAGGGCACGCTGCTCTATTCGATTGAAATTCCCTCGACCGGCGGCAACACCCTGTTCGCCAGCGGTTACGCCGCCTACGACACGATGGACCCTGCTTTGCGCGCCAAGATTGAAGGCCGCATGGCGCAGCATCATTACAATTACGGCTCGACCCAAAAGGGCGACGGCAAGGGCACCGAGGCTTATAGCCGCGCAATGCATCCAGCCGTGCGCACCCATGAGGAAACCGGCCGCAAGACGCTCTACGTCAACCGGCTTATGACAGTTGGACTGGAGGGCATGAGCGACGAGGAGGCCGCGCCGATCCTCAACGCTGTGTTTGATCATTGCGAGAAGCCGGAGTTCGTCTATTCGCACAAATGGCGCGTCGGCGATTTGTTGCTGTGGGACAATCGCTGCTCCAGCCATGCGCGCGAGGATTTTCCCGCCAACGAGCGCCGCCTGATGCTCCGTACGACTGTGCAGGCTGGCGTAAAGCCGTATTGAGGTGAACACTCAATCCTTCCTTCTCCCGCTCGCGGGAGAAGGTGTCATGCAAAGCATGACGGATGAGGGCTCTTCGCACACACATTCAGAGGACACATGGCTGACCTTCCCCTCACTTTGGCTTGCTGGGATTACGACCGCACGCGGCCCCTCATCGACGGGCTGGTGAAACCCAGGGGAATCGACCTGAAGGTGGAGGTCTTGCGTCCACGCCAGATGTTTCCGCGCATGCTGGAAAAGCAGGAGTTTCATGCGTCCGAATTGTCGCTGGCGTCCTACGCGTCTCTGATCGGGCGGGGGGAATGTCCCTTTGTCGCCATTCCTGTGGCGTTGTCGAAATTCTTCCGCCACAGCTGCATTTACGTGCGCAAGGGCGCGGGCATTCGCAAGCCGCAGGATCTAAAGGGCAAGCGCGTAGGAACGACGCAATATTCCTCCACCGCAGTCACTTTTATGCGCGGCATGCTCAAAGACGAGTACGGCGTGGAGGCGCGCGACATGCACTGGTTCATGGGCGGCCTCACCAAGCCCACCGAGGCGCCGTTGATCCCGCTTGATCTGCCGCCTGAAATCCGGCTCGACTTCGTCCCCGAAGGCGACACGCTTGAACGCATGATGGTCGAGGAGCGGCTTGACGCGCTGCTGTCGATCTACATTCCCAAATTGTTCGCAGACGAATGGGTGGGTATCGAGCGGCTGTTTCCCGACTTCAAGACGGTTGAAAAAGACTATTACAAACGCACCGGGATTTTCCCGATCATGCACACGATAGCTCTACGGCAGGACGTTGTGCGCGATCAGCCGTGGGTTCCGGCCAGCCTCTACCAGGCGTTCTGCGAGTCGCGCGATATAGCTCTGGAAGGCCTGTGGGACACTGACGCTTTGCGCCTCGGCCTGCCATGGCTGATCGACCACGTGGAAGAAGCCTGGCGCGTGTTCGGCAAGGATTTCTGGGCCTATGGCATGAAAGCCAACAGACCGGCGCTGGAGGCTGTTGGGCGCTACGTCCACGAGCAACATTTCTCGCCGCGCGTGGTGACAGCGGAAGAGATATGGCCACTGGATTTGTGAGGGGGCCCCTCATCCGTCGGGCTGCGCGCGCCACCTTCTCCCACTTTGCGGGAGAAGGTGGCGCGTAACGCCGGATGAGGGAGCTTACGCCATCCTCAGCTCTTGGGTTCGGCTGTGAAGTCCTTCAGGCCCCATTCCAGCATGTCGCTGTCATTCTTGGAGAGCTTGAACTCGTAACCGTGAATCTTCGGCGCCAGCTCTGCTGCTTGCGCTTTTGACTCTTCGCTCGTTGCTTCAACCGCCATCTTCACCCAGCCGTCCGCAACAGGGCCAATGCTCGTCACGGTGATTTTCATCCCGTTATGCGCATAAGAGATCAGCTTGCGGGCATCGGCCTTGGGCTCGCCGGTGGGGGCGCGCACATCCTGAAACGAAAGCGGGTCGACCATGAACGACAGGCGCATCAGCTTGCCGGAATCGGGCGTACGCCCCTCAACCTCGTTGACCAGCTTCAGTTCGGCCCCCTTGGGTTCCGAAACGATGGTCACGTCGTCAAGTCCGCCGCCGCGCAATTCGAGCTTTGCGAGCGCGTCCTTGTTGAGGTTTATGAGGTTGATCTCAAACCACGCGGCATAGGGAGCAGGCACGCGCAATTCTCCGCGCGCCAGCCAGCTTTGCTGACTGCCCGGAAAGCGCAGGAACATGCCGCCGCGCGCGCCGCCAACCGTATTGTCGCGATTGCCGACAATCACGTCAGCCACCACCGCGCCTTTGCCGTCGCGCATAGTGACTTCGCGGCCGGATTTCTCGCCCTGCCCGACGTCAGCCAGCCCGAGGTCGCCATAGCGCGCGGTATCGGCGGTTTTGCTTTCCTCGAACGCAAGGGTGGCTGCGCCCGCCACCATGTCCCGGAACGCTTCGGGGCGTGCCGGATAGCGCGAATCCTTGTCGAAGAAACCGTTGTCGCGACGCTCCACGGTGAACGTCTTGTCGTTGTCGCGAACGGTGATGCTCGCCACCTCGTTGGCCCGTTGCAGGAGAGCCGGGAACACCCGCTCTCCGCGCCGGTCGGACGCGATGGATTGCGGTGCGCTGCGCAGCGTGTAATGCGTCGCCGCCGCGCTTGCCGCCGCCAGTGCGGCGAGGACGATGATCTGCTTCTTGTTCATCGCTAAAGCCTCACGCGTTCTTGTCGTGTTTGGTGGGAAGTTCGCGACGCGAACGGCGGAAGGCGAAGAACAGCGCGATCAGGCCGGCCAGCAAAGGCACGCCCGCCACATTAATCGCGGTGATCATTTGCTTGAGCCGGTCTACGTCGCTGCGCAGCGCAAATTGCGTCTCGCGCAATTCCTCGCGCACGCCCAGAAGCTCGGACTTGAACTTCTCGATGGTTTCAAGCTGCTGCGGGGTCAGCACTTCATTGGTGCCTTCCTTGCCGCCGCGTCCCAGTTCCGACAGCTTCTGCTCGGTTTCCTTGAGCTTCTGCTGGAGAGCCTGTTCCTTGGCGCGGAAACGCTGGTCGGCTTCGGCTTCCATACGCTGGATGCGCTCGAACGGACGCCACGACACGCCGCGGCCGCGCAGATCGGCGAGCGCAGAACCGCCGATCATTTGCTCAACCGCGTTGATGACGAAATCGCCATTGTTGGCGAACGCCTGCGACATTTCCGAACCCATGACGTTTCGGCGCTGGACCCAATTACGGTCCATCAGCATGTCGACGTCGCCAACGAGGATGACGTTGAGCGGCTTGGTCGCTTTGCCGACATGGTCGCCCGTGCGCGAAGAGCCTTCAGGCTTGGCGGGGAAGGCGCTTTCAATGGCGCCGTTCAGGCGTCCCGCCACGATGGGCGGAGCGTCCTTGCGCTCGATGGAGGCCAGCAACTTGCGCAGGTCCGCTGTGCGCTCCCTGGTCTCCTCAATCGGCAGCGTGCCGGCCCCGGCTGATCCGGTGAGCAGGGGGCGCAACGTCACGCCGTCCTTTTTCGCCTCGAACGAGCCGGCGCTGGTGACGACGATGGCGGCGAGCTGGGCGAGAATGGCCTCGTCCTTTTGCAAGCCCTCATTGCGCAGCGCCAGCCAAGGAAGGTTGATCATCGGCGTCGGGCGCCCATCGATCACGCGTTCGGTCTGCAACGCAAAATTTGGATCGGCGACCGTGCGGGTCTTATCGAAACCAACGCCCCAGGCGGTGAACAGCCTTGCGAAATCCGAAGCTGAATCGGCCGCCGGCTGGCCGCGTGGGCCGGCCTGGTTTTCTGCATGGGGATCGACGAACACGAGCGTGGCGCCGCCGCCAAGGGTCCATTGGTCGATGGCGTAGAGCGTTTTCTCGCTCAATTTTTGTGGATGCACGACCATCAGAACGCGCGTGTTTTCGGGCAGGTTCTCAACGTCGCCTTCAACGGGGGCAACGTCGAAGAATTGCTTCATCTGCGTCAGCACCTGCTGCTCGCGGGCACCCATTTGCGGATTGCCCGAGAGGCCGAGGCCGTCGATCAGCGCCACGACAGGCTTGCCGCGACGACCAAGTTCCGAGACGA
>CANJPM010000186.1 GCA_947476075.1 Beijerinckiaceae bacterium
AGTGAGCTTGGCGAATTCGATATAGCGCGCGCGCACGTCGTCCACGCGCCGCGCCCGCCCCAGATCGCGCGAGCCGGCCAATTGCGGACCAAGATCGGAATCCATCAGCGCCTCAATCTCGCGCTCGACATCGTCGGAGAGCTTGTAGCCGTCCGGCCCGAAAATCTTGATGCCATTGTCCTCGAACGCGTTGTGCGAGGCTGAAATCATCACGCCCATGTCGGCGCGCATGGAGCGGGTGAGCATGGCGACCGCTGGCGTGGGCACCGGGCCAAGCAACAGCGTATCAATGCCGACCGAGGTGAACCCCGCCACCAGCGCGTTCTCGATCATATAGCCCGACAGCCGCGTATCCTTGCCGATCACCACCCGGTGGCGATGGTCGCCGCGCCTAAACACAAGGCCCGCCGCCTGCCCGACCTTGAGGGCGAGTTCGGGTGTAATGACCCCGTTTGCGCGTCCGCGAATGCCGTCCGTTCCAAAATAAGTCCGCATATCTGATCGTCCCGTGTCGTGTCAGCGGCAAACCTGCCGCCCGCCTTGCAGCGAGCGCCGGGGCGGCTATGATTGCGCCCCAGTTCGAATCTCTTCCGCAAGCTGAGCGATTTCAAATTCTTGTAAATTCTTGCGCCGTCCCGGAAGACGTCGTCAAACGCCAAGGCCGCGCCATGACCATCACGATATACCACAATCCCAATTGCGGAACCTCCCGCACCGTTTTGGCCGCGCTGCGCGACGGCGGGCATGAACCACAGGTCATTGAATATCTCAAACAGCCGCCCTCGCGCGACACCATGAAATCCCTGCTCGCAGCCATGAATATGGGCCCGCGCGACATTCTGCGTCGCAAAGGCACTCCGTTTGAAGAACTTGGCCTCGAAAACCCGGCCCTTACCGACGACCAGCTGCTCGACGCTCTGGCCGCCCACCCCATCCTGATGGAGCGCCCTGTGGTGCAAACGCCGCTGGGCGTGCGCGTGTGTCGCCCGGCCGACCGGCTTCAGGAGATTTTGCCAATCTGACGAATTTTGCCATTCTGAACAGCGCACGTATAACCCAGCCCGATTACGTAAACAGCCCACGACAAGACGGGGATTGGAATGGCCGGCCATAGTCAGTTCAAGAACATCATGCACAAGAAGGGCAAGCAGGACGCGATCCGCTCCAAGCTCTTCTCCAAATTCGCCCGCGAAATCACCGTGGCGGCGAAAATGGGCATGCCCGACCCCGCCATGAACCCGCGCCTGAGGCTGGCGATCCTGGCCGCGCGCTCGGAAAACATGCCCAAGGACAATATCGAGCGCGCAATCAAGAAAGCGTCGGGCGGGGAAGCTGAGAACTATGACGAAGTGCGCTACGAAGGCTACGCGCCTGGCGGCGTCGCGGTCATCGTTGAGGCGCTGACCGACAATCGCAACCGCACGGCTGGGGAAGTGCGCTCGTTCTTCACCAAGTCTGGCGGCGCGCTGGCCGAAACCGGCGCGGTCTCCTTCATGTTCGACCACATCGGCGAAGTGGATTTCGACGCCAAAGTCGCCAGCGAAGACGCGATGATGGAGGCCGCTATTGAAGCGGGCGCCGACGACGTGGCGACCTCTCCCGAAGGCCATGTCGTGACAACCTCGCTGGAAGCTTTGTCGGAAGTCACCAAGGCTCTGGAAGCCAAATTCGGCGAGCCGAAAAAGTCAAAGCTCGTCTGGCGCCCGCAGAACACGATCATGGTTGATGACGAAACCGCTGAGAAAATCCTGAAGCTCGTCGGCAATCTCGAAGACAACGACGACGTCCAGAACGTCTATGCAAACTTTGAGATTTCCGAGACGCTGATGGCCAAACTCGGCGGGTGAGGCCTGAATAGCTCGCAGCTGTCGCGCCCTCCCTCATCCGACCTTTGCTGACGCAAAGGCCACCTTCTCCCGCGCGCGGGAGAAGGAAAGATGTGCGGATTTCCCTTCTCCCGCAGGCGGGAGAAGGTGGCGCGCGAAGCGCGACGGATGAGGGCGCCGCAATCACCCCTGCTGCTTCTCCCACCAGCTCTTGTAGGCCAGATAGGCGAGGATCAGCACGACCACGACGATCAGATCGGTCTGCTGATTCGTCTCAATGACTTTCAAATGCTTCAGCAAAGGCCAGGCAAGGATGCCGATGGCCATGACGATATAGAGCACGTGGATGGGAAGCAGCATGGCGTTTTCCTAACGGATGAAAGCGTCAAACAGAGGCAGGCTGAGGAGCGCGGAGGCGCCGATCAGCACATAGGCCGAAATGCGGTATTGCCGGTCGTTCGTGCCTTTGAACACGCGCGCCCCGACCGCCAGCCCCAGCGTATACAAAGGCCAGGCGAGCAGGGCGTAGACCAGCACGTCCCAGGTGAACAGGCCGTTGAAAAAGAACACGATGTCGGTTGTGGTCGAGGTGACTGCATAAAACGACATGATGTTGGCGCGAATGACGCTGGCCGCCGCAGCGCTCGACAGCCAATAGGCGATCACCACCGGCCCCGACACGCCGGTCGCGCCGCCAGAAACGCCCGCGATCAGCCCGAGCCCAAACGACACTGGCGCCGTGGGCTCGCTTTTGTAGCGCCAGCCAGTGACCAGCAGCGCCAGCATGCTCAACACCACGCCGGCCATGATCCAGCGCAGCGTCAACGGGTCCGTAAACTTCAAAAGATATGCTCCCACGGGCACGGTGGCGATGGCCCCCACCAGCATCGGCAGCACTTCCTTCCAGCGGCATTTAGGAAAATAGGTGTAGCCGTAGGGCGTAGCGCTCACGAGGTCGAACAGGTAGAACACCGCCACCGCCTTGCGCGGCCCCAGAACGGCAGCGGTCAGCGGGATAAAGATCAACGCGCCGCCAAAACCCGAAAACCCGCGCACCACGCCTGATACGAGCACGACGGCGCCCACGAACCATGTGGTTGGCTGCAACAGAAGCGCCCACGCCTCGGCTGTGAAGGCGTTCAAACTATGCTCCACCCGACAAGCTCCAAATATGGCTGCGCCCGCGAGCCTGTGAGGGGCTCCGCGCAAATGCTAGGCTCACTATATGCTTAAGTCGCCGATTCGTATTTTGGGAATTGATCCGGGCCTGCGGAACATGGGTTGGGGCATCATTGAATCGCAGGGATCGAACCTGTCGTTCATAGCCTGCGGCGTGGTGAAATCGGACGCGGCTTTGTCGCTGGCCGATCGCCTGCGGCAATTGCACGAGGGCCTGAGCGCCATCATTCACGCCCACATGCCGGTTGAGGCCGCAGTTGAGGAAACGTTCGTCAACCGCGACCCGCAATCGGCGCTGAAACTGGGCCAGGCGCGCGGGATCGCCCTTATGACGCCCTCGCTCGCCGGTTTGCCGGTGGCCGAATATTCCGCCAACCTCGTCAAGAAAACCGTCGTCGGCTCCGGCCACGCGGAAAAAGCGCAGATCGCGATGATGATCCGCGTGCTGCTCCCCAAATCCGACGCCAAGACGCCTGACGCCGCCGACGCTTTGGCGATTGCGATTTGTCATGCGCAACATCGGGGGATAAGGGCGCTGCGGTAGGGCTTGATCTGAACATATACATGCTAGTTTGATCCCATGACATCCGATCCCCGCGACCACGCGCCTGCCTACCGTCGCCTTTTCCTTGCCGTGCTGATTGGAACCATTGGCTCCATCGGCATGTGGTCGTTTGTGGTGGCGCTGCCTGCGGTGCAAGCCGACTTTGGCGCAAGCCGGGCTGATGCTTCGCTGCCCTATACGCTCACCATGATCGGCTTTGCGTTTGGCGGCGTGCTGATGGGGCGTCTGGCAGACCGATGGGGCATTCTTGCGCCGCTGCTGATCGGCGCGCTCTCCATCGCGGCGGGCTTTATCGCGGGCGCACTGGCGCCGAACCTGATTTGGTATGGCCTGGCGCAAAGTCTGGTTGGCCTTGGCGCGTCGGCAAGCTTCGTGCCGCTGATGGCGGATATTTCGCACTGGTTCGTGAGGCGACGCGGGCTTGCGGTCGCCATCGCCTCCTCGGGCAATTATCTGGCGGGTACGCTCTGGCCGCCGGTGCTGCAGCATTTCATTACTGTCGAGGGCTGGCGCCCGACCCATCTGGCGACCGGCGTCCTGTGCCTCCTCGTACTCGTGCCGCTGGCTTTTTTGATGCGGGCGCGGCCGCCTATGGATGCAGATTCCGCCAAGGCGCCCAACGCCAGGCATGGCGCTCCGGACATTTCGCAGCGCGCCTTGCTCGTTTTGCTGATTGTTGCGGGCTTTGCCTGTTGCGTCGCGATGGCGATGCCGCAGGTCCATCTTGTCGCCTATTGCGTGGATCTGGGTTACGGCCCGGCGCGCGGGGCGCAGATGTTGTCGCTGATGCTGGGGCTGGGGATCGTCAGCCGCTTGCTTTCGGGCTTTGTGGCTGATCGCATCGGCGGGTTGTTGACGCTGATGATTGGATCGAGCCTGCAAGGACTGGCGCTATTTCTCTATGTTTTCTTCGACGGACTGACTTCGCTGTTCGTCATCTCCGCTTTGTTTGGCCTTTTTCAGGGCGGAATCGTGCCGATGTACGCGATCATCGTGCGTGAGTGCTTTCCCGCTGCAAAGATTGGCGGCACGCTGGGCCTCGTCATCATGGCGACCCTCATCGGCATGGCGGTCGGGGGCTGGATGTCGGGCCTCGTGTTCGACCTGACGGGCTCCTACCAGTTAGCCTTCTTTAACGGGTTGGCGTGGAACCTGCTCAATCTGGCGATCTGCGCCTTCTTGCTCTGGCGCAAGCGCTAGCTGCTTGGGCGGTCGACCGCCCTCCCATGATAAGGTCATGGCTACACAACGATTCGGGCGCATCATGATTGGCAAGCTCAAGGGCGTGATCGACAGCTACGGCGACGATTTCGTCATCCTCGACGTCAACGGCGTCGGCTATGTGGTGCAATGCTCCACGCGCACGCTGCAAAAGCTCCCCCGCGTTGGAGAGGCTGCGGCTCTGGCCATCGAGACGCAGGTGCGCGAAGACGCGATCCGGCTGTTTGGCTTCTTGTCAAACGCCGAGCGCGACTGGTTTCGACTGCTGCAAACCGTGCAAGGGGTTGGCTCTAAAGTCGCGCTGGCGATCCTTGGGCTGCTGCCGCCCGGCGATCTGGCGACCGCCATCGCCATGCAGGACAAGGCGATGGTGGCGCGCACCCCCGGCATCGGCCCCAAGCTCGCCCAGCGCATCGTGCTGGAGCTGAAAGACAAGGCGCCCGCCTTCGGCCATGTCGATCCCAATCTCGCGCAGCTCTCGGGCGCCGACGAGGAGAGCAGCGCCCCCGCCCCGGTGCGCGACGCGATCTCCGCGCTGGTCAATCTTGGCTACGCGCGCCCGCAATCGACTGCGGCCATCGCCGCCAGCGTGCGCGAGCTTGGAGAAGGCGCCCAAACCAGCGCGCTGATCCGGCAGGGGCTTAAGGAACTGGCGAAATGAGGGCGAATGCGCAGAGATCGCCCCTCGTCTTCGTGCGCATCCTGTGTCTTTTATCGGCGCTTGTGATTGGCCCGTTCATCGGCGCTACACTTGTAACCGTCGTCACTTTTGTTGCTCCGGAAACAATTGGCGCGACTCCACTCGACGCCGATATGGCGCTTGTCATGTGGGGGCTGGTGACCTTTGGCGCCATGTTTTTCGGCGTCCCTCTTGCACTGGGCGCCATCGTCCTGATGATTCCGTTTTTGTGGCTCCCGCACCTCAGCCTGTCTCTGGTTCTGGCGACGACTGCGCTTTCGGTGATCGCTGCCAAGCTTCTGGGCCCAAACCTCCAATCGCTTGAGGAATTCTCCATCGACATTGCGATTTTGCTCGCCTTGTCTTTAACCAGCGCCGCGATCTGCTGGCGTCTAACAAAAAGATGGCATTCTCCAGCATGATCGTCCCGTCATGACCCTTCCGCCCACCCGCCTCGTCTCGCCCGACAAACGCGAGGATGATTCCGACACCTCCATCCGCCCGCTGTCGCTCGACGATTTCACAGGTCAGGAAGCCGCGCGCAAAAATCTGCGCGTGTTCATTGAAGCGGCCAAATCGCGCGGCGATGCGCTCGACCATGTGCTGTTCGTCGGCCCGCCCGGCCTTGGCAAAACCACGCTGGCGCAAATTCTGGCGCGCGAGCTGGGAGTCAACTTCCGCTCGACTTCCGGTCCGGTGATCGCCAAAGCAGGCGATCTGGCGGCGCAACTCACCAACCTTGAAGAGCGCGACGTCTTGTTCATTGACGAGATCCATCGCCTCAGCCCGGCGGTGGAAGAGATTCTTTATCCCGCGATGGAGGATTTCCAGCTCGACCTCATCATCGGCGAGGGCCCGGCCGCGCGCTCGGTGAAGATCGACCTTTCAAAATTCACGCTGGTGGGCGCCACCACGCGCGCAGGCCTTTTGACGACGCCGCTGCGCGATCGTTTCGGGATTCCGATCCGGCTGAATTTCTACACCGTGCCGGAATTGGAGAGCATCGTGGCGCGCGGCGCCCGCGTGCTTGGCCTGCCAATGTCGGAGGACGGCGCCAACGAGATCGCCAAACGCGCACGCGGGACGCCGCGCATCGCCGGACGCCTGCTGCGCCGCGTGCGCGATTTCGCCATCGTCGACAAAGAGCCGCAAGTCACCCGCATTGTGGCCGACCGCGCTTTGTCGCTGCTGGACGTGGACGCCATCGGGCTCGACCAGATGGACCGGCGCTATTTATCGATGATCGCCGAAAACTTCGGCGGCGGACCGGTCGGCATCGAGACCATCGCCGCCGCGCTCTCGGAGCCGCGCGACGCGATTGAGGACATTATCGAGCCCTACCTTCTGCAACAGGGCTTTCTTCAGCGCACCCCGCGCGGGCGCGTGCTTACCGCCAACGCCTTCCGCCATATGGGGCTGGCCGAGCCAAAGCGAGAAGGGCCGCAAGCGGGGCTGTTTGCGGATGGGGAGGATCAAGCTTAATCTGGACCTTGCGCGTCCTCATTTCTCCCGTGATTGCAGCCATTCCCGCAGCGCCTCGTTGACGCGCGTTTGCCAACCCGGCCCCTGCGACCGGAAAGCCTCAAGGACGTCTGCATCAAGGCGGATCGTCGTCAAGATTTTCGGGCTCTCCAAAGGCGGCCGTCCGCGGCGCACGGGCGCACGGTCAAATTGTTCGCGCCATTGCGGCGCAGACAAATCAGGAGCGTCGTCAGGATCCAGATCAGAGACCAAATCTTGGGCCGTAGAGGGCTTGTTCCCGGTCATTTGCTTTCCTCATGCTGATGACGCGACAATTCTCGCCCCGGGAGGTCCACACAATGACGACCATTCGCTGATCGAGAAAGGCGATGGTAATGAACCGGGTCTCTCCGTAATCGCGTCGGCAATCCTCAATCGTCACATTGACGCCCGAGATCGCCTCGTCCGCTCGCGACATGTCGAGACCGCGGTTTTGCAATGTCGCCACGCGCTTGGCGGGATCGAAACTGATCTTCATTTTTGTTACTACATAAATTGTGAAAAAGCAATTGCGTAAGTACAATAAATCGGAGACTGATCATGTTAAGTCCGTCTCCGCCTTACGGCGAATGTTAGTTTAAATAACCCAAAACGCATAAGCTTCAGATGACCCCTTCACCCCC
>CANJPM010000187.1 GCA_947476075.1 Beijerinckiaceae bacterium
GATCTTTTTGCTCCCACGATCGCGGATATCGGTGGCGAGCATCCCGCCGCTCACCAGTTCAAGACTTTGGACGGCGCCATACCAAGACGCGGCGTCGCCTCGATCAGGGTCACGTCCGACATTGTTGCGTTTCCGCTTGTCGACGGCAAGCGCAGGCGCATTAAGGCGCCGGTTGCCGAAGGCAAGAGTTATGTGGGTCTGGTCTTCCTGTTCAGCTCGGCAACAGGCGAGCTCATAGGCATCCTTCAGGATGGCCTCCTGCAGCGGTTTACAGTGGGCGCCATCAACGCAATCGGCGCGAAGCATCTCTCCAGAAGCAATGCCCGCCGGGTCGGGCTGATTGGCGCCGGAAACCAGGCCGGCCCTCAGCTTGAGGCGTTGAAAGAAGTGCGTGATATTGACTCCGTATGCATCTACAGCCCCGACGGCTCCGAGGCCCAGGCGTTCGCCGATCGGATGTCGGCACAGCTTGGCCTGCGTATGACGATTGCCGCATCGGCGAGGGAGGCTGTAGACGGCGTTGACATAGCCATTACTGCAACCAACAGCCGTGAGCCATTCTTCGAAGCTGGGTGGCTTCACGCCGGCATGCACCTGAGTTGCATGCAGCGTGACGAGCCGAAGGACGAGTGCTTCAAGCGCGCTGACCTTGTTGTGTTTCATACGCGCATGAAGGAGCACGAGTACGTTTCGACTGACTTCACAGAGATGGAGAAAAAGTACGATTTCGTAATGCGCGATCATCCGCCGCGCGAGATTGACTGGAACAATTATCCCGATCTCGGCGAGCTCATCGCAGGCCGAACGCCTGGGCGGCGACGGGACGACGAAATTTCGTTCTTCTTGAACAGCACCGGCGTCGGTGCGCAATTCACGGAAGTCGCAAGCTTCATTTATGAGGCAGCGTCTGAACTCGGGCTCGGCGACACGATCCCCACGCGGTGGTTCAACGAATCGATCCAACCTTGAGACAATGCGACCCCAATCAGGAGTTGGCTATGCCGGCGCATGAAACGAGGAGGCTCGCGGAGTTTGCGGTCCACCTCGCCTTTGACGATTTGCCCGCCGAAATCGTGCGATCTGCGCGAAACACGATCATCGACGGTGTTGCGTGTTGCGTCTTCGGATCACGCTTTCCTTGGAGCCGCAACATCATCGACTATGTCGAGAGCATGTATGGCCCTGGGGGAACCTCATCCATCCTCGCGCCCCATAGAACAGGCTTTCATGCTTCGGGCGCGGCGCTCATCAACGGAGCGCTGGCGCATGCGTTCGAGCTTGACGCGGGTACCCGCAAGGGCGTGGGCGCCCATCCCTTTGGGACGGTGTTCACTGCGGCGCTGCCGGTGGCGCAATCGCTAGGCGCGAGCGGGAGGGAGCTCATCACCGCGTTTGTCGCTGGCAGCGAGGTCATGCTGCGCATCGGCAAGGCAACAGGCCGATCGAATGAACATCGCGGCTTCCACGCGCCAGGGACGACCGGTCCATTTGGTGCTGCAATCGCTTGCGCCCATCTGTACAAACTTGATCTTGAACAGACGCTGAACGCAATCGGCATTGCGGGATCCCTGGCTTCAGGCCTCAGGCAATTTTCCAAATCACCCTCGGGAGGCATGGTGAAGCGCCTGCACTTCGGGCGCGCGGCGGAAGGCGGCGTGCTCGCGGCCGGCCTTGCGGCGCGCGGATTCGACGGCCCCCATGATATCCTTGAAGGCGAGGCTGGATTTCTTAAGGTCTTCTGCGATCACTTCGACCTCGACCAACTGACCCTTGGTCTCGACAGCGGCGTCTTCCACATGCGCGAAATCAGCATGAAGACGTTCGGAACGCATGGCTCGACGCAAGGCCCGCTTCACGCCTTGCTTGATGTTTTCAGCCGGCGCCGGGTCACGCCTGCCGACATCAAACGAGTGAGTGTCGAAGTTTCGCAGGAAAGCCTGGACCACCATGCGGGCCGCGAGCCCCTGGATCTGATGCAGGCGCAGTACAGCATTCCATTTTGCATCGCACTCGCCTGCGTGCGCGATATTCGCGATCCTCGCTCCATTCGCGAGGATGCGCTTTTCGATCCTGCGGTCAGCAGCATGCTGGCGAAGGTGGATGTGCGCTGCGGCGCATTTGCCGATAAGAGGACCTGTCGCGTCGTTGTCGAACTATGGTGCGGCGAGACGCTGGAAGCCTTCCTCCAAGAGAGCGCAAGTGAATGGAAACCCGCGTCGGACGCCTCGGTATTCGCCAAATTCGAGATGCTCATGCGCGACGTCCCGGCTGATCGTGCGCAGCTTCTGCTGGAGCATCTGCAGAGATTGGAAATGCAAGCAGACCTAGAGTTTTTCAGTCTCCTGCGGCCCTGAAATAGCAGGAGCTATTTCATATCCATGGCAGACGACGCAGCGGACCCTAGCACCACGTCCCGAAGTGCGCGAATGACATCCTTTGGAGATTGCGAGACGCTCAGTATTCCTTTCTGGATCCGCTCTCCAGATACGGGGTTCACTTCGAGTTGTTGAGCCTGCGCGACCGCGAGAAAAGGTTCATCTCTCGTGACATCGTCAAACGCCTTTCGAAGCGCTGCGACACGATCTTCCGGCACCCCGGGCGGCGCCGCGAACGGTCGCGCCATGGTCTGGCTCGTCAGCACGAGATCAAGCATTTCACGCTGTCTTTCCGTCGTCGCAAGTTCTGTGACCAGCGGCACATGCATGAGTTCGGGATGCTTTTCTTCCGCGAATTGTACGAGAATGTTGATCTTCTTGTCGCGCACCCAATCGGGTCGCGTGCTGATGATGGAAGACCATGACCAGTTGCAGCGTCCCTGAACCTCGCCACGCTCGAGCGCAAGCAGGATGTTGTTGCCGCCGGGGTAGCCGGTCACTTGTTTAAGCTTTGCGCCAAAAAGTGAATTGAGTAGATTGGCGTGATAGACGGCGGTCGAGCCCAAAACAACTTCACGAGATATGAAGCTCTCAAGCGTGTCGATGCCTGTGTCACGCCATGTCACGCATGTGCTCGTATCAATGTTGACGCTGCCGATCCAGTTGAGTTCGGTAGCAACAAACTGCGCGGCCGGATTTCCCCAGACCGAATGCATGGCCGCAGCGCGGTCGAATGTTCCGATCGCTGTCCCGTCCTTCGGATAGGATTTGTACAATTGGTTGGCGACGATCAACCCATTTGCGCCGGGAACGTTGGCGACGACGACAATTGGCTTTCCGGGAATATGGGCGCCAATGAATTGCGCGATGATGCGTCCATACGCGTCCGTTCCACCGCCGGTGGAGGAACCTATATAGACAGTCACGCGCTTGTTCTTGAAGAAATCCTCGGCGCTTTGCGCCGCAGCCTGGCCACTGCACGCTATGGCGGCGGCAAGGCCCCCGGCAAGCACGATCGCCTTTTTGCGCATGGTCGGGATCTCCCGTTTCCCAAGTAATCCGGGCTTGTTCTTGCCCGGTTTGCAGACGCAGGTGTCAGAAGCCGTGCAGGCGCGCGGGATTGTTGACCAAAACTTTTTCGATCATCGCGGCGTCATAATCTAGATAACGGTAAAGAAGCTCGACGAGTTCGCCCTCGTGCGGCATTCTTTCCTTCCGCCAGCGCACGTGCGGCCAATCCGAACCCCATATGACGCGATCGGGAGCCGCTTCGGCGAATGCGGCGCCGAATGGAACAGCGTCGTCCCACCCATAGGTCATGGATGAGAGGCGCGCGCCGTTCGACAACATCATCCACCAGCCGTAATTCCTCAGGCGGTCCAGTAGCCATTGCATGGTTGGCGACTGGACGCCTTCGGCGAAATGCGCATGGCCCATGTGGTCGACCACGAAGGTCAGGTCCTTCACATTTGCGAGCCAAGGCGCATGTTCGAGGATGTTTGGCCCGGCGACGTGCAGTCGCGCGTGCCAGCCGAGTTCCCGAGCGCGCGCCATAGATCGCGTCATGGCTTCGGGCGTTTCCGTTTCCTTATAATACTTGCCGATGTTGAAGCGGGCTGCCCGCACGCCAAGTTGGTTCAGCCTGTCGAGTTCGGCGTCCTTGACATGGTCCTTGATGATCGCCACGGCTCGAATGGCGGATCGGTCGTCGATTGATGAGAGCGTGTCGATCAGCAGTCGATGATCGGTATCGTAAGGCATTGCATGTACGATGACGCCGCGTGCAAAGCCCATTTTCTGCAGGACGCCGGCCATGTCCTGAAACGTTGCATGAGGCGGGTCGTAGAGGGCATCCTTTTTCACCGGATAGGCGGCTCTGTCTCCGTAGATGTGGAACTGGCAGTCACAACTCTGAGGCGGGGGCGGCGGGCTAGGCATGCGCGTTTCGCGGTTCCATTCAAGGAATCTTGTTTGTGTCCCGGCGTCCATGCAAACCTCTTTTGCAGCTTTCCAGTTTTTTCTTACAGCAGCCCTGCGGATCAGGACGGCGGAAAGAGTAAGCCTGAGATTCTACAGCGTATGTTGAGCCTGCTTTTTAGTGGCCGCCACTATCTAATTGTCCAAAGCTCATAACAAGAAGCTATGGTCGCTACGCTTCTTGCCGAGGTCTTCGGCAATCGAAATGAAAGCTTTGAGGGCCGGGGAGATTGGTTCGCCCTCTCGTAGAACGATGCCGATGGGTCGCTGCATCAGAAGGGAGTTGATTTCGATTGACTTCAGACTCTGGTTGGCGAGTTCGCTTTCCACCCCGAGCCTGGAAACAACGCCAACATAGTCGCTGATTTTGATAACTGATTTCAAGATTTCCGGATTTCGGCTCTCCATCCTTGCCTTGGGGAGGGGAAGTCCACTTTGCTCGAAATAAAGGCGCACCCTACGATTGCTCCACGTGTCAGCCGACGTGAAGACCCATTTTTCATCCACTAGATCCTTTAGCTCTAACTTTCTTTGCGCCGCGAGCGGATGGTCCGCACGCATGACGAGAACCAGACGATCGTCGAAAAGCCAGTGCTTCGTGAGACCTTCACTTGGGAATTCGTCATAAAGCATTGCGACGACAACATTGAACTGCCCCTCCAGCAAGTCAGTGAAGAGGTTCTTGTTCTGTGAAACAATTTGCGCCTGTAAATTCGGCCGTTCGGCTGCCAGCCGCACCAGAACGTTTGGCAGGAATTCTGTGGCTATGAGCGGCGGGGCAGCGATCCTGATGAAGCCCTCCGTCCCGTCACGCAAGCCCCGAATGCGGCTCTCGGCCTCGGCCATCCCGACAGAGGCGGCCTTCGCATAGCCCTTGAGGCTGTCCGCGTATAGCGTCGGCTTCATGCCACGACTATCACGTTCAAAAAGTCTGACTCCGAGTTGCTCTTCGAGCCGCTGAATACTTTTAGTGAGCGCGGGTTGCGAGACGTTAAGGCGCCGCGCAGCCTTACCGAGGCTGCCTTCCTCGATGACGGCTAACATGTTTCTCAAGTGTCGCAGGTCCATCAGGTCGCTCGTGAGACTTTAGGATTAGCTCTTTTGCCGCTCCCCCTGAGTTCGTCGAACATGCAATTCCATTATGGAGGGCAGAAGAAAATCAATATCTCTTTATGCCCGAAATAACTATAGGCATTTTGAACAACGGCAGCGTCGGGGAGATCTCGACGGATAAGCCGGTTCAACCAAAGTGCCTGCGAACAAGGATGCGACGCCCACATCGACGCGGTTGTGCGGTGCAACTTGGTCAGCCCCCATGATGTGATCCGGTCGTTATGTTAGTTGACGATTTGGTTTGTAGCTAGCGCTTGCGTGGCCGGCGAAGCTGGTTGGGGTTGCGCAGCCGGCCGTTGTAGAACCTCTGGTGCAGGCGGATGATATCGCAGTGATGAGTGGGGCCTGATCGTATTGTAATGCCGCCTCCAACGCTCGATGACTATCTTTGCCTCGTTCAGCGTGTAGAAGATCTCGCCATTTAGAAGTTCGTCGCGCAGCGTTGCTATTTCAAAAGACTTTTCAGTCAACCGAAATATCCGTCCAAAACCACATGAATTAGGCAAATATTCCGGTAGTAATTACCCACCATCAGACAGCAACATTGCTGAGTAACGGGCGCTTATGCCCCAACTCAGGAGTGTGTAATGAGCAACCTCAGCAAGCTGAAGATCGTCGCCCAAGCCGCAAAAAGGCAGCAGACCAAAAGCGAACATCGCCGTGGGAAACTGCTGGAAAAGCTCAGCGATCAGCTGGCCATGATTGAAGCGCAGATCAATGGCGAAGTCTTTACCCGCATGCGCCGCATATGGCGCACGGACGAGATGGGTGAGCGCGTGCAAAAGAGATTGCCTCCCAATTACGTTTCCTCGAAGAGCGCTCGCCTGTAGAGCTCGAGTACTTCGGCGACGACCTCCTCTCCCATAGTTACGCGGCCAAGACTTGGCGCAATCGCGATGGGCTTGATGCGGCTGAATAGTTCGTACCAATGAATTTGCAATGCATTCGTGTGCGCCCGCTTCAGCCAGTCAAATTTCGCAACAATTGATCGACGCAATGTCGCGGCGTCCGGCAGTCCGGTCGTATCGCGGCGAATTGTCGATGTGTTGTAATCGCCCAGAAGATCGTTCGCAAAGAAGTCTGACGAGAACAGAACGCGGGACGTATGATCGTAAACCCAGATCGTGCCGAGAATGCGGACCACGGGATTGATGGTTTCAAGAGTTGGAAAGCCGACGCCTGCAAGCATTTCTCCACGCACGATGCGCCGGGCTTTGACGCTCTGACGGCGCTCGGGGCGCATGTGAGCAAGTCCTAGCGGGGGCAGTGCTCGCGTCGTGGTAAGCAGCTCAACACGCGGGAAATCGTCGATGATCGCACCCATGTTGCCGATTGACTCAAGCTCGCTTCTCGTCGGCAACAAGACTAGAGTTCGATCTCCAACGATCTGGCGCAGGCTGTCTTCGACGGACTGGCAATGAGCGGCAACGCCCGTCTCGAGCAGCAGTACCGTGTCTTTCTGGACGATTGCAAACTTATTGAAAGGTTCAAAGCCAGTCGCGTCATGGGGAAGCCAGCTGCGTTCGCCGTCAGCCGGCTCTAGATCTGAGAGCACAAAAATAGTGTCTGTGATCTGCTCAATCCTGCTCATGTGGCCGCGCCTGTGTTGACACGCCGCAAGCCGGCCTTGAAGACTTCGGTAAGTTCCGCAGGGTTAGTGACGACACCGCCATGCGCGGGAGCGATGATGTCTGGCGGATAGCTTTCAAGGACATCAAGGAGATCGGCGATCGTCAGGCCAGCGTCCACGTGGCGCGTCCATCCGAGCGCGCCTTCTATGACCGGCCCCGTATCCTCTGGGAGGACGGACGATGGTAATTCCTCCGAAGTGAGCGCGCACTGGCCAGCCTCATGCTCGTGCGTGTAGGGATAGCCATCGCTAACAAATAGGATCTTGTGAAGGGTATCATATCCCCACAATGTGTTCTGAAGGTCATGAACAGCCGCTGGCACCATGATCAGACGGCGCCCGCCCAGGTCGATCTCATCGCCCGCTATCTTGTGCGCGAACCGATGTGTCAGTCGCGGGTAGTAGAGCTGATAATTGCGCAAATCGCCGACGAGTTGAGCCTGCGGAAAAAGATCCAGCAAGGGGCCTGTGTTACCCATATGAGGTGA
>CANJPM010000188.1 GCA_947476075.1 Beijerinckiaceae bacterium
AGAATGCACATTGGTTGAATCAGGCTGCAATCTCATCGCTGCGCAGCATGGCGGGATTATGACCGGCAGAAGCAGGCCGCTCCTGCTCGGGGTCAGGCGCGAGCGTCAGGGCTGCGGCGACGGCGGCCAGAGCCGCCTCGTTGTAGAATTTCGCCAATTCCTCGCGCGCATACGCGGCGCTTGCCTCAAGCCGCGCCAAAGCGGCGCTCGCCGGGTCTGCTTTTGGGTGCGACATCGTCCTGTTTCTCCGCCGGTACGCTGGGGATTTCAACATGCCTAAGTTCGACCCCCGCGATGAACATCCCGTTAAGGCTTGGCTTGCACGCATCCTTTCAGGTGTAACGGATTGACGCGGGCGTGCGCTCTCTGTCCTATGCGGTAAAGGAAACCAATGCGCCGGATCATCCTCGAAGAACCCATTGTCGCTACGGCGATCTGGAGCCGCAGGCTGGCTCTGTTTGCGATTGCGCTTTGCGTGATAGCGGTGGTGCTGGTGCGCAGCGGAATCGCCGAACTGTCGGCGAGCATGAGCGTGTTTGCTTTTGCGATTCTTTCGGCTTGCACGGCAATATTGCTGGCGGGCGCCGCTGCGGCGACGATTTGGATAACGGGGCGCAAGGGCATGGGTATCGCGACAATCGGCGTTTTGCTGGCGGCTCTGGTGCTCGCCTGGCCCGCATTTCTGGTGGTGAAGGCGATCAGCCTGCCGATGCTCAACGACATCTCGACCGACATCAACGATCCGCCCTATTTCTCGCGTTCCGCCAAAGCGCTGGCCGCACGCAACGGCCACGCGCCGGTTGAGATTGAGGTCGAACGGCGCTGGGCGCAGGCGCGCGCCTATCCCAATGTACAGCCGATCACGCTCGATCTTGAAGCCGACGAGGCGTTTGCGCTGGTGCTGAAAGCGACAGCGGCGCTTGGTTGGGAGATCGTCGATCAAGTGGCGCCCGGCGGACGGCGCGGCGATGGCGATGGGCGCATAGACGCCGTGCAGCGCACGCTCATCATGCGGTTTCCCGACGATTTGACGATCCGCGTGCGCCCGCTCGCCGGGCAGACGCGCATCGACGTGCGTTCAGTCTCGCGCTATGGCCGCCACGATTTTGGCGTCAACGCAAAACGGATCGAGACTTTTTCCAGCGAAATGCAGGCGCAGCTCGACGCTCGGTGATACGCGGTCCAGACCGCGCGCATCCCGCGCTGGCCAAGATAAAGTGCGCGCGAGGACGCTTGCGCTCCAAAGAAACATCCAATGGCTCAGGCTATTTTGTAATGCGCGGTCAGGGTCGCCGCCCCGTCGTCAGAGACGATCAAACCCCGCTCCAGCAGATCTTCCAGATGAGCCAGGACCGACAGGGCTGCCGCGTTGCGCAGTTTTGGATTGAGGCTCGCATAGGCGCTGTCGACAATTGCCCAAACGCTCGAATCTCCGGCTTCCATGCGCTCAACGATCGCGCGCTCGCGTTGGCGGCGATGACTGGCCAGCGCCCGCACATAGCGTTGCGGCGCAACCACCGGCGCGCCGTGGCCGGGCCAGTAGAGCGCGTCGCTGCGGGCGCCCAGCTGCTCCAGCGAGCGCATGTAATCGCGCATGTTTCCGTCCGGCGGCGCCACCACGGTGGTTGACCACGCCATTACATGATCGCCCGAGAACAGCGCGTTCTCTTCGGCCAGCGCGAAGCACAAATGGTTGGACGCATGACCAGGGGTGTGGACGGCGGTCAGCGTATAGCCCTCGCATTCCAGCACCTCGCCGTCGCGCATTTCAAACTCGGGCCTGTAGGTCAGGTCGTGGCTTGTATCCTCGCGGCCTGAGGGATCGTCGATGATTTGCGCATGGGCCGCGCAGCCGCCCAGCCTTGCGCCGGTAGCCGCTTTCAGCGCATAGGCGCCGGGCGAATGATCGCGGTGGGTGTGGGTGACGAGAATGCGGGCGATGCGCTCGCCCTTTACGGCGGCCAGAATCGCCGCCAGATGGTCTGCGTTTTCGGGGCCGGGATCGATGACGGTCACATCGCCCGCGCCGACAATATAGGTGCAGGTGCCGGTGAAGGTGAAAGGCGAGGAATTGGGCGCGACGATACGGCGCACAAGCGGCGAGACCCCATGGCAATCGCCCGGGGCCAGCGCGGTGCGGTCATGGGCCAGTTCTTTCGCCGTCGGGCGCTTGTCCTGTCCCGCGCTGTCACTCATTTAGGCCATCCGTGCGTCTGAGCTTGTGGACTTTGGAAGATGCCGCTTTTCACCCGCGTTCAGGCGCGCTAGCTTAAGCTCATTGGTGCGTCCGTCGTGTAACCAAACGGCGCGATTTTTATGCTGTACGATTTTTTCAACTTTATTGGAAATGGCTGAGCCTCGCTATGACAGATGCGCTTGCCGGCGGGCGAATCGACGCCCCGACGATCCTTGTCGTGGAAGACGAGCCGATGATCCGCCTCGATGTGGCGGAAGGTCTTCGCGAATTTGGCTTTCATGTCTATGAAGCCAGCGACGGCGTCGAGGCGTTGCAGATTTTGGGGCAGACGTCCGTGAATCTGGTGTTCTCCGACGTACAGATGCCCGGCAAGCTGGACGGATTTGACGTTGCGCGGCATGTGCGCTCGTCGCTGCCGCAGGTGCCGATCGTCCTCACGTCCGGGTTCGTGCGGCCGGACGCCGCGCCGCCCGATCTGGCAGATCTCGCGCCGCTGGTCGCCAAGCCCTACAATCTGGGCCAGCTGGTCGAGCGTTTCCGCGCGGCGCTTGGCGCCAATGCTGACAGGGCAGTCGAGAGCAATTGATCCGGCACGTCCTCCGCTCGCCACAAGTCCTTGCCAACACCGCGCCGCACGGATTAGCCTTCCTCCCATAAGCGCCGTTTGAGCGTTATGGGAGGAAAGCATGGTCTTCAGGCCAAAAATGATCGCGTTTACGCTGGCTGTAGCGAGCGCGCTTTGCGCGGGCGGCGCATCGGCGGATGCAATTCAGGATTTCTACAAAGGTAAAGTCGTGCGTCTGGTCAATGGCGGGGCCGCCGGCTCGGGCTATGATCTTTACTCGCGCATGCTGGCCCCGTGGCTTGAGAAAAAGCTCGGCGCGACAGTGATCGTCGAATCGCGCCCCGGCGCAGGCATGATGACGGCGATGAACCACACCTGGATTCAGCCGCCCGACGGTCTGACTATGATGCTGGCGCCGGGCGAAGGCGCTGTGTTGTCCAAGCTGGTGGACGATCAATCGCTGCGTTTCGACTTTTCAAAGTACACAATGATCGCTCGCGTCAACACCGCGCCGCGCGTGATGATTGTTTATCCAAAGGGGCCGTATCACAGCGTCGCCGATATTCTGAATACGCAGAAGCCCTTGCAAATAGGCTCCAACGGCAAGGTCGACGGCGTGTCGGACACGACGGCGATGTTTTGCCATGCGATGAAGATTCCGTGCAAAATCACCATCGGCTATAAATCGTCTGCCGATTTTGCGCTGGCGGCCATTCGCGGCGAAGTCGACGGTACGATTCTCGTTGAGGATTCGGCCGCCCGCTATGCGCAGGGCGAGCAATTGCGCGGCGTGATGGTGATGGCGCGCGAACGCTCGAAGATCATGCCTGACGTGCCCACGATCTATGAATCCGTGAAGCTCAGCGACGAGGCCGCATGGTGGCTGGATTTCCGGGAAGACGTGCGCAAGATCGGTCGGGTTCTGGTTGGGCCGCCCGGCATGGAGCCGGCGAAGCTGGCTCTGTTGCGCAAGGTGACGAAGGAGATTCTCACCGATCCCGAGGCGCTGAAAGAATTCGCCGCCAAGCAACAACCCGCTCTTTATGGCGAGCCGGACGAGATGTCGGCGATCGTCAATCGCATCCTCGGCGACAGCCTCCCCGAAGCGCGGCGGCAGGAGATCAAGCGCGTTATCATGGACGCATATTATTAAGCGTCAGCGCCGCCTTTAAAGGGCTGAGGGGTCTTGATCCCTCAGCCTGCTCAGGCCAAAGTTGATTCAGTTTTTGGCTTGAGGAGATTTTCATGGATGAATTGATTGCCAGCGTCGCCCAGTCTTTGGGTCTTGAGCCCGCAATAGCCCAGCAGGCGATTGGCGCGGTCTTGCGTTTCTTGCAGGAAAATGCGCCAGCCGAAGCGGGCGTTTTGCTTGAAAAGCTCATTGGCGCCCAAGACGCGATTGCAGCAGCTCCCGATGCTGGCGGCGGCGGGCTCATGGGCGCGCTCGGCGGCCTGATGGGCGGCGGCGGCATGGGCGGCCTTATGGGGCTTGCCGGACAATTGCAGGATCTTGGCCTTGGCATGGGCGACATTCAGGGTTTGGCGCAGAATATTTTCACCAAGGGCAACGAATTGATCGGCGAGGAGCAGATGAAACAGATTGCCTCCGCCATTCCCGGCCTCGATCAATACATCTGAGCCTATCCGACGAAGGACGGGTGGCCGCGTGCGGCGAACAATGCCAAAACGGGCCTGAGCCCGCAGCGCGCGGGCGCTGCGGGTTTTTTATGCGGGTCATTCATGTCTGACGCAAAGAGCGAGGATCTGGCGGCGCTGTCGGCGGGCTTCTCCAGTCCTGGCGAGGAGCAATGGCGCGAGCTGGTGGACAAGGCGCTGAAGGGAGGCGCGTTCGACCGCTTGATTTCGCGAACGCTCGACGGCATCGAAATCCAGCCGCTCTATCGCCGCAACATCGACGGAGCGCCGCCGCTGGCGCGCGTGCAGGCTGGCGATTGGCGGGCGCTTGCGCGCATCGACCATTCCGATCCTCAGCTTGCCAACGTGCAGGCGAAGGCGGATATCGCGGGCGGAGCAGGCGGGCTACATCTCGTATTTGCGGGCTCGTCTGGCGCTTATGGCTTTGGATTGCCCTCTGACGCGGGCGCGTTGCGCGAAGCGTTGGCGGGAGTCGATCTCTCCGGTCTGGCGCTGGAGCTTGATCTTGCCGACCAGGATATGGCGCTGCACGTTAGCGCCATCGTACAACAGCAAGGCATAGCGCCCGGCAGCGCCGCGATTTCGTTCGGCCTTTGCGCCCTTGATGGTCGTTTTGCACCTGATGCAGGGTTTGGCGAACGCGCGAAAAGCCTTGCCGCGCATGGATTTTCAGGACCACTGGCCATTGCTGACGCACGCTGTGTGCATGATGCCGGCGGCTCGGACGGTCAGGAATTGGCGTTTGCGCTGGCGCAAGCCATTGCGACTTTGCGCGCACTGGAAGGCGCCGGCTTCACGCTTGAAGCCGCGCGCGAGGCGCTTTCGTTTCGCCTGGCCTTGGATGCAGATTTCTTCGCCTCGTTGTGCAAGCTGCGCGCTTTGCGTCGCTTGTGGGCGCAGGTGGAAAGCGCCTGCGGGCTGGAGCCAAAGCCCGTTCGAATTCACGCCCAGACCGCATGGCGCATGATGACGCGCCGCGATCCGTGGGTGAATGTGTTGCGCGCCACCGTCGCAGCTTTTGCAGGCGGCGCAGGCGGGGCTGATTCGATCAGCGTGTTGCCGTTCACGCAGGCGCTTGGCCTGCCCGACGCCTTTGCGCGCAGGCTCGCGCGCAATAGCCAATTGGTGCTGGCGGAGGAGGCGCACATCGGCGCCGTCGCCGATCCGGCAGCAGGCGCGGGCGGTTTTGAAGCGCTTACGCAAGCCCTGTGCGAGAAGGCCTGGAGCCTGTTTCAGGAGATCGAACGCGCAGGCTCGTTGCAGCTTGCGCAGCCGATGCTGGTGCAAGCGATTGGGCAGGCGCGCCAAGCCCGCGTCCGCGACATAGCGCGCCGTAAAGAGCCGATCACTGGCACAAGCTCGTTCCCCGATCTCAACGAATTGCAGCAAAGCGTGCTTGCGCCTCTGGGCCTTGTTTATCGTGGCGTCGGTCCCTTCGAACAGATGCGATTGGCCGAACCCTTCGAGCTTTTGCGCGATTCCAGCGATGCGCTTCTTGCAGCAAAAGGGGCTCGCGCCCAGGTGTTCCTCGCCGTTCTGGGCTCGCCTGTGGCGGCGGCCGCGCGGATTGATTTTGCGCGCGGCTTCTTTGAAGCTGGCGGTTTTGAGACAATAGCAAGCGGTTCATTTGCCGATTGCAGCGCAGGCCTTGCCTGCATTTGCGGGACGGACGGGGCTTATGCTGAAGGAGCAGAGGCGGCTGCGCGCGCGCTTGCGCAGGCTGGCGCCAGGCGCGTCTATCTTGCCGGACGGGGCGGAGAAGCCGAGGCGATCTTGCGCGCTGCGGGCGTGGACGAATTCATCCACGCCGGCGTCGACGTCGTTGCGGTGCTGCAAGAGGCGCAGGCCGTTTCGGTTTAGTCCGACGCGACAGAGGTCGAGCCCACGCTGACTTCAAAACGGCTTAAATGGCCAGCATATAGCGTCCATCGCGCCGCGCATGGTCAATGAATCTGCGGGCGCCTGCACCAAACTTGCGCCCGGAGGTCTATCCATGATTGCTCGCACCGCCATTGTGGCGGCGTTTCTCGCCGCGCCATTCATACTGCCCCACGCCGCAATCGCAGAAACCATACCAGCCCACGACGGCCAATGGGCCGTTGAAATCGTCACTGAAAAAGGCTGGTGCGACGTCTACCGATGGAACATCGGCGTTGCTGGCGGCCGCATCACGCAAGTGGGCGCGCCGGGCGCGGTCGCAAACGGCAGCATTGATCCCAAGGGTCGCGTCAGCGTGCAACTTGCGCGCGGCTCCGACATCATGTCTGTCACAGGCTCCATCGTCGCTAAAACGGGTTCGGGCGCATGGGTTTTGCCCAACCGCTCCTGCGCTGGCCATTGGAGCGCGCAGAAGCTCGCCTAAACCTCAAGCAAAGGCTTGACCCGTAAACTTGCTACGATCAAAACCTAATGAACATAGATTTTTGGCGTCGCAAGTCTCGGATCAAACATGCTTACAAAACACGGTCTCATGCTCGCGGCTGCTTTGGCCGGCGCTCAGCTGGCGAGCGCCCCCGCAGCCGCCGATCCGCGCACTCGCCTGCCCGACGGGCGCTGGCGCGTGCAGATGGAGGGGCAGGGGCCGCATGTTTTCTGTTATTTCAGCACCACCCACATCGGAGAAGTGCGCGGCGGCAAGCCCCAGCTTGGTCCGCAAATCAAATACAAACTCACAGTCTCCCGTGGCGGCCATCTGGTGGCTTCCGGACGCACGCAGGATGATTACGGCGCCGTTCGTGGCAAGGTCGCGCGCAATATGGCCTCGGGCTCGTTCGATGTGCCCTCCCGCAATTGTCGGGGTCAATGGCAGGCGGAGCGGATTGCGTCCTGAAAACGGGCGCTCTTCCGGCAGGAGCCTACCCGCCTAACGAATGATGGCCGGAGGCGTCGCCAGAACTTATACTGGGGTCCACAAACGTTTTTGGGCCAATCATGACGCGCATTCCATCCTTCGCCGACAAGCCATTTACGGATATTCAAGCGCCTGCGGCGCTGGCTTCCGGCGCGCCGTTTTTGACGCCGGAGGGCATCGCGGTGCGTCCCGCCTATGGCGCCGTCGACCTTGAAGGCATGGGCCACCTCGATGGCGCTCCAGGCATCGCGCCGTTTCTGCGCGGCCCCTATCCCGCCATGTACGTGAATCAGC
>CANJPM010000189.1 GCA_947476075.1 Beijerinckiaceae bacterium
CAGAGGCGAAGGCGTTTTGGGCGGCCTCTTCGGCGATGTCAAGGTGCGGAACGCTCATGCCGCGCGAGATGCACAAGTTCTCAACCATCGCATAAAGCTCTGGCGATTCATTACGCTCCAGCCCTTTGGCGTGAACCGTTGCGGCAATAAAACTGGTGTTGAACTCCCAGGCGACGCAGACCCACGAGATCATACCAAGCGTGACGATGGGAGAGATCGACACCGCATCGCGTAATGCCTGATCCAGCAGCTCGGGCAGGGGCGCCTGATAGTGCAAGGCGGTGGCGATGAGCACCCCCGCAAACGTCAGCAGGTAGACGAGCGAGAAAAGCAGCCCCAGCAACACCACAGAGCGCCGCCGATTCGACTGGATATGCGTGTAAAGGCCAAAGGCTGGCGTCATGGAGCAATATTTCCAGCGCTGCGCGTCAGAATTTCACGGCTGGCGGCGCGTCAAGGCGCTTGCGGTCGTCATCTCCAACATCAAAGAAATCGCGATGCTGGAAGCCCATGGACGCAGCAAACAAAAGCGCAGGAAACGACTGGATCGCAGCGTTATACTCGCTCACCACATTGTTGAAGAAGCGCCGCGCTGCGGCCAGTTTGTCCTCAACGTTGGAAAGTTCGCTTTGCAATTGCAGAAAGTTCGTATTGGCCTTGAGATCGGGATAGGCCTCCGACAGCGCGATCAGGCGCCCGAGCGCTGCAGACAGCATTCCTTCAGCGGCAGCCTTTTGCGTTGTCCCACCGCCCGCGTTCATGGCCGCGTTGCGCGCAGCCACAACCGCCTCCAGCGTTCCCTTTTCGTGTGCCGCGTAGCCCTTCACCGTCTCGATGAGATTGGGGATGAGATCGTACCGTTGCTTCAATTGCACGTCGATGTCGGCAAAAGCCTGATTCGTGCGTTGCCGCAGGCTGACCAGCGTGTTGTAGGCGCTGATCCCCCAGAGTGCGATCACCACAATTAAACCGAGGAAAATCCAAAGACCCATGATCGGCTCCTGTGTTGCCGCGTGAGCGGAGCTACAGAATAGCCCTACGAGCCACGAAGCTCAATCCTCAAGCGAAGACGGGAGGCAGTGACGATGCTGATAATAAAGGATGGCTCCCCGAGCAGGGCTCGAACCTGCGACAATTCGATTAACAGTCGAATGCTCTACCAGCTGAGCTATCGGGGAACGCCGCCTAAGCGACGACGCGCATATAACAAGCTCACGCAGATTTGCAAAGCCGTTTTGCGTTTTCTTTTCCCCGACAGGCGGTTTTCTTTTTTACGCACAGCTTCCAGCATGCCGACGTCGCCCTTGCGACCCTGCGGACAATCTGGCCTTGCGAGTTCGCTTGCGCGTTGCTAATGAGCACGCATCGGGGTTCGCCCTGTACGAGGCCTCGTGGCGGAGTGGCTACGCAGAGGACTGCAAATCCTTGCACCCCGGTTCGATTCCGGGCGAGGCCTCCAAGATTTTCTCTGTGATTCCATCAACGGGCTCGGGTACGACGGTTTAAACCCGTTCGTTCAATATTTCCCCGTCGCGTTTTGAAGCTGGCGCTCCCGCCCGAACTTCATATTCCCGCTGAACCATTTCGGGGCCATAGGTTCGCTCAAGACGCCTTACCGTAAAGTGTCCTCGCGCCAGATCGTGGAAATGGCGGGAGAAGGCGTAATTGATCGCGGCGCCGCCCAGCGCGCCGATGACAGGCAGGCTTTGCGCTGCCATTTTCTGCGAGGCGACGAGCCCAAAGCGCGGCGACAGCACCGCAAGAAGCCGTGCTATCGCGGGCGCACCCTCCTTACTGAGCCCGTGGCTGGCGATATAGCTGGCGGCGTCGGATACCGATTTGGCCATCAGTCCCCGCAAGGCGAAATAGCTGCTGTCCATGTAATCGTCGGCGGGCTGGCGGCCGCCCAGCGCAAACACTTGCAGGCACGCTATAGCCGTCTCGGGCGCGTGCAGGTCTTCGCCTTCCGCGCGCGCCACGTCGGCTATCGAGCGCAGGATGATGAGGGTCGAGACCGGCAATTCTACCGCAAGCGCTCCAAGGCCAAAGGCTCCGCCTGCTGCGCCCGAGGCTGCGCTCATGGCTGCGTGAAGCCGCCTGCGGGCCGGGCCGGCGCCGGCGGATAGCGAGTGAGTTGCAACCAGCACAGCCCGCTGGAGCGCCGAATGGGCCGCGCGCTCTGCAAACATGCGGACCGGCGCCGGAATGAGCTGGCTCAAACGCGCGGCTGGTCGGCCCAGGGCGTGGGCGATGGTTGCGGCCAGGCTTGTGCGCTCCAAAAGCGCCACAGCCTCGTCGAGCGCGCTGGAATCCTCCACGCTGAGGGCAGGGGCCGCAAACGCCCCGGCGTCGGAGTTCATCGCCTGCGCGCTTTCGTGCTGCTTCATGTCCAGCCTTTCTGGAGCCGCGGCCCATAGCCTGCTTCCCTACAAATGTGATTGGAAACGTTGCGCGCAAGCGGATCCCGCAGAGGAAATAAATGCAGCGCCAAGGCCCAAATTAACCAAGCAGACCCCTGTCTTAGTGGTCCCGCGTTAATCTTCGGACTGATGGCGAGCTTCGCGGGGCAGTCGCGAGCTGGGAGGAAAGAGGTATATTTTCCATTTATAACAGATGTTTAGATCGAATTGCATCAAATTGTCCGCATTTCAGTATAGGTTCATTATACTTGCTATGATGCCTCGTAATTCTAAACGCGTTCTAATAAAAAGCGTTCGATTACTTTAGACGCACTGAAAAGCCTGCCTGCGATGTTGGGTGCATCGAAGTTGCGGGGCTGTCATGAACCGGAAAACCTTTAAGTCGCTCGTCGCCTCCGCCATGCTCATGGCTGGCATGGTTGGTTTGCAGACGCCCACGCAGGCTGAGGCGATGAAGTCCTCGTTCATCGAAGTTGGTCAGCGCACGCTGGTGCCTTACGGCTGGATGGATTTCTGCAATCGTTATGCTGGTGAGTGCACGGCGCAGGCCGAATCTGCTGACATCAAGCTGACGCCGACCGTGTTCCGTCGCATTGCGCAGGTCAATCGTTGGGTCAACGCCAATGTGAAGGCCCGTTCCGATCATGAGCAATGGGGCGTTGTGGATCGTTGGGATTACCCCTCCAACGGTCAGGGCGATTGCGAGGATTACGTGCTGCTGAAGCGCCGCCTGCTGATCGACGAAGGCTTTCCTGTGCAGGCTCTGCTTGTCACGGTCGTGAAGGATGAGAAGGGCGAGGGCCATGCGGTTCTCACCGTCAAGACCAATCAGGGCGAGTTCATCCTCGACAATCTGCGTGAAGGCGTGAAGCCGTGGACAGCGTCCCCCTACCGGTTCGTGAAGCGCCAGTCGCAGACCGATCCGAGCCTGTGGGTGTCGGTGGGTGAACCTGGCGGCTCTTCGCCCCCGGTTGTCGCCTCTCGGTAAGCCTTCGCTTACATAGCGTCGCGGATTGGCCACAGCGCTCCGCGAATTGTCTTAACGTCCGCAGTCGACGCTTGTTCCCCCGCTCCTGCGCCTCTTAAGTGGGGGCGTGTAAAAGAGCGGGGGCGCTTATGTTTGTTCGTCGTTTCCTGTCCTTGTGCCTTGCAAGCGTTGCGTTTTGCGGGTCAGCCGCGTTGGTTTCCGGCGGCGAACGCATTGCGGCGCTTCCCCTGGAAGCCTTGGTTATGGCGCCCGTATCCCTCAAGGTTGGGGGGGCGGCGCGCGAGCCGATGGGCTGGACGGATTTCTGCAAGCGCTATCAGGGCGAATGCGACGCCAGACCTTCCACGCCGCTGGACATCGTGTTCGACGAAGTCGCCCGGAAAGCGATCAGCCGCATCAATTCCGCCGTGAACGCCGAGATCACCCCCGCTACGGACCAGGAAATGTGGGGCATGGAAGAGCGCTGGGATTTCCCGAGCGCGGGGCGCGGAGATTGTGAAGATTATGTTCTGCTGAAGCGCGCGCGCCTGATGGCTGAGGGGTTTGCGCGTCAGTCTCTGCTGATCACCGTCGTCACCGATTTGCAGGGCGACGGCCACGCGGTGTTGACGCTGAAAACCGATCGTGGCGATTATATACTGGACAATATGAATGACGAAGTGAAGCTATGGCGAGAGACGCCCTATGGCTTCGTCAAACGGCAGTCCGAATTCGACCAAAACATATGGGTGTCGTTGGGTTCTGGCCTGCCAAGTCCGGCGATTGTCTCCCGGTGAACGTTTTATCTTGAGCTGAGCATTGACGAAGTCTGCGGTTTAGACGACGCTGGGTCAACGCGCATGGATTGCGTTGCTCAGGGGCATGTCATGTCTAAATCAGCCTGCATTGGTTTTGCGTTCGTTTTTTTGGGTCTTGCCGGGCTGTCTTCTTCGGCGGTTGCGCAGGATAATGTGATGAAGACCTGTGGCGATAAATGGCGGGCTGCGAAAGAGACCAGCGCCACAGGCGGCCAAACGTGGACGCAATTTCTCGCCAAATGCCGCACCGACACAACTGCAGCGGTTCCGGCTGGCGTAAATGCTCCCGGTAAAGCGGCAGCGTCTGCAACTCCCGACAAGCCGGCAAGTCCCGACAAGCCGGCAAGCGGCGCCGCTCCCGCCAGACTGGCGGTGTACCCCAGCGCAATATCGCCTAAATTTGCGAGCGAGAAGCCGTATCGCGCCCGACAGAAAACCTGCTCCGAGCAATTTCAGGCCAACAAGGCGACCGATGGCAATGGCGGTCAGCGTTGGCTGGAGAAGGGTGGCGGTTATTGGAGCCAGTGCAACAAACGCCTGAAGGAAACCCGCGCCTGAGGACTTCGCTTGCTGGCGCGTGGACAATGGCAGGGGGCGCGGCATATAAGCTTACATCCCGTGCGGCGCTCGCTGCCGCGCATGTGCGGGATTTGCTGACCCTAACGGATGTGTCCAATGTCGAACGCTGCTGATTTCCTGTCGTCGCCTCGCTCGGTCCAGCTTCGGCGGACGATGGTCGATTGCCAGATGCGCACGTTTGACGTCACGGACGCAGACGTGCTCTCGGCCGTTTTGGACACGCCTCGCGAGCTTTTCGTCAGCGAGAAGATCGATTCGCTTGTCTACAGCGATGCCCCCTTGCTTGTGCGCGGCGCTCTTGTGCGCCGTCGCATGCTTGTGCCGATGGTGGTCGCGCGCGCCTTTCAGGAGGCTAATCTCTCAAAGGGCGACCGTGCGCTCGATATTGGGGGCGGGGGCTATTCAGCCGCCATTCTCGGTCGCCTCGTTGATTCCGTCGTCGCGCTGGATGATGACGCGGACCTCGTGGACAATGCGCGGCGCGGCTTCTCGGAGCTTGGCCTTTCCAATGCGAGCGCCATAAATGGCGATCTGGCCGCTGGTTTGCCGGGCGAGGGGCCGTATGACGTTATCTTTTTGAATGGCGCCATTGAGATTGTGCCCGAATTATTGCTGGCCCAATTGGCGGATGGCGGGCGCCTGCTCGCAGTCGAATCAGCTCCGGGCGCCGGCGTTGGCGCCGGGCAAATGATGCTTTGGGAACGTAACGGCGACGCGTGCGGCGTTCGTCCGCTTTTCCAGGCCGCAGCCGAGACCTTGCCGGGATTCGCGCGCAAGCCTTTGTTCGCATTCTAGAAATAAAGCTCAAGTCACTATATCGCCAAATGCGGGCAGGGTCTTATGGCCCAGTCTATGCTTGTGTTGGCTCACAGAATTGAGGCAACATGGGGCATACCGTTGCAATCGGGTACCTGTTCCATCTTATCGGTTGAAATCTATTGTTATGCTGTCGACGGCGATAGGTTAACATTGTATGAAGAACGCTGGATTAAGGCCGACTTGTGAAGAGGTGCTGAATTGGATCGCGTATCGCAGCTTGCGGATAGGCAAACGACTCCGTCGGCCTCTTATCCATTTGGAGCTCTTGTCTGCTCTTTGAGCATCGGCGCTTTGCTTGCCGTTGCAACGCCCTCATTTGTTCGTGCGGAAACTATTTCTGGTGCGCTCGCCAAAGCATATGTCACATCGCCTGAGTTGAACGCCCAGCGCGCCGCCGTCCGCGCCGCCGACGAGTCAATGCCGCGCGCGCTGTCCGGCTATCGGCCCACCATCACGGCCACAGCAGACGCGGGCTACCAACACACGGAAACAGGGACGCGCGATATCAATACGACCCCGCGCGGCGTCGGCGTTACGGTCAACCAGAACCTTTGGAACGGCAATCGCACCGCCAATAGCGTTCGTCAGGTCGATTCGCAGATTTTCCAGTCACGCGAGCAAATGCGCATCAGCGAGCAGACGCTGCTCGGCAACGCCGCTTCATCATATATGAACGTGCTGCGCGATACGGCGATTTATAACCTGCGCCGCAACAACGTCGACGTGTTAGCCGAGCAATTGCGTCAGGTTCGCGACCGCTTCGCTGTTGGCGAAGTAACCCGCACAGACGTTGCGCAATCGGAGGCCGCCCTTGCTCAGGGTAATTCCGACGCGTTTGTCGCACAGTCCAATCTCCAAACCAGTCTCGCAAATTATCGGCAGTTCATAGGCGAACAGCCCAAGAGCCTTTCCCCGGCGCAGCCGCTTGAGAAGCTCGTGCCGCGCTCGCTCGATCAGGCGATCTCGTCGTCCCAGAGCCAGCATCCCTCGATCGTGGCCGCGTTGCATAGCGCCGACGCCGCGGAGCTTGCGGTAAAGCTCGCTGAGGGCCAGCTCTATCCGACCGTCGGGCTTACCGGGAACGTCAGTCGTCGTTACGACGCGCAGAATTCGCCGGGAAGCCGTTCCTACACGGCGGCGGTCGTTGGCCAGCTGAGTGTTCCGATCTATGAAGGCGGCGCGGTTTACGCACTTGTACGGCAGTCGAAGGAGCAGTTCGGGCAGGCTCGTCTGATAGCTGATTTGCAGCGCGAACAGGTGCGTTCGCAGGTCGTATCCGCTTGGGGCTTCTGGCAGAATTCACGCCAGTTGATCGAGTCTGTGCAGGCGCAGGTGCGCGCCGCCGAGATCGCCCTCAACGGCGTGCGCGAAGAAGCGCGTGTGGGGCAGCGCACCACGCTAGACGTCCTGAACGCGCAGCAATCATTGCTCAACGCTCGCGTGAACCTTGTCACCGCGCAGCGTGATCGTGTGGTTGGTTCGTATTCGTTGTTGAGTGCGGTCGGCAATCTCTCGGCTCGGACGCTCGGGCTGAACGCTCCCAATTATGATCCGACTGTTCATTATGATCAGGTCAAGGGAAAGTGGATCGGATTACGGACACCGGACGGTCGTTAAGATTGTAATTCCGTTTCCCACAATTACATTGCGTAGCGCGCTTGCTCTGACGCGCGCCGACGTTCACTCTCGGTCTTGAGTTCCGAATCGGGTTGCGGCATCCGGTTTGAGTCTCGCGATTGCAGGCGCCCTTTTCTCAGCGCGTTTGCAGCCTGCGTGAACCTTTTTAGTCGCGCGAGACGAACAAGGTTTCAGTTGCGATGAATGCATTTCCGTCCCCGGCGCATCATTCAGGAGCGGAAGATCCAGCTCCGGATCCGTCCATGGAGGAAATTCTGGCGTCGATCCG
>CANJPM010000190.1 GCA_947476075.1 Beijerinckiaceae bacterium
GATTTTAGTTTTCCCGGCCTGGAGACCACCATATGCATATCATCGACTCCCATTTCCACTGGTGGCCCCGGTCGGTCTTCGAAGCCCTTTGCAAGCGCACGGAAGTTCCCTACGCCAAGCCCAACGACAAGGGGTGCTATACCTGCGTGCTGGAGGATGGGGCTGATTATGTGCTCAACAGCTGGCCCGATTGGTTCGACATCGATGAACAATTCGAACATATGGACAAGCTCGGACATCGCGTGGACGCGGTGGGCTCCATCGGTCCGGTCTCCGTATTCTTCTCGGCCCTGCCAAAGGAAGAGGGCCGCGACCTGGCTATCCAGTGGAACGAGGAAATGGCTTGGGCGCAGCGGCGCTTTCCCGGGCGTTTCTGGGGCAGCGCAGCCATCCCGTTTCAGGATGAAAAGATCGCCATGGATGTGTTGGAGGACGCCATCGGGCGCCTCGGCCTTATGGGCGTAAACCTCCCCGGGTCCATTGGCGCTGATCCGCGCATTGACGCAGAGCGAATGCAGGCGTTCTACGGGCGCTGTGCGGAGCTTGGCCTGCCTGTGTTTATGCATCCGACGGACGCCGTTTTCAATCATATGCTCGACGGCTACAATGGCGCGCTGCATCTGTCTCTGGGCCGCGTGATCGAGGTGAGCGTTGCGGCCATGCGCCTTGTACTTTCGGGAACCATGGAGCGTCACCCGGACCTGAAGCTCATCATGTCGCATACCGGCGGGGCGCTGCCCTACCAGTCCGGGCGCATGGACAAGAACACGAAGAACGCCAAACTGCCGCGCCCCGCCAGCGACTATCTCAAAAGAATGTACACGGACACGGTGAGCCCGCATTCGGCAGGCATAAAATTCGCCATTGATTATTACGGTATCGACCGTGTCATGTACGGTACAGATTATCCGTGCTGGGAGCCCGCCGCCTGCCTGAAATTGATTGAGGAGATCAGCTTGTCGGACGAAGACAAGCAGAAGCTGTTCTACGATAACGCGCGCCGCATCCTGAACCTGCGCGATCCGGCGCCTGCAAAAACGCACGAGATGGCCTTCGCAAAATGACCGTCCTGGAAAGCTGGGCTTTGGCGCTTGCGCAGCCTGCGCCAGCCCAGGGCGAGCGGCTGTCGCGGCATCTGATAGATGGAATAGGGGCATGGATTGCGGGCTCAGCCAGCGCTGACGGTCGCGAGATCGCGGCCTCTATGGAAGGCCGGCTTGGCCTTCTTGGCGATGGTCCGCTAGATCGGCTGGCGCTGGCGGTGGCGACCACGCGACTGACCGAAATCGACGACATTCATCGCGCTTCCTGTGTCACCTGCGGCGCGGTGGTGATCCCGGCAAGTCTTATCTTGGCGCGCGCGTTCGGCGCGAATGCAAATCAGTTCGAGCAAGCGCTACGCAATGGCTACGAGACTATGATGCGGCTGGGCATGGCGGTGAATGGACCGGCCGTTCTGGCTTACGGCATTTGGCCTACCTATCTGGCGGCGCCCATTGGAGCGGCCGCTGTGGCGAGCGCTCTGCTAGCTCTGCCGCCCTTGCAAACTGCGCAGGCCATGGCGATCGCGCTGGCGCAGACCAGCGGCGCTCCGGGTGGGCACGGGGCGGGGCGCTCATCTCGCTGGCTGCTTTCAGGCTTTGCGGCGCGCGCCGGCGTCACCTCTGCGCTCATGGCTTCGCGCGGTTTTATTGGTGACCTCACACTTCTTGACGCCGACTGGTTCCAGCGCACCCATGGGCTTGCCTTCGATCCCGCGCCTTTCAGCTCCCATCAGCCCATGCTGAACGAGACCAGCATGAAGCCATGGTGCGCGGCCAAGCAAACCATCTCGGGGACTGACGCTTTGCGCCTCTATCTTGCCGAAGGCTCCAGCACAGAGCGAATCGTCTCCATCCGCGCCCATGTTCCAAACGCCTATCTTGCGATGATTTCCAGCAAACCGCCGGGGCGGCTGGGGCGCATTATCAATTTGGGGTGGCTGCTTGGCCTCGTCGCATACAACCCGCTAGCCATGATGGATATTGACCGCGATCCCGTGCCGCAGGACGCGCAAGTGGAGGCCTTCGCGAAGAAGGTGGAGATAGTTGCTGATCCAAGCCTCGATGCTTTCTATCCCGCCCAATGGCCCGCGCGCCTTGAGATCACGCTGGATGATGGTTCGGTTATCGAACGCACAAGCGTGGAAGCTCTCGGCGATCCCGGCGCGCAGCTAGACGCCGCCGCTCTGGCTGCGAAGTTCCTGCGTGCTACAAGCCATATGGGCGCGATCAAGTCGCAGGCGCTCCTTACGCTGGTGCAAAACCCAGTCGAGACCATCGACCTCGCCAGCCTCAGCGACGCCTTGCCGGTGTGATCAAAGGCCAATCAGACGGGAGCCGATCCAGCGACGCCCGTCGATTTCCAATTCTGCATCGAGCACGAAAGGTGCGATAGCGGTGAAGCCCTGCGCTGTATCTGCAAAGTTTGCCACAGGAGCGAGCGGAAAAGACCCGCGCGGCTGCTCGGCTCCCCAATTGACTATCCTTCCAAAGGCGCCAAAGGCGCGCTCCACGGCGACGCCAAGAGCCTCGCCGGGGTGCAGCGTGAAGTTCATCAGCGCGGCATGTGCCTTATCGAACTTTTGCTGCAAAAACTCTGTTTTTGAGAAGCTGCGCACATGGCGCGTCCAAGCGCCTTTGTAGGCAAGCGACACGCGGGCGGCGAAGGTCTCGCCCAACGCGCCCATATATTCCGTGCGCACGAACGCGCGGCTAGCGGCAAGATCGCAGGCAACCAGGGTAAAGCACTCTTCGGCGCCGCCGAGGCGGGCGACGGATTCGGCTGGCGCGATGAAACTGCGCGCCTCAGCCTGTGCAAGGTTCACCGCGGCGCAAGCGTTTTGCACAAGTGCGTCCGCTTTGGTCAACAGCAGTCGCTCCACAGGATCCGACGTGTTGCGGGCGCGTGCAAATGCCTGCGTCACATCCACCAGTTCGACGCCGGGCGCAGCCTGCAAGATCGCCTGCGCATGGCCTGCGGGAAAATCATCAAGCTCGAGAATGCCGATGCGCTTGGCGCCATGGCGGGCGATATGCTCGCCAATAAGCGCAGAGGGGCTCGGCGTAGTCGTCACCTCGCCTGCTGGCATGACGGAGCTGATCCACTCGGCCACGCGCTTCGACAGGGCGGTGGCGAAGATCATCTCGTTATTCGCGGGCGCATAGAGCAAGCCCTCGTTCCAATATGGCGTGAAGCCCGTCAGCCACCAAACAGCGCCGCCGCGTGCTATATTTGTATACGCGACAAAGCCTTCGACGCCTTCGGCCGCCAACTCGCAGCGCAATCGCGCAAGGCGTTCCGCCAGAGCGCTTACAGGAACCTCGCTAGAATCCCAGGCCATCAAACCGCGACGCATGGCATCCTCACTGCAAGGGAACGGAGAAGAGTTCACGCGGTGTGCCGCAGAGCAATTCATGCCCACCCTCGCGCACCACAAGCGAGTCGCCCAGCACCAGATATCCCACATCAGGGTGATAGGTGTTAGGATGAACGATGAGCGTCATGCCAGCTTCAAGTGTGATGTTCACATCTTCAAGAATGGCTGGCTTCTGATCTGGAAAAAGCCCCATGCCATGGCCACGCACGCGCGTGTATTCCGAGGTGACATACTCGCCCAGACCGTATTTGCGAAAGACGTCGTTCTCGGCTTTGGCCACGTGGGCCGCAGTGACGCCAGCCTTCACAGATGCGATCCCTGCTTCCATGGCCTCGAGATAAACCGCAAAAGCCTGACGCTGCGCATCGCTTGGCTCACCTACCACAAGCGTGCGGCAGATCTGCGCATAATAACCATCATAGCAGGGCGTCAACTCGGTCGTGACCATGTCGCCTACCTTGAGGATTTTGCCGCCGGGGGGCGCCATGCCGCGCACCTCCGGGCCGCCGACGCCTACGATCATGAAATTCTCCGGCACACCTTTGGCGCGGAAGAAAGATTCCATTTCCGCCACGAGTTCGTAATCCTTGCGGCCGGGACGCGCCGCATTGCGGAAGATGGCGTATCCCTCATCGGCCAAAGCTGCGGCCTTGCGTATGGCGGCGATCTCGACCTCCATCTTGGTCATCAAGAGCCGCTCAATGATTTTCGCGCCATCGGCGACGCGCAGATCTTTCTCCCCATGCAGCAGCCCGTAAGGCAGCAGATGATAAGGCGCGGCGCAGCTATTGTGGTTGCCTGCACGCGCCAATTGCTTCCTGGCTTCAGCAACAAGGGCGGGGGCGTATATGGCCTCGCCGGCTCCCTCGCCGCGAGCGCGCTCGCATTCTGCGGGATCATCGAGGATCAGGGTGATCGACCCATCCTCGCGCACCAGCGCCATTCCCTGGCCTTCCTGAATGCCAAAGTCTGTCGCATAGCGCAGATGATCGGCATGCCAATTGTTGCCAAATAGAACGAGAACCTCCACGCTTTCGCGCGACATCGCCGCTTTCAAAGCGCTTTTGCGGGCCGCTAGGGCGTCCTTGCTCATTTAATCATTACCTTTGCAGAAAGGGCCACACGCATCAAACGCCCGCGCGCCAACCGTAATATTTGTTGGCGTTGTCTGTCGAAACAAAGCCCTGCGCCACATCGTTGCTGATTTCTGCGCTATCGCGATTAAGCGGATCGCCATATCCGCCGCCGCCCGCCGTAAGGAATGTCACGGAATCGCCCTTCAGGAGCGAAATCTCCGTTCCCTTGA
Organism: Beijerinckiaceae bacterium; assembly: GCA_947476075.1. Classification (GTDB taxonomy): domain Bacteria; phylum Pseudomonadota; class Alphaproteobacteria; order Rhizobiales; family Beijerinckiaceae; genus Terripilifer. The sequence goes on from CANJPM010000190.1 coordinate 4,725, forward strand.
AGACCGTGCGATCAGCAATGTTGTCTGAATGGATCACCGCGACGTTATGCGCGCCAGACCCGCCCCCTAACAGCCCCCAAGGTGGAACCTGCGTGCGTTCGCAATTTATCGTCACCTTGCAAGGCACGAGCGTGCGATAGGTGATCCGCACGCCAAGGCCGCCGCGATGTTGGCCTGCTCCGCCGGAATCCTCGCGCAGCGCATGCTCCTCGACGAATACAGGATAGCGGATCTCCTGCAATTCCACCGGCGTGTTGCGCACATCACCCTGACAGACGGAGACGCTCGCGTCCTCGCCATCTTCAGTTAGCCGTCCGCCCCAGCCGCCGCCAAAGATGTTGAGCAGCAGAAACCGGCTGCCGTCTTCACGGAACCCATAGAAGGAACAGCCGCCCATGTCACCCTTGTGAGCGGCGGGAATGACGTGGGGAAGCGCGGGCGCAAGCGCCTTCAAAATCGTGTCTATTGTTGTAGGCAGGGCGATGCTCCACAGGCCAATGGCTGCGCCCGCTTTAGCGCTTACGATCGTGCCCTCCGGGATGATCACGTCCAGCGCGCGGAAACAGCCGTCATGCACATCAAGCTCGGGCGAGGTAATCGCCTTAAAGGCGACCCGTGCGGCTGCGATGCCGCCGGACTTGCCGGAATTGAGCGGCGAATGAGTTTGTGGGTTCATCTCCGAAAAATCCACGGTCATGGTCGAACCCTTGATGGTGACCGTGGTCTTGATCTTGATGGGTTGATCGAGATTGCGACCATCATTGTCCATCGCGCTCTCGGCCACGTAGACGCCATCGGGAATCTTCTCGATAACGCTGCGTATCTGCATGTCCGCCTGATCCCAGATACGGTCGATGCAGGCTTCCACAACATCGCGGCTGTAGCGCGACACGAGCTCGCCGTAGCGGCGCGCACCAAGCTGGCACGACGCGATCTGCGCGCGCATGTCGCCCAAACAGGCGTCTGGAAAACGGACATTATCGCTGATGACCTGCCACAATGTATCGTTGCGCACTCCAGCTTCATAGATCTTAAGCGAGCGCATTTGCAGGCCTTCGGCGAAGATCTCGGTGGTGAGCGACGAGCCAAAGCCGATGCGCATGCCGCCGATATCGACCCAATGTGCGCGGTTCGCTGCGAAGGCGACCAACTCGCCATTCACAAAACAAGGCGCATAGAGCACCACATTGTTGAGATGCTGGCCGCACGTCTCCCCATGGTTCATTATCAGGATGTCGCCAGGCTTGAAGCCGTCGAGACCCCAGCGCTTGATGCCGTCCTCCACCGCTACGCCAAGATCGGCTAGGAAGATTGGCAGGCCCCCGCGATTTTGCGAAATCATGCGGCCCTGCGTGTCGATGAGTCCGCAACAGAAATCGCGCACCTCATAGATCATCATATTGTAGGCGGCCTTGCACAAAGCATTGGCCATTTCATCAGCGAAGGCGACAATCGAATTACGCACGACTTCGACAGTGATGGGATGAGCGCCATTTGCGTTCGTCATAATCAATCCTTCCGGGCGATGTCGATGATGAGATGACCGGCCTCGGTCACGCTCACCTTGTCGCCTGGGTGAACAAGAATGGTGGAGTTCGGCTCTTCAATCACTGCAGGGCCGGTGATGGTCATGCCGGCCGGCATTGACGGCCGCCATAGCACACGCGCTCGCTCGGGCTTCTTCGGATCGTCGTAGACCACGTCGCGAGCGCTTTCGGGCACATTGTCCGTGGGCGTCCATGGCTCGGTTAACCATTGCTCGGCAAGGGAATCGGCGCGCGGCGCCGTCAGCACCAGACGCAGATTGACTATTTCAAGCTGCTCTTCGATAGCCGATTGTCCGTAACGCTGATCATGCTCTTCATGGAAGCGATCGCGCACAATGCTCGTATCGCCAGAGAGCAGGTCGGCGTTTTCGATGCGGATGGAAAGCGCATGTTCCTGACCAACGTAACGCAGGTCGGCATAGAAGCGGAAATCTGCAACGTCGCCATCAACGCCATCGAGCGTCATCTGCGCCTTGCCATCCTGCGCAAGCTCGTTGAACACGCGCTCCACAATCGATCTTTCAAGACCTCCCAGACGGCCAACCAGGGTACGCACAAAATCCTGCCGCCAGGAGGCCATCAGCATGCCCAGAGCCGAGAAGGCGCCTGGAAGTTTGGGGATCACGACGCGCGGAATGAAGATTTCACGTGCGATGGCGATGGCGTGCAGAGGACCTGCGCCGCCAAAAGCGATCATCGTGGTCTCACGGGGATCGACGCCCTTGTTGACGGAGACTGCGCGTACCGAGAGTGACATGTTGTTGTCGGAAATAGTTGCGATTCCGAGCGCTGCCTCCATTGTGGAAAGACCAAGCGGCTTGCCCACTTTCTCGTCAAGCGCGCGGCCTGCGGCTGCTATGTCGAGTTGCATTGCGCCGTTGAGGAAGCGCCCGCCATTGATGCGTCCCAGCATGAGATCGGCGTCGGTGACGACCGGGTCCATAGAGCCCTTGCCATAGCAGGCGGGACCGGGATCGGCGCCCGCGCTCTTCGGCCCGACATGCAGCCCTCCCGCAGAATCGACCCAGGCGATTGAGCCGCCGCCATTGCCGACCTCGACGATATCGACGACGGGCAATTGCATGGGCTGGCCCGAGGCATGATCGCCGATCACATATCCTTCCTCAATGGCAGGCTGACCGCGCGTGATGAGAGACGACTTGGCGGTGGTGCCGCCCATGTCGAAGCCGATGCATTGTTCGAGGCCAAGATGGGTTGCGAGGCGGCCTGCGCCAA
>CANJPM010000191.1 GCA_947476075.1 Beijerinckiaceae bacterium
AGGGGAGGTTGGGCGCTTGGGCGGGCCGTACCTCAGAATTGTCATTCTTCTTACACTTTCCTACAAAACCACCAGCGCAGGCCCGCCGCAAGACGCTACAACTGTCGCTCCAGAATGAGCTTGAGGAGAGCTTTGTCCAGATTTACAATTATTTCCCAGTGGGTATTTTTATCTAATGTTTTTATGACAACAATGTTCCTGCCAGATACTGTACTTTCCTCCTAGTATTTTTCTGAAGGAAGCGGAACCCTGTACGCAGGCCCGCCAGAGATTGCGCACAAAGAACGCAAAGCCGCGATTGACGCGCCTTTGCGGTTTTTTGAAGCTCTCTTTTAGATTAAATCAATCACAACAAGATCTTGCACTCGATCTTGCGACCCCAGATGAATCGCGTCGCCGCTGTTCAGCGCAGCTTCGATGCGAGCGATCAGAGCGCGTGCCGATTCGGCGGACAGTTCCACCGCCACACGCTCGTTCGTAACCGAGTTTGTAAAGTCTATGTTGAGCGCGTGATCGAACGGCGCGTGAACGGGATGATCGTAATAGACCACGGCCTTGTCCAGACGCGTCCAATCATTGCGCCCCTTCCCGCTTCCCGAAATTTCGACGATCTCTGTGATGTAGGAACACATGGCCTGCCCTCCCTGGATTCAGCGAATGTCTCGATCAGGCGAGATGTTTGCCCAAGAATGCAAAGATCTTCTTCCAGCCGTCCATGGCCTGTTCGGGCCGATAGCTTGGACGGCTCCAGTCGAAGAACGCGTGACCGGCGCCGTCGTAACGATGGAACTCAAAATCCTTGCCCAGCGACTTCAGGATTTCCTCGGTCTTGTCGACCTGATCGGGCGCAGGCTCCTTGTCGTCGTTTCCAAACAGACCGAGCACCGGGCAAGCGATGTCTTTGGCGTAATCGATCGGCGCCACCGGCTGTTTGTCGGTCAGCGCGCTGGCGTCTTTCACCATCACGCGCCCGCCCCAGCAATCGATAGCGGCGTCAAAGCAGGACGAGCGTCCCGCGCAAAGAAACGCCTGACGTCCACCAGAGCAAAAGCCCATCACGCCGACCTTGCCGTTTGAACCAGCCTGCGCGCGCAGGAACGCAGCTGCGCCTTCCACGTCGCCCAACATCTGGTCATCGGAAACGCCACCCTCAGCGCGAGCGCGGGCCCCGATGTCGTCGGCGTCGCCCTCGCCATAAGCGGCGTAGAGGTTCATCGAGATCGCCATGAAACCATGATGGGCGAAGCGCCGCACCGTCTCAATACAGACTTCGTTCCAGCCGGGAACGTGATGAATGAAGACGACGGCCGGGAAAGGCCCCGGCCCTTCCGGTTGAGCAAAATAAGCGTTTTTGGTCTGCTTTTCATGACCCTGATACAAGACTTCTTTGCATACAAGATTGCGGTACATGGCGTTTCCCAATGGTTTCTTGTGTATGTGGTTTCTTGCCTGTCTATTCGGTCCAGTCAACGATCGGAGCGAACAGGTCTTCAACCGGCTTTGCTTTCGCCAGAAACTTCTGATCGACGAGATAGCTCATGAACGCGGTCAGAATAGCCTTGTTGGCGGGAACGCCATAGGGCCACGGATTGGCGCCCATGAGCGCATCCATCTCGGAAATTTCGTCATAGAGCCACGGCAACATGGTGCGCTGCGCGCCGGAGAATCGCATATTCCTGACCGCCAGCCTCTTGGATTCCTCGCACGCTTTGTAGAGGCTTTCCGCCAGCCAGGGGTGCTCGTTGAAAAGTGCTTCACGCATCACCAGCGTATGCATGATGGGGTGGAAACCCGTACGCTGGTAGAAGTCTTTCTCGCGCTCGCGATAATCGGGAAACAGGCGCGCAACGTTGCGGCCCTTGTCGAGAGCAGCGGGACGGCGGGCGCCGAAATAGGCGTCGATCTCGCCAGATTCCAGCATGTCGTTCAAGGTTCTGTCGCCGGGAATGATTTCAAGCGACACATCCTGCATCGGCCGCAGATCCATCTCGTCGTCTGGCGGACGGGGCTCGTTTACGCCGCCTTCGATCCATTTGATGCTGTCGAGGTTGACCCCATATTCCTGACGCAGAATTCCGCGCACCCACACGCCCGCCGTCTGGCGATATTCCTGCACGCCGACGCGCTTGCCCTCCAGATCGCGCGGCGTTTGGATTCCGGCGTTCTTGTTGATGAAAATGTAGCTGTGGCGAAACACGCGCGAGGGAAAGACCGGCAGCGCGATGAAAGGAAACTCGCCGCGGCTGCGCATGATCATGTAATGAGCCAACGACATTTCCGCGACGTCGAACGAATGCGTCTTGATCATCCGCGCAAAAATTTCAGGCGGCGACTGAATGGGGATGTAGCGGAGGGCAACGCCCTCAGGCTGCACGAAGCCCTGCGCCAGCGCCTCCATGCGATCATAGGGGCCGCACGCCATCGTCACAGGAAGTAGCGTCATCGTTCCTCCAGCATTGTTTTATATGCATAGCTTAGAGGGGAAGGCGCGACTGTCAAACGCACGCATTAGAGCGCCTGCAAAACAGCTTTGCGGCGCGCGCACTTTAAACAAAGACATGAGTGGAAAATGGCGAGAGAGACGGGACTCGAACCCGCGACCTCCGGCGTGACAGGCCGGCGCTCTAACCAACTGAGCTACTCCCCCGCGTCGGTCACGCTTTTAGGCGTGCGACCGGAGAACGTTGGGATAAGCAAGCGCCGGGAGCGTGTCAAGCCAATCGGCTGACAATCTGCGAAAGAAGGCGCTTTATTCAAAGCTTCTGCACAGCGAGCCGCCAGCGGCGCATTTCTTTGACTGAAACAACGTGGACCCTATCAGGCGCCACCCGCTCTGCGCTGACAATGATTTCCGGGCTCACCCCCATCTTGCGCGCATAAGCGCCCAGACGATCCAGCATAGCGGGATGCGCGTAGGTGCGCGACATGGCGTGCCCCTCATTGTCGCCCCCGCTCAGCCGTTCGAGCATGAACATGCGGTGGATCGCAACCTGGCTGCCGGGGGGGATCACCCGTTTGCGCGCCCCCATCAAAGCGTACACGCAGGCCGAATAGCAGCGGGCGGCTGTGAACCCCTCCCCGCCGACGCGCGCCACCACGACGGCCGCCCCCGCCTTGCGGAACATTTCGCCCAGCTGCATCGAGGCCACGACCCGCCCGCCCGGCGAGTGCAGGAAAACAACGCTCTTGACGGAGCGATTGCCGCCATTGAGCGCGACGAATTTCGCGAAAGCGTCCGGCGTCGAATCGTTAATCTCGCCTTCGGCGACGATGACCCGCGTGCACGAAGCGCCGCAATTGGAGTCCGCGCCGAGAGAAGCGGCGCGAAACGTCATCGGATCCGCGCCGGCAAAGCTTGCGCTGAAGCCAAGGAACGCCGCTGCCGCAATGAATTGAGCCGCGAGCCGCCCGGCGCGGCGCAAACACGATTGCACGATCACTTGCTCCACCCGCTTTGGCTCCCGAGGCTGCATCGACGGCTTGTTCTATAGCGTAAGACGGGTATACGAAACCAGCCCTCTCACGCCCTCGACATTCATGCGCCCTACGCCGTATATCCGGGGCAATATCGTCAAAATCATGGACAATCGCGCCATGGAACAGAGCGAGCCCGTCATGACCGATCATTATCTCAATCCGCTCCTGTTTGAAGCCGCTGTCCGCGCCGCCATTCTGGAGGACATCGGCCGCGCCGGCGACATCACAACGCAAGCCTGCATCCCCCCCGGCATGACGGCGGTGGCGGTGCTGGCGCCGCGCAAGCCGGGCTTCATTTGCGGCCTGTCGGTCGCCGAAATGGCGTTCCGCATTTGCGACCCGAACGTGAAATTTGAATATCTGGCCAGCGACGGCGACGAGATCACGGTTCCCCGCACGGCGGTGGCGCGCATCACCGGCGACGCACGCGCCATTCTCACCGCCGAGCGCACTGCGCTAAACTTTGTCTCGCACCTGTCGGGCGTCGCAACCATGACGTCGAAGCTGGTCGCCGTCACAAGGCACACGAAAGCGAAAGTAATCTGCACCCGCAAGACCACGCCGAACCTGCGCGCGCTGGAGAAATACGCGATCCGCTGCGGCGGCGGCATGAATCATCGCTTCGGGCTCGACGACGCCGTGCTCATCAAGGACAATCACATCGCCGTTTGCGGCGGCATTCGCCAGGCTTTGCAGACCACGAAAGCCTATGTCGGCCACATGGTGAAAATCGAAATCGAGGTCGACAACCTCGAACAGCTTGGGGAAGTGATCGCCGAGGGCGCCGACATCGTTCTGTTCGACAATATGAGCCCCGCCGAAATGGCAAAGGGCGTCGCGATGATCGCCGGTCGCATGAAGACGGAGGCCTCCGGCGGCATATCGCTGGAGAGCGCCCGCGAAGTCGCGGAGTGCGGCGTCGACATGCTGTCGTCCGGGGCTCTCACGCATTCGGCGCCGATTCTGGACATCGGACTGGATATCGAAATCGGGTGATATCTGGACCGCGTTTTAAGCGGCGACCGTTGGACTGCGAACTGGCGAGCAGTTGCCCCGCTACGCGTCATCCCGGCGAAGGCCGGGACCCACGACAGGCAACGCGCACGCTGCCTGCCGTGGATGGGCCGCCTTAGCGACCATGACCTGTTTGGGTCGTTGAGCGCGAAGCGGCGAGCGAATCTGCCGCAACCGGCATCCCGAGCGGCCTGGAAGCCCGTGGTCCAAAGTCTCCTCAGACCTGTCCGGGGAACCACTTCTGCATCTTCGGCTCAACGCCGTTCTTCTTCATCTCATCCAGCCAGATGCGATGGATGCGGGCGTCCTGATCCTCGTACTCGTACTGATCGCCGCCTTCCTTGATGGAGGTGGAGACCGCCCCCTTCTCGCCCGGCTTGACGCCAAGCAGCGAGCGACGCTGCGCGAACGTCAGCGGGTAACGCAGGCCGCCGGTGCCGGTGGCCAGATAACGCGCCGGGTTCTGGCTGGTGTTGAAGTGCTGATGGAATTGCTGATCGGCGGGCGGGAACACAACGCCGTGCTTCCAGTCAAGGCGCATGAAGTCCTGATCCTTGTCGAACCAGAGCATCGAATATCCATGGCCGGTCACGCACATGACGTGGAAGCCGGGACCATGACGATGGCCCTTCTTGTAGGTGCCGACCGGCATTTCCGAAATGTGCGCGTGCATCGTGCCGTCAGCGAGGACGAACATGATGTTGGTGCCGCCGGCGCCGCGATCGCCCCATTCCTTCAACTGGATGGCGGCAAGGTCGGGCACAAAGTTGGTCTCCCACATGTGATTGCCCGGACGCACCGCAATGAGATCGCCTTCGCCTGCATACCAGGATTGCTTTCCGGCGCGCTCGTTGAAGTCAAAATTGTTGTCGAAGATAAACTTCTCATTGTGGAACGTGTTCATCACCAACGGCATGTCGGTCGTGGTGACGAGCAAAGCGCGCTCGCGGCCAGAGCCGTTGAAATGGCGGTGCTTGGCGTTCAGCGGAATCGCGAACAGGCTCTTGGGGCCCCATTCGAAGCTGCGCTTGGTGCCGTCGTCGAATTCAACCTGCGTCGAACCCGTGCCTTCAAGCACGTAATAAACGTCCTCATAAAGATGACGCTGCGGCGTGGTCGAGCCGCCTGCGGGAATATCCAGCAGAAACATGTTGGTGAAATCGCCGCGCCCGATGAGATGGACGGCGGCGCCCTTGACGCCAAAACGCGGCCACACGCCGGTCTCAACTTCGAACAGGTCGATGCCATAGTTTTCAGTGACCGGAATGCCTTCCTTGGCGACCCAGTCGAGATAAGGGTCAAGTCCAAAGCGACGATCAAATTGTTCAGTCATTTTCTTTCCTCCTGAGATTTTTTTTACGAGAAGAGCAGCGATTTGATGACCACCGGAACGACGCCCGGCGGATCGATGAGTTCGCCGACATCGACGAAATCGAGTTCTTGCAGGTTCACGCCGTCAATCGAGACAAGCTTGCCCGGCATGTCGAGTTCCTCGCGCACAAGACGGCCCATGTTCTTGCCGACGTCGCCGTCGATCATGAGCACGAGCAAGTCTTCACGCTTGCCGCCCGGCGCAAGCGCGTCGCGAATAGCGCGACCCATTGCAGCCAATCGCGAATATTCCGGATCGCCTTCCCATGTGAACGCCAGCGCGAGGCGTTGCGTGGGCTCCATGTCCATGTTGGCGACTGCGTCCTGAATAGCTTTAACGATCACCTTCTCGTCGATGTCGCCCGCAAGGCTCATCTTGGGGCGAACGACGGGAATGTTGTGCACGGGCAGCGATTCAGGATTTGGCAGATAGATGGTTTTGCCGCTGACCTGCACAGTAAATTGCGATGCGCCGATCACTGTGGCGCGAATACGTTGGCCGGGATTGATCAGCGGCGGGCTCTTGCGCTGCGTGAGTTGCTCGATCAGCGCGCTGGCCAGCAATTTGGCGATGTCGCCGAATTCCTGCTCCTCGTAGCTGAATACATATTCCGACACGCCGCCCGAGAACGTGAACGCAGTCGGCTTGGGCGATTCAGGATAAGCGGGCGTGAGGCCAAGCGCTGTTCCCAATTCATCCTTGGGCGCGCCCAGAACATAATCGGCGAGCACTTGCGCCAGACGATGCGCATATTTTCTGCGCAGGCCTTCGTCAGCCAATGAGGCGGGATCGGTAGCCCAGCCCTGCTCTTTGGCGATCAATTGCACGGAATCGTCAAAGCGCGTCCAGGCGCCTGTGGAATCTTGCGCGATCAAGCGGCCGCCGACGGCGAACGCTTGCAGCCCAAGGATTTCTCCCTTGTCGATAAGAGCCAGCTTCGTGGTGCCGCCGCCGATGTCGATGTGCAATATGCACGTGTCGCGCTCCTTCGACAAAGCGACGGCGCCCGAGCCGTGCGCCGCCAGAAGGCATTCGAGCTTGTGACCAGCGGTGGCGCACACGAACTTGCCGGCTTCGGCTGCAAAGATCTCGTCAATCGCGCGGGCGTTGGTTTTCTTGATCGCTTCGCCGGTGAGAATGACGGCGCCGCTGTCGACGTCCGATTGCTTGATGCCAGCTTCCTTGTAGGCGCCGGCGATGAACTCTCCAAGCCTGGCGGCGTCAATCGTGCCGTTGGGCAGGAAGGGCGTCAGCATGATCGGAGAGCGCCAGACGATGCGGCGCTCGATCACGACAAAGCGGCTCGAAAGGCCTTGCGTCTGGCGCTGCAGGACAACGCGGGCGAACAGAAGATGCGAGGTTGAGGATCCTATATCGATGCCGACCGTAGTCAGCTCGACGTTCTCCTGATCCCAGATCGACTTTGCGATGGCCGCGCGCGCTTCTTCCGACAATTCTAAATGTTCGTGGTCGAGATCCATATCGTGCACCTTTCATCCTCCCGAATACTGGCGCGGCTTCAGCCGACAGCCTGTTTTGTTTTTGCGGCCTTTTTAGAGGCCGGAATCGATTTTCGCCGCGCAACGACTTTCGCAGCTTCAGGCTTGCCTGATGACTTGCCTGATGACTTGCCTGA
>CANJPM010000192.1 GCA_947476075.1 Beijerinckiaceae bacterium
ACCCTCTCATGGTCGCCCAAAAAACCGCCGGCGTCTGCGCCGTCGACGTAAGGGTCGTCTGGAGAGAACAAAATATCCAAAATCAAAACCCCAAAGGAAAGCCATAATGGACTTCTCCCTCCCAGACGAATTCAGGATGTTGAAGGAGCAGATGCGTCGGTTCGTTAACACGCAGATCATCCCCCATGAGCGCGAAAGCCTTGAAGATTGCGATGAACTGAAGCCCGAATGGAAAAACAAGTTCGTCGCCGGCGCAAAAGAACTTGGCATCTGGATGCTGGAAGTGCCCGAAGAATATGGCGGCGTCGGACTAAGCCTGGTTGGTCGCGCTGTAGTATGGCAGGAGCTTGCGCGCACAGTCGGCTTGCCTTCGCGTGGTGAAACAATAACTGGCCCAACCGTGCGCCACATTCTTTATAGCCTCACCGGAGATATGAAAGAAAAGTACCTTCTGCCAGTATTGCGCGGCGAAAAGCGCAGTTGCTTTGCGCAGACCGAACCTGACGCGGGCTCTGATCCCGGCGGCATGCGAACGACCGCTGTACGGGATGGAGACCATTACGTCATCAATGGAACGAAACGCTTCATCAGCGGCGCCGACAAAGCTGATTTCATGCAGCTGATGGCGGCCACAGATCGCAGCAAGGGCTCGCACGGAGGCATTTCCTGCTTCATAGTCGACATGGACACGCCTGGCGTAAAGCTCGGCGCCAGATACCAGACGATGATGGGCGATGCGCCGTGGGAGATCGTGCTGGACAATGTACGTATCCCCGTGAGCCACCGCGTGGGCGAGGAAGGGGACGGCTTCAAGCTTGCTCAGAAATGGCTTGGCGCGGGTCGCGTCAAGCATGGCGCACGTGCGCTGGGCGTTGCGGAGCGTTGCCTCGAACTTGCGACCTCATACGCCAAACAGCGCGAAACATTTGGCAAGCGTCTGTCTGAACGACAAGGCATTCAATGGAAACTGGCTGATATTTATATTGAGCTGGAAGCCGCGCGCCTGTTGGTGTTTCAGGCTGCGAGCAAACTCGACGCCGGGGAGGACGCTCGCACGGACGCCTACGTATGCAAATATTTTGCAGATGAGATGGCGTTCCGCGCGGCCGATGTCTGCATGCAAATTCATGGTGGAATGGGCCTGACGACTGACCTGCCTATTGAGAAAATGTGGCGCCAGCAAAGAAGCTACCGTATCACCGAGGGCGCCAGCGAAGTCATGCAAATGGTTATCGCGCGTCATGTCCTTAAAACGTACGGCTGACGCCTCAGGCTTGGCGCCGACATCGGAGGCATGAATTAACAAGTCCGAGGCGATCGCACCGATCGCCTCAAAACCTCGCCAACCAGACAGCCGCTTCCGGCGATCTGCGCTACAGCATCTTTTTGGAATTTTCGCGGAACGCGCCTTTAACCATCGTAACCTCCTTGCCTCTGGAGGAAAGATGGCGGCTTCAAACCCGTACAGGCGTGATGCAAAAGGGCGGCCGGGAGAGCCGCCCTTTGCGTGTTCGTTTGCGCTCTGATCAGCGCTTCACGCCGGAAATCGTGTCATAGACGTTGCAGGCGATGCCAGTGGCTTCATAGCCGTCCTGGCCGTTGGCCTGGGCAATGGCGAACATCTGCTGGGCGAGGCCAACGAAGGGCATAGGCGCTTCCATTTCGCGCGCCATGTCGAGACCAAAGCCGACATCCTTCGGCATCCACGACTTGCGCGGCTTGAACTTGCGGCTGACCACGACTTCCATGATGCGGCGCGTGGCGACAGAATCCTGCTGCGAGTTTTCGAGGATCGACTGGAATGTCGATTCTTCCAGACCGCCTTTCTTCAGGAGCCAGCAGACTTCGACAACGCTCATATGCTGAACAGCCGAAAGCATGGCCATGGCGTTCTTGACCAGCTTGGCGTTGCCAAGTTCTCCAACGTGCAGAACCGACTTGCCCATCGCCTTGAAGATTGGCTGATGCGCGTCAAACACGTCCTTCGAGCCCGAGAGCCACAGCGCGAGCTGACCCGCCGCCGCGACCTCCTCAACGCCGCCGGCAGAGGCGTCCACAATCGTCCAGCCCTTTTTCGTGAGTTCTCCACCGACGCTGACGATGGTCTCCTTGTCGATGCTGCTGAAGTCGATCCAGAGCTTTGCGCCGCCGGTTGTTTCGATGAGCCCGCCCTTGCCGAGGCCAACCGCGCGCACCGCATCGTTATGCGGGAGCATGGAGAGCACGATGTCGCAGGATTCCGCCACAGCCCTGGGCGTGTCTTTGAACACGGCGCCCTGCGCCTCAAGCGGTTTTGTCAATGCGGGATTGAGATCGTTCACGACAAGCTTGAAGCCCGCCTTGATCAGATTGGCCGCCATGCCGACGCCCATGCCGCCGGTGCCGATGAAACCCAAAGTAGTCATGTTTCGCTCCCTCGATTCTTGTTCTGGGGGTCAGCAGACCCGTCGGACATGGTTATAGACGAAGACTTGCGCCGATGAAAAACGCCGCCCGAAAGGAGCGGCGCAATTCTGGCGTGAACCCAAAGCAAAAGTACCGCCTCTCTGGCGGGAGCGCCTGGGAGAAATTGGTAGGCCGGGAGGGAATCGAACCCCCAACCAGACCGTTATGAGCGGTCGGCTCTAACCGTTGAGCTACCGGCCCGCAGCCGCAACGCAGCTTGGGGAAGTCTGGGTGGATTACACTGGCGTGACGCTGGTGGCAATGGCGGGCGCCGTATCGCCATTCCCCCAGCTCCGACAACATCAGCGCCAGCTCGCCTCCCGGCGCAGCGCCCGCTATCATGATCTTGAGCCTACAGACGGAAGTCAGACATGCGGCAGCCAGACCTTTTCAATCCCGATCCGCAAGGCGCTCTGTTCGACGAACAGCGCGCGCCGGTGGTTTATCGCGCCGACGCGGAAAAGGTGCGCAGGCAATTGCTTGAGGTTCTGGCCCTGGTGGAAAAAGCAACCAGCCTGCCATGGTCGCGCGAAAAGCTGCGCTACCATCAAACTGTTTTCCCGCAAATGAGCCGCTGGCTGCCCGAAGAGGAAGCCGCCCAATTGCGTTTTGCTTTCGACGCAGAACTCAAGCGCCTTCTGGCCGCCTGAAGCCTCCAAAGCCCCCTCTGGACGCCTCAAATTCCGCCTCTATGCTAACCTCTTAACCCAGAGGAACGCATGCTCACCTTTTTTCATTGCCCCGGCACTTGCAGCCTTGGAATCCATGTTTTGCTGGAGGAGGCCGGCGCGCCTTATCAGCTCATCTTAGTCAATCTGATGAAGGGCGAGCAGAATGCGCCCGCCTATCTGGCGCAAAACCCCAAGGCCAAAGTGCCTGCGCTGTTGCGTGAAGACGGAAGCCTGCTCACCGAATGGCCCGCCATCGCCACATGGCTGGCGCTGACCTACGACAAGGCCCTGCTGCCAACCGATGCCGAAGGCCTCGCGCGCACGCTGGAGGCGGTGGATTATCTTGTGGCCACCGTTCACATGCAGGGCTTCACCCGCATCTGGCGGCCCGATCATTTTGCGGCTTCAGAGTCCGAACATCCCGCGATCAAGGAAAAAGGCCGCGCGATTTACGAGAAGGGGCTGGCTGCGTTTGACGCCAAAATGCAAAACCTTGAGGGATCCGGTCGCGATTATCTGGGCGGAGAGCGCCCGAGCATCGCCGACGCCGCGCTGTTCTACGTCGAATACTGGAAGGTGAACCGGCTCAAGGAGCCCCTGCCGGACGCGCTGGCGGGCCATTACGCCCGCATGATGCAGCGCCCTGCGGTCGTGCGCGCGCTGACGATGGAAGGGCTGCTTTAGCGTCATCCCGGCGACGGCCGGGATCCACGACAAGCCGCACGCTCGCAGCCTGTGGTGGATGGCGGCCTTCGCCGCCATGACGCTGATGCGAATCAATTATCCAGAAAGCTGCGCAGCTTGCGGCTTCGGCTCGGGTGCTTGAGCTTGCGCAGCGCCTTGGCTTCAATCTGGCGGATGCGTTCCCGCGTCACCGAGAATTGCTGGCCCACTTCCTCCAGCGTGTGATCGGTGTTCATGCCGATGCCAAAGCGCATGCGCAGCACGCGCTCTTCGCGCGGGGTCAACGAGGCCAGAACGCGGGTCGTCGTTTCGCGCAGATTGCTCTGGATCGCGGCGTCGATGGGCAGGATCGCGTTTTTGTCCTCGATGAAATCGCCCAGATGCGAATCTTCCTCGTCGCCGATCGGCGTCTCAAGGCTGATCGGCTCCTTGGCGATTTTCAAAACCTTGCGCACTTTTTCAAGCGGCATGGCGAGCTTTTCGGCCAGCTCTTCCGGGGTCGGCTCGCGGCCGATCTCGTGCAGCATCTGACGGCTCGTGCGCACGATCTTGTTGATCGTTTCAATCATGTGCACGGGAATGCGGATGGTTCTTGCCTGATCGGCAATGCTGCGCGTGATCGCCTGACGAATCCACCACGTCGCATAGGTCGAGAATTTGTAGCCGCGGCGATATTCGAATTTATCGACCGCCTTCATCAGGCCGATATTGCCTTCCTGAATGAGATCGAGGAATTGCAGGCCGCGATTGGTGTATTTTTTGGCGATGGAGATGACGAGACGAAGGTTCGCCTCCACCATTTCCTTTTTCGCCTGCCGGGCTTCGCGCTCGCCCTTCTGCACCATCTGCACGATCTTGCGGAATTCTTGAATCTCAAGGCCCGTCTCGGTCGCCAGCGCATGAATGTCGGAGCGCATATCCTTGATGCGGTCTTTTTCGTTAGCGACGAAACCCTTCCAGCCGCGGGCTGAAAGCTTGGAGACGCGCAACACCCATTTGGGATCAAGTTCGCCGCCCTGATAATTCTTCAGGAAGTCTTCGCGGCCCACGCCATGGCTTTCGGCCAGACGCATGAGTTTGGTCTCAAGGCCGATCAGGCGCTTGTTGATGTCGTAGAGCTGCTCGACCAGCGCATCGATGCGGTTCTGGTTGAGCGACAGCGACTTCACGTCGGCGACGATTTCTTTCTTGAGCGTCTTGTACTTGCGGTCCTGCGAGGGCGTCAGCGCCTCGTTGCGCAATTTCTGCTCGACGTTCTGGTCTTGCAGGCGGCGCAGTTTTTTATAGGCTGACGCGATGCTGTCAAAGGTCTCCAGCACCTTCGGCTTCAGCTCGGTCTCCATCGCCGACAAAGACACGGAATTTTCCATGTCGTCTTCATCGTCAAAATTGTCGGGCGCCGCCGCCTCGGATTCTGCGCCGGACGCGGACATTGGCGGCAGGCCTGCGGCCATTCCAGCTCCCATTCCTGGCACGCGCGGCGCGCCAACAGGAATCTCGCCGTCGGCGCCCTCGACCTTCGGCGGCCCGGCCTTGCCCTCAGGGCCGGCGTAGGTGGCTTCAAGATCGATGATGTCGCGCAGCAAAACCTTGCCGTCATTGAGTTCGTCGCGCCAGATGATGATCGCCTGGAACGTCAGCGGGCTTTCGCAAAGCCCGGCGATCATAGCCTCGCGGCCAGCCTCGATGCGCTTGGCGATGGCGATTTCGCCCTCGCGCGACAGCAATTCGACGGAGCCCATTTCGCGCAAATACATGCGCACGGGATCGTCGGTGCGATCGGTCGGCTCGCTCGTCTTGGCGGCCACGACGGCTGTGGGGCGCGCGGCCTCGACGAGTTCGCCGCCTTCGGCTTCCTCGGCGGGCTCTTCCTCGGCCTCGCCCTCTTCCGCCTCCTCGTTGTCGACGACGTTGATGCCCATTTCATTGAGCATCGCGTAAATGTCTTCGATTTGATCGGAAGACACTTCCTCGGAGGGCAGCACCGCGTTCAGCTCGTCATGGGTGACAAAACCGCGTTTCTTCGCAGTCTTGATCATCCGCTTGACGGCGGCGTCGGAAAGATCGAGCAACGGGCTGTCCGCGGTTTCCGCAACGGCGCCTTCCTGATCCCGCTTCTCGTCGTCCTTCTTCGCCATAAAACCTAACTCCGCGTCCTGAGCCGCCGGGCTGGACGCCCAAATGCGAATCAGCGGCGATTCGCCGTCGCCCCAAATTCATCGGGGCGCCTTAAGCGCCCGTTAACTCTCCGCCATTCCGCGCAAACAAGTGGGGTTTAGCCCATTAAAGCGCGCGGGTCTGACGTCCCGACATCAGGCCAAAGCCCTCAAGAGCGGCTTCCCGGCCCTCAAGAGCGGCCAGTTCAGATTGGATTTCCCGCAACCGGTCGAGATTCTGCTCGGTTGCATCCTGCCCCAACGCCGTCTCAGCCGATTTCAATTCCTTATGTAACGCCCGCGCCCGTCGATGCAAGGCCAGCGCCTGTCCAAGAGATCGCTCGGCGTCCTCTTCGGCCGCCGCAGCGGCAACGCACCACAGATTGGCGACCACCGACATGGCCTCGATACGGCCCCGTTCAGGCCCAAGCCCGATAAGGTCAAGCTCCGCGCGCACCTGTTCCGGACTGTCGATGGCCTCGGCCGCCAGCGCCGTCAGGGCGTTGCGCAGGCGGGTCGCGTCGCGGCTTTCAAACTCCAGATCGGCCAGATCCTCAAGATGGCGGGCCAACAGGGCGGGATGGTTCATCAGCGTGAGCACGATCTGGGCCTCGCGCATCGAGGCGCCGCCGGCTGACGCAAACGTCTGCGTCTTTTGCAGCGCCGGGCTGCCGGTAAGGGGCTGCGAGACGTAGCCCTGCTGCGGCTGGAGCGAAAAACGCCCGCCTTTAAAAGCTTGTCCGCCTCCCTGACCGCCCGCGCGCGGCTGGAACGGCGCCCGCCCACCGCGCTGATCGCGCGGGCCTTTGCCGCGCAATACGTCGAGCCTTGCGCGAATGTCGTCGCGGTAATAGCCACGCAGCGTCTCGTCCTTGATCTCGCGCAGCACCTCGTTCAGCCGCCGGTCGAGCGCCGCCCGCCGCTCGGGCGTATCCAGCGGGCCAGCCTCGACTTCGCGGATCCAGAGCACTTCCACCAACGGGCGCGCGGCCTCGATCACGCGGGCCAGCGCTTCGGGCCCTTGTGCGCGCACCAGATCGTCGGGGTCCTGACCGTCCGGCAAAAACGCAAACCGCAGGCTGCGGCCCGGCCCCAGCAGCGGCAAAGCGGTGTCAATGGCGCGATGGGCGGCCTTGCGCCCGGCCCGGTCGCCGTCAAAACACAGGATCGGCTCCTCTGCCATGCGCCACATCAGTTCGACCTGATCGGGCGTGAGCGCAGTTCCCAGCGGCGCCACGACATTGGGAAAGCCCGCGCCCGTCATGGCGATAGCGTCCACATAGCCTTCAACCGCGATGACGGTTCCCTTGTCATGGGCGGGCTTGCGGGCGTTGTGGTGGTTGTAGAGCGTGGCGCCCTTGTGAAAGAGCGGCGTCTCCGGCGAATTCAGATATTTGGCCGGAACGTCCTTCTCCAGCGCCCGGCCGCCGAAGGCGATCACTTTGCCCGAGCGGTCGCAGATGGGGAACATCACCCGGTCGCGAAACCGGTCGTAGGGCACGGCGATGCCCTCGCCATGGATGAGC
>CANJPM010000193.1 GCA_947476075.1 Beijerinckiaceae bacterium
ACAAAAAGCGGCAATAGCGCGACCTTGGGAATAACCTGCGTAGCGATGATAAATGGGTTCAGGGTCAATTCCAGCCAGCGTGTCCGTCCAAGCATGACGCCCAGCCCGACGCCGATCACAAGCGCCCATCCAAAACCCGTGAGCGTGACATAAACAGTCAACCACGTGTGACGCCATGCGCGCGACGATGACAACATATCCATCCACGCATCCCAGACCTTGATCGGCGCAGGAAGGATGAAAGCCGAAACGCCGGCGATGGAGACGTAAAAATGCCAAACTGACAGAAGCGCAATCAGAAGAACCGGCGTCGTGATCCAGGGCAACAATGTATCGCGCGCAGCGCCTTTCCTTAAGGAAGCCGATGCAGGCGGAGCGGACACGTCTGTTGGCGAATTGGTCATGGATGAGCTCATGAAATTTCCGCCAGCCGATGACGCAGCGTCTTGGCGATGGTCTGGAATTCAAGTGTCGCCTGAATATCAAGCGAACGCGGCCGCGCCATAGGCACGTCAACAATTGTGTCGATCCGTCCCGGGCGCGGCGACAGGAGAACGATGCGATCAGCCAGGAAGACGGCTTCGGAAATAGAGTGGGTCACAAGCACAATGGTCTTGCGCGTCTGCGTCCATATGCGCTGAAGCTCAAGATTCATGGCGTCGCGTGTCATGGCGTCAAGGGCGCCGAAAGGCTCGTCCATCAGCAGGATTTTAGGATCATAGGACAAGGCGCGCGCAATGGCGGCGCGTTGCTTCATACCGCCTGACAATTCTCGCGGCCAGCGCTTTTCAAACCCGCTGATGCCCACAAGCTGCATCAACTCACGAACGCGCGCCAGCCGCTCGGCGCGCACTATCCCCTTAAGCTCAAGCGGTAGACCAATGTTTTCCTCAATCGTTAGCCATGGGAAAAGGTGGGCGTCTTGAAACACCATGCCCAATTCGCTCAGGGCGTCGTCCTGCCGCTGGCCATCCTTCCAAAGATTGCGCCCTTCAATACGCA
This sequence comes from Beijerinckiaceae bacterium, assembly GCA_947476075.1. GTDB lineage: Bacteria > Pseudomonadota > Alphaproteobacteria > Rhizobiales > Beijerinckiaceae > Terripilifer. Next base: position 1,003 of record CANJPM010000193.1, read on the forward strand.
ATGTTCCCGAGGTTGGTTCCAGCAGGCCGCCAATCATGCGTAGCAATGTCGTTTTTCCGCAGCCGGACGGCCCCAGCAATACGAGAAGCTCGCCTTCCGGAACACTCAAATCAACGGGCGAAAGCGCGTGAACCGGCTGGTCGCGTGTGCCAAACCATTTTTCGATTTGCTCAATCGAAATCGCCGAAGCGCCTGTGGCTCTGGAAGATGTGGCTGATGCGTCCAAGGGACCGAAGCTCCTGGAAAAGAGAGCGGCGATAGTTGACCGACGCTTTCTCCTGTATGCTAAATAATACATCTAAATGTCAATCATCAGCGGCTGGATTATCATGAGCGTGGAATATGCCTCGAGGGCTCTGGTCGGCGTGCTGACGCCGCAGGCCAACACAACGGTCGAACCCGAATATTCCATCATGACGCCGCTTGGCAGCGCATGGATCAACGCGCGCATGCAGAGCCCGCACAAGACCATTGAAGAGCGCCTTGTTGATTATTGGACTCGTGCGCCCGAGTCTGCACGCCAGTTCGCCAATGCGCCCATCACCTCCATCGCCTTCGCCTGCACCGGAACTTCCTATCTGGTGGGGAAAGAGATGGAGGATTCTGTACTGGAACAGGTGCGCATAGCGTCGGGCGGCATTCCAGCAATGAGTGCAGCGACCTCCGTCGTCGACAGCCTGCGGCTTCTGGGCGCAAAAAGAATCGGACTCGTCTCCCCTTACGCGGGTGCGCTGGACGCAGCCTGCACGCCCTATTGGGAATCGCGGGGGTTTGAGGTCGCCATGAAGACCAACGCGACGGGCGCAACCCACGCGTTTCATCCGATCTATTCCCTGCCCTCGGGTTCGGCCCAACTTGCTCTGGACGAAATGCCCGACGATGAGATGGACGCAATCGTAATGCTTGGCACGGGCATGCCGACGCTCGCGCCCATAGCTCGAACGCCTTACAAAGGGCGAACGCCTGTTCTCTCATGCATGTTCTGCGTTGTTTGGTTAAGCATGGTTGCGGGCGCCGGGGAAGAGCCCACAAAAGAAAGCCTCCATGAATGGCTCAAGGGCGCTTGGTGGCGCCAGCGCATGGGGATAGATACTCGCCCGCCCGGGCTTTAATCAGCGCACCGGATCTCGCCACGGACGCGCCGCCAGATCACGCACAAGAAAGGCCTCAATGTCTTTTGCGTAAGAGCGCGTCATATCGACTGTGTCCCAGCCATTGAGCAGGCGTTGCCTGAAATCTGCCCGCAAATCGAAGGCAAAAGTCTTGTCGCCGCTGCTGACGCTTTGCTCCATCAGATCGATTGTGATCGGCGCGCCCGCCAGAACTGAAGGATCATGCAGCAGAGATTCAATATCGCAGGCGGCGACGCGCGCAGGCAGTAGTCCGTTCTGGATTGCGTTCGAAGTGAAAATATCTCCAAAACCGGGCGCAAGCACGCAACGAAAGCCTGCATCTGCAAGAACGTAAACGGCCGCCTCGCGCGATGAGCCGCAGCCGAAATTATTACGCGCAATCATCACGGCGGCAGCGGCGTAACGCGGATCGTTCAGCACAAATTCAACGCGCATGGAGCCAGATTCCGTCCGTCTCAGATCATGCAACAAAAACCCGCCATAGCCTTGGGCGCGTGGCGTCTGCATGAAACGCGCCGGGATCAATTGATCGGTATCGACATTCTCAAGACCGAGTGGACATGCGGGCGCTGTCAGAATCGTGAAAGGAACCATCAAACACTCTCCCGCATCAGTTCGCGCACGTCGCAAAGGCGCCCGGCGACTGCGGCGGCCGCCACCATGGAGGGCGACATAAGATGGGTGCGGCTGCCCTTGCCCTGACGTCCCTTGAAATTACGATTTGTCGTTGAGGCGCAACGCTCCCCAGCTGGCACGACGTCGCCGTTCATGCCGACGCACATCGAGCAGCCAGGGCCACCCCATTCAAAGCCGGCGGCGATGAAAATACGATCAAGCCCCTCCCCTTCGGCTTGCTGTTGCACAAGCCGGGAGCCCGGCGACACAAGCCCCGGCACCCGAGACTTGCGATCCTTCAAGATGGCGGCTGCGGCGCGCAGATCCTCAATGCGGCTGTTTGTGCATGAGCCAATGAAGGCGCGGTCGATGCGAATGTCGGAGATCTTCTGCCCGGCCTGAAGCCCCATGTATTCGAGCGCGTCGCGCCACGCTTCGGCCTTGGCGGGATCGCTCAGTCGCGCCGGATCTGGCACGTGCGAGTCAATGGGAGCGGCTTGTTCGGGACTCACGCCCCACGTGACGATGGGCGCTATTTCAGCGGCATCCAGACTTATCTCATGGTCAAAATGAGCATCGTCATCGCTTGCCAGCGCCAGCCAATCTTGCGCCGCGCGCGCGAAGGCCTCGCCCTGCGGCGCATAGGGAGCCCTGCGCAGGTAAGCGATCGTCTTGTCGTCGGGAGCGACCAGCCCGAGGCGCGAACCCGATTCAATCGATAGATTGCAGAGGGTAAGACGGCCCTCTACTGAAAGCGCGCGCACGACGGCGCCGGTATATTCAATGGCGCACCCCTGCGCATAGCCCGTGCCGTATTTGGCGATCAGAGCCATCGCAATGTCCTTGGCCCCGACGCCAGGCCCCGTCGTCCCGTCAATCCGCACCCGCATACGACGCGGGCGCGATTGCCAGACGCATTGCGTCATAAGCACATGAGCAACTTCAGACGCCCCGATGCCGAAAGCGTAGGCGCCAAGAGCGCCATGGGTCGAGGTGTGGCTATCGCCGCAAACGATCAACAGACCAGGAAGAGTAAGCCCAAGCTCGGGCGCAACCACATGGGCGATACCCTGGCTGGGATCACCGTCGCCAAAACAGACGATCCCGTGCTCGGCGCAATTCTGCGTTAACTGGCGCACCATGCGCACGCAATCTTGATCCTGTATGGCCCCACGCCGGGTGGCGACATAATGATCCGCCGTTCCAAAAGTGAGGTCGGGACGAGCGATCATCGCGCTTCGCTCGCGCACCTGACCGAACCCGTGGTGAGACCCCTCATGCACGAAATGGCGATCTACCCAAAGGAGACAATCGCCGTCGTCGCGGGTTGCAATCACATGAGCGTCCCACAGCTTGTCGATAATTGTCTGCGGGTTTGCGCCCATTGTTCCCTCCAGGACCGTGTCTCGCGCGGTCTCGTCCTGACCAGAATTGCCGTTGCTGATCTTGAGTCGTCCTATAATGTATACAAGTTCAGATTCCTCAACAGTGCTAATCCATGGCTGTCGGCAAGCTCCCCAAGACCAGGCGGGTCTATATCGCCCTGCACGACAGGATTGTGCAGGGTTTCTACGATTTGGTCGGCGGCCTGCCGGGGGAGCAAACGCTGGCCGCAGAGTTCGGCGTCTCAAGGGTCACATTGCGCCGGGCGCTTGCTGAACTGGAAAGCGATGGTCTCATCAACAGGCTTCGCGGCTCTGGCACGTTCCTCAATACATCTGGGCTGCCCCCCCCAATCGTCGTCGACCTCGCAGATGCACTGTCGCAGATTGTCGCGATGGGAGCTTCAACGGACGTGCGGCTGGAGGACTTGACCTACGAGAGCGGCGCGACCTCGGTATGCGAAGCCTTGAGGCTGCCACACGGATCGCGCATCCAGCGTTCGCTCCGAACGCGCCTGATCGATGGGCGCCCTTTCTCTTACCTGACAACCTATGTACCTGCAGACATTGGCCAGACTTATACGCGTGAGGAGCTTGGGACGCGGCCCCTGCTCTGGCTGCTCGAACGGGCTAGTTATGAAGTCGATCACGCGACGCAGGATATAGGTGCAGAACTGGCCGCGCCCGAAGCCGCGCGGGCGTTGCAGGTCGATATGGGTGCGCCTCTCATTGCCATGACGCGCACGGCATACGATTCCGCAGGTCGCGGCATAGAACACCTGCGGGCTCTCTACCGCCCTGATCGGTACACTTTCCGGATGGAATTGCAGCGCGCCGGCCCGCGCGACACACGCCATTGGGAGCCGCTCTCTCCATCGCATCATATACAGGAACTGGTTCGTTGAACTTGCACATCGATCTTCGTAAACGTTTTGCCGCACCCGCAATCGTCGTCGCACCAGGCGTATACGACGCCCTTACCGCCTCAATCGCGGTGACAGCGGGATTTGAGGCGCTTTATCTATCGGGCGCAGCCATCTCATATACAAAACTCGGGCGCCCTGACATTGGGCTCGTCTCGATGAGCGAAGTGCTCGATACGCTCATGAACATAAGAGAGCGCGTCGATGCGGCCCTGATCGTTGACGCTGACACTGGTTATGGCAACGCCCTGAATGTCGAGAGGACCGTCAAACTTTTTGAACGAGCAGGCGCAAACGCGATCCAGATCGAAGATCAGTCGATGCCCAAACGCTGTGGCCATCTTGCGGACAAGACGATCATCAGCGCCAACGAAATGATCGGCAAAATCAAAGCCGCCGTAGATGCGCGCCAGAGCGAAAAGACGCTGATAGTCGCTCGTACGGACGCCGCCGCCGTGGAGGGCTTTTCAGCGGCGCGCGAGCGAGCCGGGGCATTTGCGGATGCCGGCGCAGACGTTATCTTTGTTGAAGCTCCGCAGGACATCAATCAATTAACAGAGGTAGGACGCCTTCTCGACGGTCGCGTGCCGCTCATGGCCAACATGGTGGAAGGGGGACGCACGCCGGTTCTGCCTGCAAGTCAGTTGGAGGCTATGGGTTTTTCGCTGGTGATATTTCCTGGCGGCGTCGTTCGCGCTCTGGCGCGCACAGCGCAGGAGTTTTATGACGTGCTGGCCAGGCAAGGAACCACCGAAAGCTTCCGTGCGCGCATGTTTGACTTTGACGGCGTGAATAAATTACTTGGCGCCGCCGATATTCTGGCGCGCGGGAAGCGCTATGAAGGCGGGGACCGATGAGCGGCGCCTTCTCTCCACGTCAAAGCGCGTTGCTGCTTGTCGATCTTCAAAACGACTTCATTCATTGTGACGGAGCCTATGCGCGGGGCGGCTTGAAAAACGAGGAAATTGCCGCGCTGCCCGCACGTCTGGCGCCTCTGGCTCATCACATGCGCGCGCAAGGTTCTATGATTTTGGGGACGCTTTTCACGCTGCCCCCAGGGCGCGACGGCGAGCCGATCATATCCCCGCATCTGAAAAGCCTGCGGCCGTTTCTCAAGAAGGGCGATTTCGCTCCCGGGTCGTGGGGACAGGCAATCGTCGACGATTTGAATGCGGTAGATGCTACGATCGAAAAGATCGCCTATTCGGCATTCTATATGACGCGCCTTGAATGGATGCTGCGCAAATGCGGGATCACCCATCTCGTGGTCGGCGGCATCGTGACTAATGGCGGCGTGGCCTCCACGGTGCGAGATGCTCATGTCCGAGATATAGAAGTTGTTGTTTTGAGCGATGGCTGCGCCGCCTTTGCGCCGGACGTCCACGCGGCCGCTCTGGAAGGCCTGAAGCCGGTTGCAAAAATTGTCGACATTCAAACTATTATGCGCGCAGAGCTTTGCTGACTGTCAAAGGCGGGAACAAATATTACCAGCTGGCGCGGTAAAAGTGCACCAATCTGTTCTATACAAAACGGCTGCATGAGGCTTGGCGCGGTATGATGCCGCTAGCATTTGGACATCGCGCAGCGAGGTATTCCTTCAGGAACAACTTGTCGAGTTCCAGAACTACGACAATCGTCTTGAGCCGCTGGTTCTCCTTCACGAGGCCCTTGTGGTCTGTCAGCTGCGGTCTGGTTATCCCACCAAACTTCTTGCACCACGTTTAATAAGTTTCGTCGCTGATCCCAGCCGTCCGGAAAGGCTTGGCAAAATCCGCACTATCAGCCCGATAGAGTTCCACCTGTCGTAAAATCCTTAGGCAATCCTCGCCGGGATAACGCTTCCGAGGCATCTCCAACTCCCTCCATTGGCGCAACGCTCAACTTTAGGCGGTTCAGGCACAGTGCCATGAGGGATTTTTATAGTCCTATTTCAGCATGTGCTCGCAATTGGCTCCCATCACTTTACCAATCGCGGTTCCACTGCGGATCTCCTTCGCCAAAAAATCCTACTTGGAGAAGTTCGTTCTGCTGAGCCATCGTCCGGGTCATTCGCAGGCGCATTTCAATCAGCTGCAGGAAACGCAAAACGGTAAACGCAGCTGGGCAGAGGTGGCTCTGTTTGCTTGGCCAAGGTCACTTTCGCCTTAAAGGCCGGGCTGTGGTTCCAGCGGGGTCGTTTGCTCATGCTCGCCCCTGTCCTCGGCACTAGCCGGGTTCAGGCAGGTTTCCCACTTATCCAAGGTGTTCAGATTTCACCAGCCACCTCTATTCTCTCATTTGGTCTGCCCCCTGAAAAGTGGTCCTCCCTGAAGTATGGCTTTTGAGCCTGATGGAGGAACGTGGAATGCCCAGGAAGAAACACAAGGCGGAAGAAATTGTAGCCAAGCTTCGGCAGGTTGACGTTCTCACAGCACAGGGTCGGCC
>CANJPM010000194.1 GCA_947476075.1 Beijerinckiaceae bacterium
GCGGCTTCAGCCTCCGCTACCATTTGCAGGGCGTTGAACGCAGCGGCGATAGCCTCGACGCCAGCTTCTGCCAGCTCCGGCGTGTCAATGGCCGATTCAAGCGGCAGATCATCGAACAAATCGCCTTCCAACGGATCTTCATCAGCGGTCAGCGCCGGATCGTCGCTGGGGGTCGGCACGCCAAAGCCCGGCGGCAGACGGCCGTCGAACAGACCAGCGCCCTTCAATTCGTCGAGACCGGGCAGATCGGTTATCGCCTCCAGCCCAAAATGGATCAGGAATGTATCCGTCGTGCCGTAGGTGACGGGACGGCCCGGCGCCTTGCGGCGACCACGCAGGCGCACCCAGCCGCTCTCGATCAATGCGTCGACTGTGCCGCGCGAGATGGCGACGCCGCGAATGTCCTCAATCTCGGCGCGCGTCACCGGCTGATGATAGGCGATGATCGAAAGCGTTTCGAGCGCGGCGCGTGAAAGCTTCTTCTGCTCCTGCTGATCGCGGGCGAGCAGCCAGCCAAGGTCAGTCGCTGTGCGGAAAAACCATTTCTTGGCGACGCGGGCGAGATTTACGCCCCTGCCCGCATAATGCTCGCGCAGCTCCTCAAGCACAGCAAGCGTCTCGACGCCTTCCGGCAATTGCTTGGCGATATCGCTCTCTTCCAGCGGCTGCGTGGCGGCGAACAACAGCGCCTCGGCTATGCGTACGCCTTCACGATGCGCCTCCAGCCTGGCGGCGTCGGCCGGATCGAGCACGATTTCGGGCTCCGGCGCGGTCTCAGCCGTCGAATCTGGAAACAGTCGCGCGATCTTGGCCAATTCAATACCCCTGCTTTAAGCGGCTTGCCCGCGCGCATTGGGACCGCCACGCACCCAGATCGGAGCGAAGGGACGGTCCTGACGCAATTCGATGCGACCCTCGCGCACCAATTCCAGAGATGCGGAAAAGGTGGAGGCGCGCACCGTGCGGCGCAATTCCGGCGTGAGAAAATAACCCGCGAGGATTTCATCCATCACGTTCCACTCAATCTCATGCCCCGCCAGCCGCTCGATGGCGGCGCGCGCCTCCGCCAGCGACCAGACGACACGCTGTTTGAGCGTGACGCGCGAGAGCGCAAACTTCTGCCGCTGCGAAGAATAGGCGGTCAGCAGGTCGAACAGGCTGGCCTGATAGGTCGAATGCTTGGTTATGCTGACGCCCTCGGGCGCGCCGCGCATGAACATGTCGCGGCCCATGCGCGGACGATTGACCAGTTTTTCGGCGGCGGTGCGTATCTGCTCAAGCCGGCGCAAACGCTCTGCCAAAGCCGCAGCAAGATCAGCGGCCGCAGGCTCCTCGCCCTTGGGCGCTTCGGGCAACAGCAGACGAGATTTAAGATAAGCGAGCCAAGCCGCCATGACGAGATAATCAGCGGCCAATTCCAGCCGAACCTTGCGGGCGGCTTCAACGAATTCAAGATATTGCTCGGCCAGCGCCAGAACGGAAATCTTCGACAAATCTACCTTCTGGCGGCGGGCGAGCTCCAGCAACAGGTCCAGCGGACCCTCGAAGCCGTCCACGTCCACAAGGAACGCCGGCTCCGCATCGGCCTTGTCGATGCTTTCAAATTGCAGTTCCGCCAAGGAAGACCTCCCGCGAATCACTCCGCGCAAACCTTAAAATCAGGTTAGCGCAGAATGGTGCCCGCATCTGGTCATCGCAAGCGCCGAATGCCCCCGAAACTCAGGGGTCCACAGGAACGCGCGAGGGCGGTCAGGAGACGGGCGGGGCCAGCAAGGGTGCGAGCGCGGCGTCAGCGGCGGCTGGATCAAACGGCTCAGGCCTGCGCAAACGAGCCAGAGCCGCGGCGGCGCGCTCCCCTCTCTTGCCGTCCAGAATTGGCGAGGCTGAAGCGACCGCCTCGGCGTCTGCGAGGTCCGACCAGCAATACAGCGCCATATCGAGCCCGGCGGCAAACAGGGCTTCTGTCTTTTCCGTGAATGAGCCCGACAGCGCCTTCATCGACAGGTCGTCGCTCATCACGAGCCCGTCAAAGCCAATCTCGCCCCGGATGACCTGCGAAACGACAATCGGCGAAAGCGTGGCCGGAAGATCGGGATCAATCGCCGAATAGACGACATGGGCGCTCATCGCCAGCGGCATGTCGGCCAGCGCCCGGAACGGCGCGAAATCGGCGGCCAGCTCGGCGCGCGTAGCGTTCACGACCGGCAGAGCCAAATGGCTGTCGGCCCCTGCCCGGCCATGGCCGGGAATGTGCTTGAGGACCGGCAAAACGCCGCCCGCCAGCAGACCTTCGCAGGCGGCGCGACCAAGCTGGGCGACGCTGGCGGCATCGTTCGAATAGGCCCGGTCGCCGATCACGTCGTGGCCGCCCGGAGCCGGCACGTCGAGCACCGGCAGGCAATCGACGCTGATCCCCACTTCGGCCAATTCGGAGGCTATCAAACGCGCCCCCGCCCGCACCAGCCCGGCGCGATGCGCTTCGGAGGCCTGAAGGAACGCGGCGGCCGACGGATAGCGCCGCCAGACCGGCGGACGCATACGCTGCACGCGCCCACCCTCCTGATCGACCAGAACAGGAGCGTCGGTCCGACCAAGAATTTCTCTGAATTCATGCGTTAACGCAGTGACTTGAGAGATCGAGTCAATGTTTCGCGCAAAGAGAATAAGTCCCCATGGCGCAAAGCGGCGGATAAAATTTCGCTCGTCCTGGCTGAAGCTCAGTCCGGCGCATCCGCAGATAAAGGCTCGCGCTTCACGCAATGGATGAACTCCGATTTCAGATTGCAGCACCGCACAAATAACAAAAAAGGCGCGCCAATGCGGCGCGCCCCGAAGCTTGATTGCTGACGATCAATTGCGTGCGACGAAGCACGATCCGCCGCCCGACTTCAAGCGATTGCAAAGCGCGTTGGCCTCATCCTGCGACATGCCGGTGACCCGGACGCGATAGATGTCTTTGCCATTGACGTTCGCGCGCACAGAAACAGGCTGGGCGCCGCCCAGCTCAGCAGCATGGCGCTGCTTGAGGCGGGCTATGGCTGCATTCGCCTCGGCGACGCTTCCGGGCGCAGCCAATTGCACGTCGAAGGCGCCAGAGCCGCCGCGCGGAGCGGCGACCGAAGGCGCTGCGCTAGCGGGGATAGGCGCGAGATTGCGGGGGCCATTGTCGCCTATCGTAGGAACAGCCGGGGTGGCGCGCGCGGTAACCTTTGGCGGAACCGCCGCGGCAGGTGCGGCAGGCGCGGGAGCCACGACCTGACGGGCCGGGGCTGGCGCAGCAGCCGCAGGGGTGCGCGCAGCAGGCGTGGTTGCAGGCGTGGGAGCCGGCGCGGACGCCATGCTGGGCGGACGAACCACGGGAGCGACTGGCTCGTTCACGATTGAACCGTCCGGACGCACGGATACGGTCTTCACCTTGCGCGGCTCGGGAAAGAAGCCGGCGCCAGCGGGATTTGAACTCCCGGCGCCGGCGGCCGGAGCTGTCGATTCGACGCGGGCGGCGCGCGCCGCTTCACGAATGTCGATGGGCTGCTCTTCGCGATTGACCACCCGGCTTGCCGCGATGCGTTCGCTGTCGTTGCGATCAAGAATTGAAGCCGATTGTGCGGGCTGAGCGCCAACCTTGGGCTGTTCAGGCTGAATTTTCACCGGCCCGGCGGCAGCTTTTATCGTTGGCGCTTCGCCACTTGGCGCCGAGCCGCCACGCAGCGCAAGCACAGAGCCGATGCCGACGACACAAATAGCGACTGCGGCTCCAATCAATAAGGCAGGCGTCCGCGAGCGCTTTTCAGGCGGCGCTACGGCGGGAACTGCCTGCTGCTCGTCCCAATAGGCTGCAGATTGTTGAGGTTCCTGGGCAAAACGGGAACCAGCGTTGGGATAATCGTCAACCACCGCAGCCAAATCTGAACGCGGCGCAAAAGGCGGATCAAAGGCGGGATAGGGCTCATAGGGCGCGGGCGCAGAATTACTCGGCGCATAATCGACCGGCGCGTAATCCACCGGCGCATAGCTTTGCTGGGAAGCGGGCGACGGCGCGTATGGATTGGGAGCCATATAAGGGTCTGCCGGAGCCAAAGCGCGCGCGGCGTCAGAATCGGGAGAACCCATCCGGCGAGCAAATTCGCTCAAAGTCTGGGGCTCAATCCGCGCACGTTCAAACGGAATGCCCGCCGCAGAGCCTCGCAGACGACGCTCAAATTCTTCCAGGTCGATAGGCTGACGCGCCCTTGCCATGGCTTCACTCATCACTCACCTCGCACGCGGACGCACATTCAACGTCAAGCCGCTGATTCGGTCCAACACTATCCGCGCGCGCTCAAACCGGGATGGCCGAAACCTACGCGCGCCTAGCGCATTTCGTCTGGGGCGGATACGCCAAGAATGGCGAGCCCCGAGGCGAGAACTCTGGTTAACGATACAACCAGAGCGACTCTCGCCTCAGTCAAATATCGTCTTTCTTCATTAACAAAGCGCAAATGAGGCTGATCTTTGCCCCGGTTCCAATGGGAATGGAAAGCCGTCGCCAGCTCGTGGACATAGAATGCAATACGATGCGGCTCATGGGCTGCAGCGGCGGCGTCGATCTGGCGCGGATATTGAGCGATGAGGCGCAGCAACGCGCCCTCCCCCTCGTCGTTGAGCAAATCCAGTTGCGCGGCCGCAAGGGCTGCGGGCGAATCGTCAAAATCGGGGAAAGCCTTCCTGGCCTGCTTCAACACCGAGCATGCCCGCGCATGAGCGTATTGCACGTAGAAGACCGGGTTCTCGCGCGATTGCTCAATCACCTTGGCCAGATCAAATTCAAGCGTCGCGTCGTTCTTGCGAAAAAGCATCATGAAGCGCACGGCGTCTACGCCTACTTCATCCACCACTTCGCGCAGCGTGACGAACGTGCCGGCGCGCTTGGACATTGTGACGGGCTCGCCCTCGCGCATCAGCTTCACCATCTGACACAGCTTCACGTCGAGGCTCGCCTTGCCGTCGGAGACTGCTTTCACAGCCGCCTGCATGCGCTTCACATAGCCGCCGTGATCTGCGCCCCAGACATCAATCATATCGGGGAAACCCCGGTCGATCTTGGACTTGTGATAGGCGATGTCGGACGCGAAATAGGTATATGCGCCATCCGATTTCATCAGCGGACGGTCTACATCGTCGCCAAAATCGGTGGACTTGAACAGAGTCTGTTCGCGGTCTTCCCAATCCTCGGGCAATTGCCCCTTGGGCGGCGCAAGATGACCGACATAGACGATGCCGCGGGCGCGCAAATCTTCTATGGCGGCGCCGACGACGTCTTGTCCGTCCGTCAACGAACGCTCGGAGAAGAACACGTCGTGCTTGATATTCATTGCAGCAAGATCCTCGCGGATCATGTCCATCATCGCATTGATCGCAAATACGCGCACCAGCGGCAGCCATTCGGACTCGGGCTTGTCGCGCAGGCCCGCGCCATGGGCCTTGGCGATAGCAGCGCCGACAGGCTTCAAATAATCGCCGGGGTAAAGGCCTTCGGGAATGTCGCCGATGGCCTCGCCCAGCGCTTCGAGGTAGCGCAGGAAGGCGGAGCGCGCGAGCACGTCCACCTGTGCGCCAGCGTCATTAATATAATACTCGCGCGTTACGTCGCGCCCGGCGAACGCCAGCAGGCTCGACAAAGCATCGCCGAACACCGCGCCGCGACCATGGCCCACATGCATCGGGCCTGTGGGATTGGCGGACACATATTCCACATTGACCTTCGAGGCGCCGGGCCTCGGCGCCCCGCGTCCAAAGGCGGGCTCGACAAGGGCGGCACGGGCGACGGCGGCGAACAATTCAGGCTTCAGCCGAATGTTGATAAAGCCAGGCCCCGCGACTTCAGCCGTCTCGACGTCCGGATCCGAGGCAAGCGCAAAAGCGATGTTGGAGGCCAGCTCGCGCGGGCTGGAGAAATGGGCCTTCGCTTCCTTGGCGTAGACCATGGCGGCGTTCGTCGCCAGATCGCCATGGGAAGGATCGCGCGGCGGCTCCACCGTGAAGCGCGAAAGGTCAAGATCAGACGGCAGCCGACCCTCCGCCACAATGGCGCGCAGGAGGATTGAGAGACGATCCTGAAATTCAGCGAAAACGTTCATGGGGCGAGCATCCGGACGGCGCGAGCAGATTTGACTGCGGCCTAGCGGAAATCCGGGGGCGGGTCAAAGCTGGCGCGCACGGCAACCACCCCAGTATGCGGGCTGGAAGCCATCATACTGGGGTGGTTGCATCAGGGCTGCTCGCCGCTTCACGCGCAACCTCCCAAACATGTCATTGGCGAGAAGGCGCCCATCAGCGAAATGGCGCAAGCCTTGGCTTTACGCCCCCGAAAGCGTGGCTTCGTATCCGCCCCCTTGCGCGCGTCCCGGTTTCGGATAAAAGGGAATCTATAAAACACGTAAGGGGAAACGCATGACCTTAGCATTCTGGACTGGCGAAACGACTGTAATGGTCGGCATCATTTTGATGACGCTGTTGTTCGCCGCTGTTTACGCAGCTCTTGAGAAGGTTTTCCCCTTTCTGCGCGGCGGTCTCGGACGCGTTTAATCAGCGCAAGCTCGGCGCCGACCCTGTAAGCCTGACGCATTCCGCGACGGCGTAACGGTCGGTCATACCGGCAATATAATCGCACACATGGCGCAGACGGCGTGATTCGCTGTCTGCGTTTTTAGACATTTGGGACCATTCTTCGGGCATCAGGCTAATATTGGCGCTGAAGCGCTCGAACAGGATTTCGACCACGCTGGCCGCCTCAAGCCGCACCTTCATGACCCGCTTGTGCCGGTACATGTGGGGAAAGAGGAAATTCTTCAGCGCCCGGTCGACGTCCGCCATCGCCGACGAAAATGCGACCATCGGCTCGCTCGCCGCCCGCACGTCCCCCGCGCTCAGCGGTGCAGCATTCGCCAGCCGACGCTGACTCTCCACGATAACATCTTCTATTAACCTTGTTATCACTCGCCGCGAGATCTCGTGAATGACGCGCGCGCGCTCTAAATTTGGGTGTTTTTGAGCGATCTCGGTTAAAATATCGCGCAGGAAATCGACGCCGTTCAGATCCTCGATCGCAAACAGCCCCGCCCGCAGGCCGTCGTCGAGGTCGTGGGCGTTGTAGGCGATGTCGTCGGCGATAGCAGCCGACTGGGCCTCGGCGCTCGAAAAGGTCGCCAGCTCCAACGGCACGCTCTTGTCGAATTTCAGGATAGCCAGCGGCAAGCCGGACTTTGCATATTTGGGCACGGGCGCGCCGTCGCGCGTCAGCAGCGGCCCGTTATGCTTGACAAGTCCCTCCAGCGCCTCCCAGCTCAGGTTAAGCCCGTCATGCTCGGCGTAGCGGCGCTCCAGCCTGGTGACGATGCGCAAAGCCTGCGCATTGTGATCGAACCCGCCGTGACCCTGCATCGCGGCGTCGAGC
>CANJPM010000195.1 GCA_947476075.1 Beijerinckiaceae bacterium
GAAATCGACGCGCGCGGCTACGATCTCATTCGGTCGCGCATTGAGGTTGATACGAAGGACGGGCGCACGCTGGTGCAATGGGCTGACGAGCGCTATCGCGGCGGCCCTCTCAATCCCCTCAGCGATTCAGACCTTGAGGGAAAATTCCGTATGTGCGCGGAAGGGGCTCTGGGAGAGCCGCAACAGGCGCGCCTGCTCGGAGCTGTCGCTAACCTTGAAGGCATGGCTGACGCCGCCAGTCTTGCCGAGATGATGCGCTTTGAGGCGAGCAAGCACTAAGCTCGCACGCATTAGTTTTCCAGCGCACGTTTGTGAGCGCTGGAGCCTCTACGTAACGTTTGAATGACAGGACGCCCACCAACAGGGTGCCTGAAGGGAAGGAAAAGCCTGCGGGCCGCCATGATGCGGATCGGTTAGCTCAAGCGAGAGGGAGAACGCTATGCGCAAGAACGTTTTGAGAAAGCTTTCAGCAGCCTTCGCATTCGCATTCATGTCGACGCTCTTCGTTGCGACGCCGCGGGTGCGCGCGCAGCCCGCGCCCTATCCGCACAAGGTCGTGACGCTCGTCACACATTCGAGTCCGGGCGGGGGCAGTGACGTCTTTTTGCGCGAAATGGTGAAACATCTTGGCAAATACATCGGCGCCACCTTCATCGTTGAAAACGTATCAGGCGGCAGCGGCGCCCGCGCGCTCTCCAAGCTTGCGACCTCCAAGCCGGACGGGTCGATCTTCTACGCCACCACGCCGACTTATATTTACACCTCGCTGCTCTCAAAGCCCCAGCACACATGGCGCGATTTGCAGCCGCTGGCGATTTTGTTCGCCGATCCAGAAGTGCTCTACACGCGCGCAGATGGTCCCCATAAAAGCGTGAAAGATGTGATCGAACACGGCCGCAAGGCGCGCGCGCGTTTCGGCGTCGCCAATCCCGCCTCGCTTGAGCGACAAGCCGCCGAGCGCTTGAAGAGCGTCGCGCAGATCAACGCCGCCGTGGTCTCGCACGAAGGCGGCGGCGATCTCATGATCAATGTGCTCAACGGCACGCTGGACGCAGGCGTGGGCGAGATACAGGAATTGCGCACGCAATTGTCGGCTAGCAAGGTGCGCCTTCTGGGCTCGTTCACCGACAAGCGCCTGAGCGATTTCCCCGATTTGCCGACGGTGAAAGAACAGGGCTTCGACGTCGTGGTGCATAAATTCCGCGGTCTCGCCGGACCCAAAGGCCTGCCCGCAGATGTGATCGCGGTATGGGAAAAGGCTCTGCCGCAGCTGCTTGCCGATCCTGAATACAAGAAGGTCTATGGATCGGAGAGCCTGATCGTCGATTTCCGCGGAGCCGCGCAAGCGGGCGCGCTCGTCGAAAATTTCGCGCGCGAATCCGAGGCTTTCCTGAAAGAAACCGGCGTCATCAAGTAAGAAAACGCCAATAGGGGCTGCATTGTGAACATCAACACAAGGCGCGATATCATCGGAGGGTTGGCGCTCAGCGCGCTGGCCCTCGCCTATCTTTGGGGCGCAACGCTCATTCCGCAAAGCACGCTGTCGGACGAAGTTGGCGCGCGCGGACTGCCGTTCGCGCTGGGCGCCTTGCTTGCTTTCGTGGGCGCAGCGATCGCCGTAAAGGCCTGGCTCGCACGCGCGATTGCGGCGCCGGACGAGGCCAGCGACGATGAAGCCTCCTTTCTGCGCGTGCTTGGTCTCATCGCCTGCGTCGCGCTTTACGTCCTCGCCGCGTGGCTGCTGGGTTATCTGATCGCCGCCGCGCTCTTGCTGCTCGCCGTCTCGCTTTATGAGGGCGCGCCGCTCAATTCGCGAACGCTTGCCGTCGCCGGTGCCGGTGCATTGATCTTCTGGCTTGTCTTCGTTCAGTTCCTCAGCGTCGAGCAACCTCTCGGCAAGCTTCTGGCGGGGAGCTGATATGGAAAGCCTCTCTATCATCTTCGCTATGCTGTTTGGCACAATGTTGATCCCTGCCTCGCTGATCGGGCTTGTGTGGGGCGTCATCGGAGGCGCGATGCCGGGATTGTCGGCCTCCGTCACCATGGCGCTGGTGTTGCCTTTCACTTATGGCATGGACCCGATGTCAGCCATCGTGCTGCTGGCCTCGGTCTATATTGGCGCTGAATACGGCGGCTCGATTCCAGCCATTCTCATTCGCACGCCCGGCACCAATTCCGCCGCCGCCACAGTGTTGGACGGCTATGAAATGAAGCTGCAGGGCCGCGCCGGCGAGGCGCTGGGGATATCGCTCTGGTCGGGTGTTGTCGGCTCGCTGTTTGGATTGATCGCGCTGATCGCCTTCACCGAGCCGCTGTCCAATCTGGCGCTGGCGTTCAAGCCGATGTCGTATTTCGCTCTGGGCATTCTGGGCCTGTCGATCATCGCTTCGATGTCGGGCGATTCCATCCTCAAGGGCATTGCCGCCGCGCTGGTTGGCATGATGATCGCCACCATCGGCGTCGATCCGCTCTCTGGCGTCAACCGCTATACGTTCGACCTGCCCGATCTGCTTGGCGGCGTGAAGCCGATCATGGTGATGATCGGCCTGTTTGCGGTGAGCGAATTGCTGCGCCAGTCGGGCGGCGCCGATTTTGGCGCGCAGGCCCGCATCGCCGTTCGGATCGTATTTCCAAATTTCACCATGATGAAGCGCCTCGCCAAACCGCAGGGAATTGGCTGCGGCGCAGGCCTTGTCGAAGGCCTCTTGCCGGGCGGCGGCGGCTCGGTGGCTGCCTTCTTTTCCTATAACGAGGCCAAACGCTGGTCGAGTAATCCGCAAGAATTTGGCAAGGGCTCGGTCGAGGGCGTGGCTGCGCCGGAGGCCGCCAACAACACGGTTGCAAGCTCTTCGTTGATTCCGCTTCTCAGCTTTGGCATTCCAGGCTCGAATTCCGCCGCCGTGCTTTTGGGCGGCTTGCTGATCCACGGCCTGCTTCCCGGGCCGCGTTTGTTTGAGCAGAACGGCGATGTGGTGATGGGGCTCTACGTCGGCTCGTTTGTGGCGACGCTGGCGCAAATTCCGGTTGGTCTTCTGATCCTGCCGCTGTGCATGTGGATGGTGAACCGTCCGCGCGCCTATCTTGCAGCCTTCGTGATGTTGCTGGTGGTGAGCGGCGTTTATTCTTTGAACGGCTCATTCCTCGACATCGCCATCGTCACAGGCTTTGGCATTGCGGGCTGGTTGATGCTGAAGGGCGGATATCCCTTCCTGCCAGCGGTTCTTGGGGTCGTTCTTGGGCCGATTGTTGAATCAAACTATCGTCGCTCGCTTTTGCTGTCGGGCGACGATCATTCCATTTTCCTCGAAGATCCCATCGCCATCGGGTTTCTGGTGACAGCTGTGATCTTTGTCGCATTCTCCATCTGGCGTGAGCGCAAAGACGCGCGCGCCCGTGCACGCACGAAAGAGGCCTGAACCCATGCATGACGCCCATTCCGCTCCGCCCGCAAAGCCGGTCGCGCTCGCCCTTGGCGAATTTGCCGCCGCTGTGGATGCGCAAAAGCTGCCCGCAAGCACGAGGCAGGTTTGCGCGCAATTGATGATCGATGTGGCTGGCCTGTGCGTGGCCGCGCGCAACACCGATTACGTGCAGGCCTGCCTTGCAAGCGTTTTATCGGATGGTCCCGCAACCGCCATCGGCCACAAGCGCGGCATGAACGCCTATGACGCTGCGCTCGTCAACGGCACAGCCGCTCATGGCGAGGACTTTGACGATACGTTCGAAGGCGGCCCCGTCCATGCAGGCGCCGTCATCGTGCCAGCGGTTCTTGCGATTGCGCAACAACGCGGGCTTGATGGTAACGCTGTGATGAAGGGCGTCGCGGTCGGCGTCGAAATCATGTGCCGCATGTCGCTGGTGACGCCGCAGGCGATGCATAAAGCGGGCTTTCATCCCACCGCCGTGATCGGCGGATTGGCCGGCGCGGCGGCCGTTGGCGCAGCCATTGGTTTGGACGCGCCGCGCATCGCACGCGCGATCGGCATTGCGGGCTCACTCGCGTCCGGCATCATCGAATATCTTGCCGATGGCAGCTGGACCAAGCGTCTGCATGCGGGCGCCGCCGCGCAAGCGGGAATCCGCGCAGCCCTTCTAGCAGAGGCGGGTTTTGTCGGGCCGCCAACCGTGCTCGAAGGCGCGCACGGGTTCTACAAAGCGTTCGGTCCGTCAAAAAACCCTAATTTCTCACATCTTCTCGATGAGCTTGGAACACGCTGGGTAACGGACGGCGTCGCCTTCAAGCCGTTTGCCTGCGGAACCATGACGCAGCCCTATGTTGATTGCGCCATTGAGCTGGCGCGCGACGGCGTCAAGGCTGACGATATTGGCTCCATCGTTTGCAACGTTGGCGAGGGTACCGTGCATCGCTTGTGGGAGCCGCTGGCGTTGAAGCAGGCCCCGCCGAACGGTTATGCGGGCAAATTCTCGACGCCTTATTGCATCGCTGTCGGCTTCATCGATGGCGACGCTGGGCTTGGACAATTCACCAACGAGCGCACGCAAGATGCAAGCGTCCGTGAGCTTGCGGCCAAAGTCTCGTTCATGATTGATCCTTACAATCCCTATCCAAATGAGTTCACCGGACATCTGCGCGTGACGCTGAAGGATGGACGCGTGATCGAGAAACACCGCGCGCATATGCGCGGCGGCGCGCACGAGCCATTGTACGACGAGGCTATTGTCGCGAAGTTTCGCGCCAACGCGCGCTTTGGCGGTTGGGATGATACGCGCACAGATGCGCTTGAAGCGGCGCTGAGCGCAATCGCCGCCGGCGCGCAGGTTGATTTTACCAGGTTAGAGGTTTGAACATGCTTGAACTCGAAGGCTATGTGGCGCTTGTCACAGGCGGGCCCCGCAACATTGGCCGCGCGATTGCAATGAGTTTTGCAAACGCTGGCGCCAGTGTCGTCGTCACTGCGTTGTCGGACATCGCGGGCGCGCAAGCGGTGATCGACGAGATCAAAGGCGCCGGCGGACAGGGACTTGCTGTGCCCTGCGACGTCACGAAGGAAGAGGACGTCGCACGCCTGCATGACGAGATCGCAGCACGCTTCGGCCGTCTCGACATTCTCGTCAACAACGCCGCCGTGCGGCACGAGACACCGTTTGGGGAGATGACCTATGCGCAATGGCGCCACGTGATGGGCGTCACGCTCGACGGTGCGTTTCTTACCGCCCGCGCCATGTATCCGCTGCTGAAGGCCAGCGGACGCGGCGCGATCGTCAATATCGGCGGCATGTCGGCCTATACCGGCGCCAAGAAGCGCGTGCATGTGCTGGCCGCAAAATCGGGTCTTGGCGGATTGACGCGCGGGCTGGCGCACGATCTTGCGGAAGACAACATCACCGCAAACCTTCTGTCTCCGGGCCTCATCGACACCGCGCGCGGCGGCCATTCGGCCAAGGAGCCCGATCATCACAAGCATCATGCGACGCTTGTCGGGCGCCGGGGCAAGCCGGAAGAAGTGGCTGGCATGGCGCTGTTTCTTGCAGGGCCGAACGCACGCTACGTCACCGGCCAGACGATCCACGTCAACGGCGGCGCCTATCTGCCGACCTGAGGATATGATTGAAGGAGGGAATCATGCATCGTACAAATCGTTTCATATCAAGCGTTTTCGCATTGTCGTGCGTGTTGGGTATTGCGCCGGCGTTGGCGCAATCCTATCCCAACCAAACAATTTCGGTGATCGTGCCCTATGCGCCCGGCGGCAACACTGACGTCGTCGGACGCATCGTCGCCGAGCCGATGTCGCTTATTCTTGGTCAGAAGATGATCATTGAAAACGTGGCTGGGGCCGGCGGCACGACAGGCTCTCAACGCGCCTCGCGCGCCAATCCCGATGGCTACACGCTGCTGGTTGGGCAGATGGGCACGCACGCCGCCAGCGTCGGTCTGTACCCGAATCTGGGCTATGATCCGGTGAATGATTTCGAGCATGTCGGCCAATTGTCCGACACGCCGATCGCGATTCTCGTGCGCAAGAATTTCCCCGCCAAGGATCTGAAGACTTTTATCGAGATGTTGAAGGCGGCGCCGCAGAAATACAACAACGGCCACGGCGGCGTCGGCGCGACCTCGCATGTATCGTGCTTGTTCTTCACTTCGCTCATCGGCGCCCGGTCGCCGATGGTCGCCTATCGCGGTTCAGGCCCGGCGTTCAACGATATCCTGAGCGAGCAATATGATTTTCTGTGCGATCAGATTCCCCATACCGTGGAGCATGTGAAAGCGGGCACGGTGCGTATGCTGGCCATCGCCACGCCCGAGCGCTCCGACGCTTTGCCAAACGTTCCAACCACAATTGAGGCTGGTCTGCCGGAGTTTCAGGCGTCGGGATGGAATGCGCTGTTCGCCCCCAAAGGCACGCCGCAGCCGATCGTCAACAAGTTGAGCGAAGCGCTGCGCAAGGCGCTCGAAGATCCGGCAACGAGGAACAAGCTGGAGATGATTGGCGCCATTTTGCCGCGTCAGGAAAACCGCACGCCCGAGGGCTTGCGCAAGTTTGTCGGCGACGAGATCACCAAGTGGACGCCGATCATGAAAGCGGCTGCAATCCCGACGGCCAAGTAACAGGCGTTATGCTCAGGCGCGCTTATCGCGCGCCTGTTGCAACCACGGCGTTTGCGCAAAAGTCCTTGCCTCCCAGCTACAAATCTCAGCATCGTGCTTCATCGTCAGGCCGATTTCGTCGAGCCCTTCCATCAATCGAAGCTTGTCGGATGCGCGCACGTCAAAGCCGAGCGCATCGCCGCCGGAGCCGCTGATCGTTTGCGCCTCTAGGCTTATTGTGAACGGCGCCGCGCCATTGGCCGCCACAACGCGGCGCTGCAAATCATCCATCGCAGGGCCGTCAAGTTCGATCGGCAGCACGCCGTTTTGCAGGCAGTTCTCGCGAAAAATATCGGCGATGCTGCGCACGATCACGCAGCGTATGCCTATGGCATACAGACACCAGACTGCGGATTCGCGAGATGAGCCGCAACCAAAATTCAGGCCCGCGACGAGAATCGACGGCGCCTTGAATTGCGGCTGGTTCAGGACGTAATCTGCAATCAGCGAACCGTCCGGGTTCTGCCTGCGGCGTTTGAATAACAGGTCTGCGTAATCAGGCTTCAGGCCCTTGGCCAATTGCAGCGGCGCCATCTGATCGGTGTTGAGATCGTCCTCGATCATCGGAACGGCGACGCCGATAACTTGCGTGAGGCTTTGCATCAGGATTCTCCCATCAGCTTGCGCACGTCCGTGATCGTGCCCGCGATCGCCGCTGCGGCGGCCAGCGCAGGCCCCACAAGATGGGTGCGTACGCCGCGGCCTTGCCTGTTTTCAAAATTGCGGTTTGTCGTCGATAGCACA
>CANJPM010000196.1 GCA_947476075.1 Beijerinckiaceae bacterium
ACCGAACCCGCCAATCTTCGCATCATGCATGTCGAGGGTGACAGCATGAGCCCGACATTGAGCGGTGGCGACGTCGTTCTGGTCGACACCAGTCGCCGCTCACCCACGCCTCCTGGCATCTTCGTACTCTATGACGGCATGGGGCTTGTCGCGAAGAGATTGGAATACATTCCAAACAGCGATCCGCCGAAAGTGCGGATCGTGTCCGACAATGCTCATTACCCGCCCTATGAGCGTTTAATTGATGAGACCAACATCGTTGGGCGCATTCGTTGGTTTGCGAGAGAGATCTGAATTCTTGCGTGAAAAATCTTTCCACAGATCGATTTTTCTCGTCATTTCGCGGGCATTCGCTGCAGTTAGATGCACATCGCTCTAGCCCTTGCCGTCACCGTTTTTGATGAGGAAATTGCCTATCGAAACAGCTCTGAACGAACGGTCTCTATGAACACTCCCCAATTAAATCCTGGAAATGAAAGCCTAAAGCCTGATGAACTTCGCAAAGAGCTTGCTTCAATTCTTTGCGCTGGTCTCAAGCGTATTCTGCCCGAAAACTCCAGTAATTTATCTTCGAATTTTCGAGACAGTTTCGTCGACTTCTCGCCTCTGAAGAGCGGTATTGCACGTCGCAAACTACGCAGCCGCTGAGGTGATGAAATGCGACATAGATCCCAATTGCAAACGGATACATTACCCAAGCCCGGAATAGATCGCGCAACCGATCAATCCGTCTTGGCTCAACTATCAAAGCTCAAGACGATGTCGGTGAATGAGCTCAAAGCCAAGTGGAAGGAGCTCTTCCACACAGCCGCACCCAACAATAGCAGACAGTTTCTTGAGCTGCGGATCGGCTATCGAATTCAAGAGCTCTCATATGGCGGTCTGTCCAAGCACACGCGCCGCACGCTTGATGCCTTGGCAGATGAAATCGAGGGCAAGACCATCCGAAAGGCGATGGCAGAAGATCCGCGTAACCCCATGCCCGGCACGCGGCTGATCCGCGAATGGGACGGAACCGAGCATGTCGTGACCATCTTGCAGGATGGCTATGAATGGGATTCTCGCAAATTCAAATCCCTTTCGGCCATCGCTAAAGCGATTACCGGCACGACATGGAACGGGTTCAGGTTCTTTGGTCTCTCAAGCAAGAGGGGCGCGGCATGAGCCCATCTCCCGATCGCAAGGAAATACTTCGTCGTCGCTGCGCAATCTATACGCGCAAATCAACAGATGAAGGTCTCGATATGGAGTTCAATTCTCTCGATGCTCAGAGAGAGGCATGCGCGGCCTATATCACCAGCCAGAAAGCGGAAGGATGGGTTTCAATCCGCGAGCCTTATGATGATGGCGGCTTCTCCGGTGGAACCTTGGACCGTCCAGCGCTCCAGCGTTTGCTCAGTGACGTTGAGGTAGGCCTCGTCGACGTCATCGTGGTCTACAAGATCGACCGCCTCAGTCGCTCGCTTATGGATTTTGCAAGGCTCGTCGAAGTCTTGGACCGGCACAACGTGACATTTGTGTCCGTGACGCAGTCTTTCAACACGACGACGTCCATGGGGCGCCTCACGTTGAACATCCTGCTGAGTTTTGCCCAGTTCGAGCGCGAGGTCATTGGCGAGCGAATCCGAGATAAGTTTGCGGCATCGCGCAAGCGCGGGATGTGGATGGGTGGCTACGTTCCATTTGGCTATGACGTTCAGAACCGCAAGCTGATCGTGAACGAGACTGAGGCGAAGGTCGTCCGTCACATCTTCAAGCGATTTGTCGAATTGGGCTCAGCAACGAAGCTAGCTCATGAATTGGCCGACCAGGGCGTTACCAACAAACGTGGGAAACAGATCGACAAAGGCTTCATCTACAAGCTGATCCAAAATCGACTTTATCTTGGAGAGGCCGTTCACAAAGGCGACTCCTATCCAGGCGAACATGAAGCGATCGTGAGCAACGAGCTTTGGGATTCACTACATGCTTCTCTGAAACAAAGCCCGCATGAACGCGGCACCATCGAAACTAACAGACCAGAGCCACTGCTTCGTGGCATCATTTTTAATGAAACCGGGGCAGCGATGACGCCGACCTATACCCGCAAGGGTGATCGGCTTTACCATTATTATGTCTCAACTGATGTCGCTCGAGGCCGTGTACAGTCTGATCAAAAAGCGCCGACACGATTGTCGGCTCCTATGGTTGAAAATGCAGTCATCGCGGAAATGCGACGGATGATCAAAGCGCCTGAGATAGCCTCCCAAATCATCCAAAATTTCCGAGAAGATGGAACACGTCCTAATGAGACCGAAATCGTCACTGCATTGAAGCGATTTGATCCACTCTGGGACGCGCTGTACCCGCGGGAGAGAGCACGTGTCACCAGGCTACTGGTGGAGCGCGTAACGGTCGCCGAACAAGGGATAGCCGTCGACCTCAGGCGACTTGGGATCGGGCAGCTCGTTCATGAGTTATCGCAACCTTCGGACGCTGAGGTCGCGGCATGACAAAAAATGACACTGTCCGAGTGTTCATCCCACTCAAGCTGCAACGCCGTAATGGACGACCGAAGATCGTTGCACCACGGATCGAAGCGCTCTCTCCCACAGGTATTCAAGATCCCCATGTCTTGAAGGCGATCGGACGCGCCTGGAGTTGGCGTCGAAAACTGGAAAGCGGAGAATTTGCGACGATCCAGGACATCGCGCGCGCCGAGAATGTAACTGATCGGTTCATCAGTCGTATTATGCAGCTTGCCTTTCTTTCGCCGGATGTGCTCGAGCGCCTTCTTATTTGGCGGGAGCCGCCTTCAGCTACGATCGCGCAAATGCCTGAGGCGACATATCTGCCATGGGCGGAGCAGATGGATTTAGTGTTTGCCTAGACTTTGGCACCAGGTCGTCCTGTAATTGGTCACTAGGCTCCCAAGCCTTGACCCAAGGCTGCTGAAAGGGTCTATAATTGATAATTCTGGATGGGGTGCAGATGAAGTTCGATATTGAGGGCCGTATCCGCAACATGCGTCTTCCAGACGGGCGGACTGCTCTCCTTTACTCGATCTACGAAGCTGTAATGAATGGCGTGCAGGCGATCGAGGAGCGTCTTGCCGAAAGCCCCAACAGTGCACCCGGTAGCATCGTAGTTGACGTATCGAAAAATGCCGACAAGGCGATCAAAGATATCGTGATCCACGACAATGGAATCGGGCTGAATGACCGTCACCTCGATTCTTTTAACGTCTGCGACACGATGGAAAAGGCCGCCATTGGAGGCCGAGGGGTCGGTCGGCTGGTCTGGCTGAAGGCGTTCAAGCAGATCGATGTTCGCAGCACCTATAAAGTGGCAGGCGGCACGCATTCACTCTCTTTTCGGTTCCTACCGGAGCATGACGATTCGCGCGGTGATCTTTCACGATTTGCTTCAGACGGCACCTCACAGGGGACCACTATTTCACTGATTGGGGCAAAGGAAGAGGACAAGACACTATCGATGGCCCTGCTGTCGCGGAGTCTGTGCCATCATTTCTTCCCATTCTTCATTGCTGGCAGCATGCCGCAGCTCGTCGTGCGGATGGGTAAGCGCGAGGTCAATGTTGGTCAGTATCTGAGCACTCGTCTGGATGTGGAAAGCTCGGAGAATATCCAAGTCTCGGATACTGTTGGCAGCATCGATATCACCCATGTCTATGTCGATCCGAAGATCGCGCGCGAGCTTTCAAACTCGATCCTACTGACAGCTCAGGGTCGCGTCGTGCAAAGTATTGAAATTGAGAAGAAGTTTGCGCTGAAGGGACTAGAGAACGGCAAGGCCTATGCCTGTGTCATCCGCAGTGCCTTTCTGGACGAAAAAGTCGATCAGGAACGGACGAACTTCAAAGTTCGATTAGATGAAATTGATGCCATTAAGGATGCGGCGCTCGCTTCCGCGCAGAAATTTCTGTCTGTTCACATTATGGGCATTAGGACGGAACAAAAGCGCACTGTCGTGAATCTCTTGGAGGAACACCCGCAGCTTGCTATCTCCGTTGACGATGTCGACGGCTATGTTGCGGGGCTTTCGCCCAGCATGTCCGACGAAGATATCGCTAAGACCCTTTTCACGCTGCTGTACCGGCACGAGAAAAAGGTCCGCGCCCAAATTCATCGAATGGAGTGTGACGAGTCAAAAACCGAGCCCGGTGTGGACACAGCGATCGAAATGCTACTTCAAAAGGTGAGTGATGACGCCAAGCTCCGCTTGGCTGAATATACGCTGAAGCGTCATCAAATAATCCAGATAGCGCGGTCAATGCTTAAATACTCGGATCCCGAGAAGCGTTCCTACGAACTGGAGCGATCGATTCACGAATTTATCTGCCCAATGGGCAAGATGCTAACCTCCAAGAACTACACCGAGCATAACCTTTGGCTCGTCGACGATCTTCTTTCCTATTATCAGTTCTTCGCATCAGATAAGACACTCTCGTCACTTGGCATTGAAGGCGAAAACAAAGAGCCTGACCTCCTCTTTCTCAATCCCTTCGGGTTTCGACGCGAGGGGACCAATGATCCGGTCGTGATCATTGAGTTCAAACGGCCTGGCGACGAAAAACTTAGCAGCGATCCAGTCGATCAGGTTCTAGGCTATATCGAAAAGCTGCGTGGCAAGACCGTCCGAGACGCCGATGGGCATATCATTGACGAGATTAACGACAGAACGCCCTTTGAGTGCATCGTGATCTGCGATCTGAGCGAGGGTGCAAAAAACAAGCTACGCCGCAGTGTTGCTCAGCATCCGACACCAGATGGACTTGGTTTTTACGGTTTCTCCACAAACCACAACGCGTCCATTCGCGTGATCAGTTATAGAAAGTTGTTTCGAGACGCCGAACTCCGAAACCAAAGTTTCTTCGATCATCTTGGACTTCTACCTGCAGAGGTTACCCAGTCGATATCTGCTGCACTTGCGAGGAAGCCGACTGACATTGATGAACCGGCGGTAGGCTGAGGATAGGACCTGTTGCGCTCTTGGGTAGCTACTGCCAAGAGAGTTGACTACCAATGAGGCGGGTTCCCCTATCCCAAACGGCCTATTCCGGCCAATTTTCGGGCAGGCCAAAAATCGTCTTAAGGGCTTGTCCCGAACGTGCTCGCAGCCGCCCATCAGTTACTTCGTGCACGTCTACCCCCAGTGAGATTTCCCCTATGGGATAACGCGCCCACGGATTGATAAAGAGATGAAACGACCGTTGAGCCACGCTCCAAGCCGACAGTCGCTCAATGAAGAGGACGGCGCTACACTTCGTATTTATTGGACCAGCGGGGCCGTACCATGCCCCATTGAAATTTCTGCCGAATTCTGTTTCGAAGTCCTCACGGACAATTACGGCCGAAGTGCCGAACAGCGCATCAACAGCATCGTCGATGCCAGCATATTGCTCGAGCGCGTTTACCGCGACCACCAACGGAATATCGATCTCACCGTAACGTCCTGCCTTGCCGACCACTGCCGACCTGATCGCGACATCCGGATGGATTACACCACCAGGTAGCATTCTCCCGCCAATCGCCCGTCCACCACTGCGACGCGTATTTTTTGGTACTGCTCGGATCGTGAAATGAGCACCGTGCTCTTCGTGCCGCCAAGTCGGCAATGTCGCTAGTCCCGAGTCATTGTTAGAGATGACTTGCTCATATTCGAGACTATCAACAAAGCGTTGCACGGCTCGCCGAAGTCGGCCGACTGCTATCGGCTGCAAAGGGGTACCTTGAGTGTGTAGATGCAAGAAGAAATCAGGTGATTGAACCTCGTCAATAGCCTGTATCGCTTCTCGCATGCGCCGGTCCGCACCCGCAGCGGCATTGTTCATGCCAAGTACAATCGTAGCCTCTAGGTAGAAACGTGTCCCATTGGGCGCTTCGACCAAAAAATCCGGCGATCGGCCGTTAGGCAGTTCCGGCTCGATTTCAGTGACCACAAATCCCTGCCGGAGCAACAGTGCATGCAACATGAGCTCGAACAACGAACTACTATGCAGAACGTCGTCCCGCGACCTAAGCCTCTGGATCATTTCTAGCCGATGGGACCCTGGGTAGTCGGCTAGCCACCGATCAATGAGCGCTCGAACGGAAGCTGCTTCCGGCCTGCCCGACGTGTTGATATAGTCGAAATGGCCGATGAGATGGGTCGCGGGCTCTTGCTCTTCTCGCGCCAACTGATCGAAGGCAGTGACCGGCTCTTGCTGATGCCCTTCGTTCACTTTGTCCCCTCATACACTTTGCGCGAATGAGCGTTTCTGCGTTCCGCAGCATTATGCTGCAGCAAGCCCACTGCTGGTTTTACCAATACTGAGCGCGAGAGGAACAGTTCGAAAGAGACGTTTTCGCGAGATTTTTAATACGTTGAAATCGCATCAGTTTTCGATGCGTAGCGAATCTCGCGAGGTTCGGTTGGAATGAGACTGAAGCTCTTTTGAGACCGATTTTTGTGCGCGCGATAGTCTTAGTGGTTCGGTCGCAACTTGAAAGCCTTCGGAAACCCCGGGGGGTTTCGTGTCTCTATCGGAGGTGTGGGGAGTTTTAAGTGGTCTAGTGGCGGAGAGGGAGGGATTCGAACCCCCGGTACGGTTGCCCGTACTCCGCATTTCGAGTGCGGCGCGATCGACCACTCTGCCACCTCTCCGCGAGGGGTCGCGCTTTTTGAGCTCGACGGTCGGGATGGGCAATATCAAGGCTGGGTGTTTAATTCAAGCGCCGCATGTGTCTGCGTCGCCAATGTGAGGGTTTAAGCCAATTTTCATCTCGCGAGCGCACGGGCCAGCTGGGCTTTCGTCATCCGGGAGCGACCTGGCAAGCCGCGTTTGCGAGCCACCTCGTAGAGTTCGCGCTGGGAGGGGCCAGTGCCGTTGTTCTGACTGGCGCTTTCCGCGGGCTGGGGTTGAGCCTTTTTTCCTTCACAGGACACGTTGACCTCGCTCAAGCTTTTGGCGATCGCCTGTCCGGGGTTTTGCGCCTTTCGATCTGGAGACGATTTCAGCTCGCCTTCCTTGAGCGCGTCCATCACCATCGGAACTCTCTTCCTCCGTGCATGGGTCGGCCGGGCTGAGGTCTGGCTGGTTTTTGAAGATATGGACATCTTCGTCTCCGCAAAGGGCATGTCCGGCAAGGGGCTTGTTGGTCTGGCAATTCGTCTTGCCGGAGAGAAAACGCACGAAACCGCCAGATGGCGCCAAACGGCATGTTGACCCGTCAGCGGCCTCGTCTATATTCAGCCACTTCCGCGCAGGCGGAGCCCCTATGGCGGAACTGGTAGACGCGTCCGACTCAAAATCGGATTCCGCAAGGAGTGCTGGTTCGATTCCGGCTAGGGGCACCAAAC
>CANJPM010000197.1 GCA_947476075.1 Beijerinckiaceae bacterium
GGCACTAACAATGCGTCTTACAAGTTCAGCGACAATTCGCACTCTGTGCGCCTCGGCGCGTTCTATCAATTTGGCGACAATTCCTTGCAGTCGCTCATAGCGCGCTACTAAGTCGCAACAAACCAAACCAGAAAGGGCGGGCGTTTGTCCCGCCCTTTTTTATTGCGCTAAAGGCGGCGCGCGGCGCGCCAAAGAGTCCATTGCGCACGCCATTGCGGCAGATTTTGTTCGCGCGCAAACGGATCGCGTCCCGATTTCTCGACATACCTTAAGCGCGCCTGAACAAGCGCCAGCGGTAAAAGCGCCACGCGCACAGACATATTCAACACTTCTGCGCTGCTCATAGCCGCCGCTTGATGATGGCGCGCCCGCGCTAGCATCTCCGCCAGAGCGCCTGCAAGCGCGGGCGAGGCGAGCCCTCCCGCAACCGCTTCCGGCAAAGCGCCATGGCGGGCCAGAACGTCGCGCGGGATATAGCATTGCCCGCGCGCAGCCTGTTCGCCCAGGGCGCCAAGAATTTCGACGAGACCACAGGCCACGCCCGCATGCCCGACAGCCTGCGCGCCTCCGGGGTCTTCGCCATTGGCGATGACGATAGAGGCCAGACGGAACAGGGCGGAGACGCTTTCGCCAAGATAGCCCTCAAGATCATTGAGGCTCGGCATCGGATCGCAATAAAGATCGAACCGGCGCGCTTCGATGAGGCCGGCAAGCGCAGCGGGCGGCAGACGAAAGCGCTCCATCGTGTCGATCAGCGCCATGGCCACCGGGTGACCGGCGCCCTCGCCGCGCCGCGCGCCCTCGATCACTTCAACCCACCATTGCAGGCGAATTTCGCCCAACGTCGGCTGCGACACAATCTCGGGCACGCGCGCAATCTCGGCGTTGAACGCATACAGAGCCAGCACGTTTGCGCGCACGGATTCCGGAACAAACAGACAGGCAAGCCAGCAATCGCGATCACGCTCGCGCACAAGGGTTTCGCACGCAGCATAGGCGGCGGTGAGATCGCCAGATCCGCTCATGGCGCCGCCAGCAGAACGGCGGCGACCTTACGGCCCTCCGCGAGCAAAATGTTGTAGGTGGAGACCGCATGACCAGTGGCCATCGGATCGATTCCGATTCCAGCAGCCCGCAAAAGCTCGCGCAAAGCGCGCGGCGGAACCACGAGGCTTTGCCCCGTGCCCAGCACCAGCAGATCTACCGCGCCGCGCGGCGCGTTCAACAAGGATTCAAGCGCGCCCGCATCGAGTTCCTGCACGCGCACAGGGCTGATCGCACTTATTCCCGAGGGCGAAACGAGCAACGAGCCACGATGCGACATGCCTGCAAAACGAAACCCGCCCGCGCCATACCCCTCGATGGGATGGAGGCCGGGGAGGAAGCCTTCGTATGCCGCGTTTGTCATGGGGCCTTTGGTTGGTGAATAGCCAGTCGAATAAACCTCATCCGTCACGCTTCGCGCGACACCTTCTCCCGCCTGCGGGAGAAGGAAAGGAAGGGCTGCAACAAGCTGCGCCTCTTCTTCCTTCTCCCGCGCGCGGGAGAAGGTGGCATGCGAAGCATGACGGATGAGGGACTTTCTACTGCCTAAGGCCCGCTCTTCTCAGGCTCGCCCTGTGAGGGAGCGCCGAGATAGATCAGGATCGGAGAGCAGATGAAAATCGACGAATAAGCACCTATCACCAGACCAAACATCATCGCCACCGCAAAAGACTGGATCACATGGCCGCCAAACAGCACGAGCGAGGCCAGCGCCATCAATGTGGTGGTCGACGTCATGATCGTGCGCGACAGCACGGCGTTGATCGAGGTGTCGATGATTTCCGGCATTGGCATACGCTTGAACTTGCGCAGAATCTCTCGAATGCGGTCGAGCACCACCACGGTTTCATTCAACGACAGCCCCACAATGGTGAGAATGGCCGCGATAGAGGTAATGTTGAACTCAAGCCGCGTGATCGCGAAGAAGCCCATTGTCAGCAACAGATCGTGCATGGTCGCGATAACGGCGGCGATGGCCAATTGCCATTCATACCGGAACCATAAATAGGTCAGCACCGCGACAATCGACAACACAACGCCCAGCGTGCCCGATTGCACGAGCTCGCCCGAGATGCGCGGCCCCACCACTTCGACACGGCGGAATTCGTAATTCTCGCCCACTGCCGCACGCACGCTTTGAACCGCCTGCTGCTGGGCGGCGTCGCCACCCGGCTGCAACCGCACCCGCAAGGTTACGTCCTGATCGCCGCCAAACGCCTGAACCTCGACTTCGCCCAATTGCAGCTTGTCGCCAAGCGCGCGCAGGGTCACCAGATCGGCCTGCCCGCTTTTGGCGCGCAATTCCATCAGCGTTCCACCGGCGAAATCGATCCCGTAATTAAGTCCAAGAGTCAGAAACGCCACCACCGACAGGATCGAGAGCAGAGCTGACAGCGGGTAAGTCACGCGACGAAGCCGCATGAAGCCGAATTTCATATTGTCTGGGGCAAGGCGAAAACGAAGCATGGCTGGTCCGTTCAGATCGGAATGCGGGTCGGTCGCGACCAGCGGTACCAGAGCGCGATCATCAATCGCGTCATGGTGACTGCCGTTACAATCGTGGTCACGATGCCAAGACCCAGCGAAACGGCGAAGCCGCGCACCGGACCAGAACCCAGGAAATAGAGAATGACGGCGACAACCATCGTCGTCGACTGCGAATCCACAATGGTGGCGAAGGCGCGATTAAAGCCCGCGTCGAGCGCCGAAATGATCGACCGCCCCATGCGCGCCTCCTCGCGGATGCGCTCATAAATGAGCACGTTTGCGTCCACCGCCATGCCGATCGTCAGCACGATGCCGGCGATCCCTGGCAACGTCAGCGTCGCCTGCAAAAGGACGAGTCCGGCGAACACCATCACGATATGCACGAACAGCGCGATGTTGGCGAACAGGCCAAAGATCCCATACGTCGTCAGCATGTAGGCCACGACGAGCACGGAGGCGACATAGGCCGCAGTCTTGCCGGCGTCGATAGAGTCCTGCCCGAGGCCGGGGCCGACAGTGCGCTCCTCAACAATGGTGAGCTTCGCGGGCAAGGCGCCGGCGCGCAACAGCACCGACAGATCGTTGGCCTGCTGCACCGTGAAGCGGCCCGAGATCTGGCCTGAGCCTCCGGTGATGGGGCCCAGAATGCGCGGCGCAGAAATCACTTTGCCGTCGAGCACGATGGCGAAAGGCTTGCCGACGTTGGCGCTGGTGACTTCTCCAAAGCGCTGGCCGCCGCGCAGGTTGAAGCGGAAGTTCACGACCGGCTCGCCGGAACGCTGATCGAAGCCCGGCTGCGCGTCGGTGAGGTCTTCACCCTGCACCATCACGCGCTTCTCGACCGGATAGGAGCCAAGCGGCTTGCCGTCCTTGTCGAACTCGTTGAGCATATCGACGTCGCCGGGGCTGTAGCCGGGGTCGGCGACAAGGCGGAATTCAAGCCGCGCGGTGGTGCCAAGCAATTCTTTAAGGCGATTGGTGTCCTGAAGACCCGGCACCTGAACCAGAACGCGATCTGCGCCCTGACGCTGGATGTTGGGCTCCGTCGTGCCCAGCGCATCAACGCGGCGACGAATGACCTCGATGGTCTGGTCAACTGCACGGCGCACGCGGTCCAGAATCGCAGAATCGCTCAACACCAATTGCACGAGCCCATCAGGCGATTCCCGAACCTCAAAGGTCGGCGGGCTGGTGATGCCAAGGGCATTGGCAGCATTGGGCTGGGCTTGCTGGCGCAGGCGCACCACGGCTTTCTGCCGCTCTGCAGCATCGGGCACGCGCACTTGCACCGTGCGACCAGAACCGCCAATGCCGCCGGTAATGCGGATGCGCTCCTCGCGCAGAATGCGACGAACGTCGTCGCGCAGCGCCTCGACCTGGGTGCGGGCGACGTCTGCCGCGTCCACTTCCAGCAGAATATGTGCGCCGCCCTGGAGATCCAGCCCCAGTACAACGCTATAGAACGGGAACCACGCCGGCAGCTTTTTGGCGATGTTTTCGCGCACGTCCTTGGCCAGGAAGCTCGGGACGATCACAAGGAACGCCAACAGAGACATGGCTATGATCGAAGCGATTTTCCAGCGTGGGAAGCGAAACATGATCTTGTCCGTAAAAGGGCGTGCTTAAGGAAGGCCTGCGGGCGCGAACGCCCGCTTGAGCCAAGGACGCTCTAGGCGGGTTCGCCCTTGGTGCGCACTTCGGCGATCATCGCGCGCAGCAGACGGACGCGGGTTTCGGGCGCCAGCTCGATCTCGATCTCATGATCGTCGATGACCTTGGTCACGCGGCCGATGAAGCCGCCTGAGGTGACGACTGTGTCGCCGCGACGAACGGCCTTGATCATGTCGGCGTGAGCCTTGGCCCGCTTCTGCTGCGGGCGCAGAATCAGGAAGTACATGATGACAAGGATGATGCCGAACGGGGCGAGCTGGAGCAGCATGTCCGTCTGGCCGGCGCCAGGGGCCTGAGCGAAGGCGGGTGTAATGAAATTCATGGTCGATAAAGCTCCGAAGCACGAGCAAGGCGATTACGCCTGCTGAAGTGGCGCGGACTATAGCGGGGCCTGCATCGAAAGCAATGGCGAGCCTGCGCCTCATTGGACGCGGGCCCGCAGGCGGGCTAAACAGCGGCCCCAAGAGCCCAGACCCCTTGCTCAACCTCCTGTACCGGGATCGTCATGACCCAGCCCGAAGAACAGCTCGCCCTGCTCGCCCGCATCGCCGATGCGCTGGAGCGTTTGGCGCCGCCCGCCTCCACGGCAATCGATCTTTCGATTGCGCACGCGTTCGTCTGGCACGCCGCGCCGCAGGGCCTCTCCCCCGTGCTGCGGGTCAACCGGGTCGAGATGGCGTTGTTAAAGGGCGTCGACCGCGTGCGCGACCAGCTCTACGAGAACACCGAGCGCTTCGCCAGGGGCCTTCCCGCCAACAACGCTTTGCTGTGGGGCGCGCGCGGCATGGGCAAATCCTCGCTGGTCAAAGCCGTGCACGCGCAGATCAACGCCTCCCTGCCCGCCGAAGAAGCTTTGAAGCTTGTGGAAATCCATCGCGAAGACATCGAGAGCCTGCCGGCGCTGATGACCCAATTGCGCTATTCTCCCGCCCGGGTGTTGATTTTCTGCGACGACCTGTCGTTCGACGCCGAAGACACGACGTACAAATCGCTGAAGGCGGTGCTGGAAGGCGGCATTGAGGGACGTCCCTCAAACGCGCTGTTTTACGCCACTTCGAATCGCCGCCATCTCCTCCCGCGCGATATGATGGACAATGAGCGCTCAACAGCCATCAACCCCGGCGAGGCGGTCGAGGAAAAAGTCTCGCTGTCCGATCGCTTCGGCCTGTGGCTGGGCTTCCATCGATGCAGCCAGGACGATTACCTCGACATGGTGTTCAGCTACGCCGCGCATTTCGGGCTCAACGAAAGCCACGAGGTCATCCGTGCGGAATCGCTCGAATGGGCGACGACGCGCGGCGCGCGCTCCGGCCGCACCGCATGGCAATACATTCAGGATCTGGCGGGGCGTATGGGCAAGAAACTGAACGTATGAGCTAAGCGCGCTTCTTGACGACGCCGACGTCCGGAACGTCCCCAATGCGCGACAGATCACACTCGAACCTGTAACGCAGCCCCTCAGGCGCGTAGTCAATACTAGGTTGTGCGGAGAGCGCCGATCCCAGCAGGCGGCGCAGCAATTTCTGGCCAAAGCCCTCATGCAGCGGGTCGCTCACAAGCGGGCCGCCAGCCTCTCGCCAGGAGAATCTGAAGCGCTGCCCGTCGTCCGACTGGAACACCCGCCATTCGACGCGCACCGAGCCTTTGGGGTGCGAGAGCGCGCCATATTTAACGGCGTTTGTCGCCAGCTCGTGCACAGCCATAGCCAAATGCTGCGACATTTGCGCGTTAACGCGCAGCGCCGGTCCAACAACAATCACGCGGGCGCCAAACGGCGAAAGCTCGCCATTCACCAGATCATGCAGCATGGCGCCCGACCATTGCGCATCCACAAGCGAGGAATGTACGCGGGCCAGCGCTGCTATGCGGTCCGACAACACGCGCCGCGCCTCCGGCAACGACCGCCCGTCCGAAAGGCTGCGCGAAGCCACTGATTGAATCACCGACAACAGATTCTTCACGCGATGGGACAACTCGCGTGCGATCATATCCTTGTTGCGCGCGATCTCTTGCTGCTCTTGATTGCGCGCTGCGGTGGAGGCGGCAAGAGCGCTCATCAAGAATGTTATCGCGCTGCCTCCCAGCAGAACCGTCATGCGTGCGCGTCCATCAACGCTGGCATCGAATGCAGGCAGGGCGGTCAAACGCACGGTCCAGGGACGCTCGAAAAGATTGTGGACGCCGACATGCATCATGGCGCCGGACGCAACTTCCGATTGATGAGCTTCATAGATCAAATTCTCTGGCCTTGCGTCCGCGCCGTCGAACGCTTCAATCGCCAGATGGCGGCCAACGTCCGCATCAAAGTTATCTTTGATCGCATCAAAAAAAGAGAGAGAGCGTACTGGCGAAAACACAAACCCGCGCAGTGCGCGGCGGCGCTCCGCCACATCGGGACCAGGAAGCATCGGACCATAAAACGGCTGATACAGAAGGAAGCCGGGCTGGAGTGCCTGGTCGTGAAAGAGCACGACGCGCCCGGAGGTCGTGACTTTCCCAAGGTCGCGCGCCCGCTCCATCGCATCGCGCCGCACCGGATCGGTGAACATGTCGAAGCCATGCACGCGCGGGACGCGAACGGCGTCCGGCTCCATATACGAAACGGCGGCATAGGCTTCCCGCTCGCCCGCAGGATGGATCGCATAATCCAGATAGCCCTGCCCGCGCAGCCTGTCTTCGAAGGCTGTGCGATTGCGTGCCTGCACCAGTTCGACAAAGCCAAACCCCTGCAATCCGCTATGGCGCTCCACAATGCGCAGATTCACGTAAATTGAACGCCAGTGCTCGGCGGTGACGAAGCCGATGGTTTGCGCCAAAGCGACGCCCGCGCCCAGCTCCTGCGCATGCCGCTGAAGATGGGTCGCTATGGAATCGTGAAACTTGGTCGTTATAAAAGCGAAGCGTTCCGCCTGAGCCCGCGCATCGGCGCGCGCCACAGCCAGCCAGGCCACAAAAGTGAAGCATGAGCCAATCAGCAGGACCAACGCTGCGATCACGGCCGGTCTGGAAACCATTCCATGCCAGCGCACTCTCGTAAACGCGCCGCTCAACAAACCGTCGTCATTGGCCTGTGAATCTTTCAGCGTCACGGATGCCCCCACAGCTACGCAAAACGTAACTGCAGAGGTTACACAA
>CANJPM010000198.1 GCA_947476075.1 Beijerinckiaceae bacterium
ACCGACAAACCGGCAAGGCTTGCAACCAGAAGGGCCAGCGCTGCATGGGCAATCGGTCCCAATATGGCGTAGGCGAGGAGCCAGGGCGACAAGGTTTTGACTGCTGGGAAATTTTTTGCGGTCATGATGCCCATGTCGAGCAGGAAGAAAGCCAGCATCCCCCGGAAGAGATCGCCAGCAAACGGCTGCATCGCGGCTTTGCCCGCGTCTCCGGATATGACGCCGACCAGCACCGAGCCGATGAGCAGGAGTTGCGCTCCGTCGGTCAGCGATTCCTTGATGATGTGAAGCGTGGAAACCGGGGGCGCTTCGTTGGCGTGAACAGAAGCGAGCTGGGGCTGAGCATTTTTCCTTAGCGTATTCGCAACCACGATAGCCATGATGATCGCGGGCGATTCCATAAAGACCATGGCTGCAGCCATATGTCCGCCGAAGGCGATCGCCTGATCATCAAGATAGCGCGTTGCAGTGATGAAGGTGACCGCGCTCACTGAGCCATAAGTCGCCGCGATCGCAGCAGCATCGAAACCATTGACTACTTTTCTCAGCAGGAAATAGCCGATCACAGGCACAGCGATTGCCAGCCCCAGCGCGCACGCCAATCCGCTGATAACTGTCGGCGTCAGACCCGAATGCGCCAATTCAAACCCGCCGCGCAATCCCAAAGCCATCAGGAGATAAAGCGAAAGGAAGCGGGAAATCGGTTGCGGGATTTCGAGGTTGGATTTCACTATGCCGGCGAACGCGCCGAAAACGAAAAACAGAATTGCAGGGTCTATAAAATTTGACATCGTGAAAAATTCCTTTCGCTTGAGGTGCGGTAGCAGATCGCAGGATCTAAAAGAAATTGATTTTACGAGATCAAATGATAGAGTTTTATCTATGAATGCGACCTTTCGACAATTACGTCTCTTTCTCGCGCTCGTTGACGAGGGCAGTATCAGTCGCGCGGCAAGGGCTTGCCACGTGACGCAACCGACCGCGTCGATGCAGCTCAAGGAATTATCGCTCTCCGTGGGGTTGCCAATCTACGAAGTCATCGGAAAGACAATTCATCTTACCGAGATCGGGATAGAGCTTTCCAAAACGGCGCGGGCGATGCTTGATGAATGGAGCGCGTTTGCGCAAATCGCCGACGGCGCCAAAGGATTGTCACGCGGGAACTTGCGCGTCGCAGTCGTCAGTACGGCGAAATATTTCATCCCGCGAATGCTGGGAGCCTTTTTTCAGACTCATCCAGAGATCGACATCACGTTCGATGTGCTGAATCGCGGAGGGGTGATCCAGCTGTTGCGTGAGAATAAAGTCGATATAGCGGTGATGTCGGTTCCGCCGTCGGATTTGGATGTCGAGGCGGAGAATTTTTTAGAAAACCCCTTGCTTGCGATTGCGCCCCTCGGGCATCCGCTCGCCAAACGCCGCCGCGTTCCGCTGGCCTTGTTCGCAAAGGAATCTCTGATCTTGCGCGAGGAGGGCTCGGGCACGCGTATGATGGCTGATCGATTCTTCAAGGCGCAAAAGGCCAAACCGCGCGTTCGATTGAGTCTGGGGTCGAATGAGGCGATCAAGCAGGCTGTAGCTGGCGGTCTGGGCTGCGCAATCGTTTCACGCCATGCGCTCGCTGCTGATCCGGCGAGCGAACAGCTCGCAATTCTTAATGTTGAGGGATTTCCCATCCTGTCGCAATGGTTCATCGTGAATTTGCGAGGCAAGAGACTTAGTCCCGTGGCGTCCGTTTTCCGCGATTATTTGCGCGCAACGTCCAGAGCGATGGCAGCCGGCTCACGGGCCTGAGCCGGGCCGTCAGTCTGACAAGAGAAAGGGCCGCCACATGCTTATGTGACGGCCCCGACTTGATTGATTTATGTCGATTTAGAACGCTAATTTTTATTAGCGTGAATAGAATTCGATCACGAGGTTGGGTTCCATCATGACCGGATAGGGCACTTCCGACGGCAGCGGAATGCGCGTCATCTTGGCGGTCATCTTGGAATGGT
This sequence comes from Beijerinckiaceae bacterium, assembly GCA_947476075.1. Taxonomy (GTDB): domain Bacteria; phylum Pseudomonadota; class Alphaproteobacteria; order Rhizobiales; family Beijerinckiaceae; genus Terripilifer. The sequence goes on from CANJPM010000198.1 coordinate 1,998, forward strand.
CGACTTCGTAGAAATCGGGCACGTCGCGCTCGGCGAGCTGGCTGGCTTCGAGCACGAAGGTCAGCTGCTTGGAGCTTTCCTTGATCTCGATGAGATCGCCCGGGCGCACCTGATAGGAGGGGATGTTGACGCGGCGGCCGTTCACGCGGATGTGCCCGTGGTTCACGAACTGGCGCGCGGCGAACGGGGTGGCGACGAACTTGGCGCGGTACACAACCGCGTCGAGGCGACGCTCCAGCAGGCCGATCATGTTGTCGCCCGAATCGCCCTTCATGCGAATGGCTTCGGCGTAATACTTGCGGAACTGCTTTTCGGAGATGTTGCCGTAATAGCCCTTGAGCTTCTGCTTGGCCTTCAGCTGGGTGCCGAAGTCAGACATCTTGCCCTTGCGGCGCTGGCCGTGCTGGCCGGGGCCGTATTCGCGGCGGTTGACCGGGCTCTTCGGACGGCCCCAGATGTTCTGGCCCATACGACGGTCAATTTTATACTTTGATTCTGCGCGCTTCGTCATTGTCGCATTCCTCGAAATGGTGCGCCGACGAGGCCACGTACACGCGCAGGCGCCAAAGCGCCGCTCGATCCGCGTCTCCTCCCGCCGGCAAATGGCGGAGGAACGCGCCCTCCTCTGTCCATGCCGCTCGCGAGCGAGAGGCTGGACCGACAGGTTTCTCACCTCAAAGGGAGAAGCCACGGGTGCGTCAAATACATCGCGCGCCCCGGAAGGCGCTCGATGGAGGGTGCAATAGAGGGCGGGGCGGGGAAAGTCAATGTCGGGGCGGTCGAGCCATGTCCCGGCGGCTGCGAAACGGGAGGCCGGAAAATAATTTGGCCTCTAAGAATTCGCTATGTTGCTGATCCGGATCGGCCTGTTCCGCATAATGGATTTAGAAGAATTCTAAACTACTGATTTTGCTTGCGCTTTCTTTTGAAATGGCGATTCTTCGCTCACCTGCCTCGTTGAGAGGCGCCCTTGTGTTCGGAGTGCCTATGTCCATCGCCAGCGTTCGTTCAAAACTTCTTCTGGCCGGCGCGGCTTTTGCGGCTTTTGTGGCGCCCGTGAGCGCCCAGGAAACGGTCAATCTCTACACCACTCGCGAGCCGGGGCTGGTGCGTCCGCTGATTGAGGCGTTCGAGAAGAAGGCCGGCATAAAGGTCAATACGGTGTTCGTGAAAGAGGGCCTCGCCGAGCGCGTGGCTGCGGAAGGCGCGCGTTCGCCTGCCGATGTGCTGATGGAAGTCGACATCGGCAACCTCGTCGATCTGGTCAATCGGGGCGTGGCCCAGCCGGTGAAGTCCGCCGTGCTGGAGGCGGCAGTGCCCGCCAATCTGCGCGATCCCGAAGGGCGCTGGTTTGCGCTGTCGATGCGCGCCCGCGTGGTCTACGCGTCCAGGAGCCTCGGCCTGAAGGCCATTTCCTATGAGGATCTCGCCAAGCCCGAATACAAGGGCAAGATCTGCATCCGTTCGGGGCAGCATTCCTACAACACGGCGCTGATCGCGGCGGTGATCGCCCATTACGGCACTGAGAAAGCTGACGCCTGGCTGCGCGGCGTGAAGGCCAATCTCGCTCGCAAGGCCTCTGGCGGCGACCGCGAAGTCGCCCGCGACATTCTGGGCGGCATTTGCGAGATCGGCGTCGGCAATTCGTATTACGTTGGCCTGATGCGCTCTGGCGCCGGCGGTCCGGACCAGAAAAAATGGGGCGACGCCATCGACGTTTTGTTGCCGACGCTTGCGGGCGCCGGGACCCATGTGAATGTTTCGGGCGCGGCTTTGGCCAAAAATGCACCGCACCGCGCCAGCGCCGTCAAGCTGCTGGAATGGCTGGCGTCCGACGAGGCGCAGGCGATCTATTCGGAGGGAAATTTCGAATATCCCGTCGCCAAAGGCGCCAAGGTCACTCCTATCATCGCCGCCTTGGGCGAGCTGAAGGTCGATCCGCTGCCTGTCGCCGACATTGTGCGCAATCGCAAACAGGCGAGCGAATTGGTCGACAAGGTGGGTTTCGATAATTAATCCCTACAGGACAATGTGGAAAACAGGCGTCGGGGCTCACCCCCGGCGCAGATGGGGCTGAATGGATTCGGGGCAGGCGAGACGCAGCGTCTTTGGCGAGGGGGGCGACCGGCGTTGGCTGATCGCCTCTTCCTGCGTTGCGCTGCTTGTGCTGGCGCCGCTGGTGTCGCTGATCCTGATCGCCGGGCGCGGCTCGGGCGATCTTTGGCCCCACATTCTGGCCTATGTATTGCCGCAAGCGTTGCGCGACACTGCTGTCTTGCTCTTGGGCGTCGGCGTGATGGTGGTGACGCTGGGCGCGGGGCTGGCGTGGCTCGTCACGGCCTATGAATTTCCCGGTCGCCGCCTGTTTGACTGGGCGCTGCTGCTGCCGCTGGCCACACCCACCTATATCGTCGCGTATGCGTATCTTGATCTCATGCATCCCATCGGCCCGGTGCAGACGGGCGTACGGGCGTTGCTGGGGCTGACCGATCCGCGCGCGTTGTGGTTTCCTGACGTGCGCACGATGACAGGCTGCATTCTGCTCCTGAGTTTCGTGCTTTATCCCTATGTCTATCTATCGACGCGGGCGATGTTCCTGATGCAGGCGGGCAGCCTGCTGGAGGCCGCGCGCACGCTTGGCGCGAGCCGCACCCGCGTGTTTTTTCGGGTCGCTCTGCCGCTGGCGCGCCCGGCCATCGCGGTCGGCGCCTCGCTGGCCCTGATGGAGGCGCTCAACGACATCGGCGCCTCTGAGTTTCTCGGCGTGAAGACTTTGTCGGTATCGATCTATTCGACATGGATAAATCGCTCGAATTTGCCCGGCGCCGCGCAAATCGCGCTCGCCATGCTCGCCCTGGTGGTGGCGCTGGTGCTGCTGGAGCGCTGGGCGCGCCGGCGTCAACGCTATGTCTCGCAGGCGCAACGCGCCCGTCGCGCCGCGCCTTTGCAGCTTACCGGCTGGCGCGCGGGTCTCGCTATCGCGCTGGTCAGCACGCCGATCCTGATCGGTTTTATCTTGCCCGCCGGCCATGTCGCCAACGAGGCTTTCAAGCGCGTGCGCTTTGCCGGCTTTTCGCCGCAAATCGGGCAGGAGATTCTCAACACCATCGCCATAGCCAGCGCCGCCACCGTTGTGGCCATGGCGCTGGGCTTTCTTGTGGCGTCGGCTGCGCGCCTGTCGCGCGCGCCCCTCGGCGGCGCTTTGCTGCGCGCCTCTTCGCTGGGCTATGCGGCGCCGGGCACTGTGCTCGCCATCGGCCTGATGACGCCGTTGTTTGCACTCGACAACATCATCGCAGATACGGCTGAAAGCCTGTTTGGGATTTCGCTCGGCCTGTTGATCTCCGGCTCCGGCGCCGCGCTGGTCTACGCCTATGTGGCGCGCTTTTTGGCCATTTCCGCAGGAGGCGTCGAATCTGGTTTGGCGAAACTCTCGCCCTCGCTTGATCATGCAGCGCGTATGTTGGGACAGAGCGCGGGCGGCGCGATGCGGCGCGTGCAATTGCCGCTGATCCGGCCAGCTCTGGGCGGCGCGGCGTTGCTGGTCTTCGTCGATTGCATGAAGGAATTGCCGGCGACCTTGTTGCTGCGGCCATTGAACTTCGAGACGCTGGCCACCCATCTTTACGGCGAGGCGGCGCGTGGCACCTATGAAGACGGCGCTGTAGCGGCGACCTGCATCGTGCTCGTTGGTCTTGTGCCGGTGATGATGCTGGCGCGCCTGAGCCGTCGGCGCGCGTTCGCGTGGGACAAGAACGCCGAAGGCGCAGAGGCCATGGCGCGCGATCTTCTTTTGGTTGAGCCTGCGGGCGCGCCCGACAAGCCACAGGGAAAATTATGAGTCCGGAGCCACAGGTCAGCGTGCGCAGGGGCGCGGCGTCACTCGATTTGCAGAACCTGCGCCAGACGTTTGGCGCCACGCTGGCCGTTGACGATGTGTCGTTGCGCGTCGAACCCGGCGAAATCGTGTGCCTGCTCGGCCATTCGGGCTGCGGCAAGACGAGCTTGCTGCGCATCGTGGCCGGACTTGAGCGGCCTGATTCCGGCCGCGTGCTGATCGATGGCCGCGAGGTTGTGGGGCCTGATCGCTTTACGCCGCCCGAGCAGCGCGGCGTTGGGATGATGTTTCAGGATTACGCGCTGTTTCCGCACCTGACGATCTTCGAGAACGTGACGTTCGGACTCTCGAAACTGCCTGCGCACAAGGCGCGCATCGTGGCCGAAGCGCAGCTCGCGCGCGTCGGGTTGTTGCGCTATTCCAAGGATTATCCGCACATGCTTTCGGGCGGCGAGCAACAGCGCGTGGCTTTGGCCCGCGCCATGGCGCCCCATCCTGGCGTATTGCTGATGGACGAGCCGTTCTCCAATCTCGATCAGCGCATGCGCGAGCGTATTCGCGAGGAAACCGCTTCGCTGCTGCGTGAAAAGGGCGCCACCGCCGTCGTCGTCACGCATGATCCCGAAGAGGCGATGCAATTGGCCGACCGCATTGCCCTGATGCGCGCTGGCAAGATCGTCCAGATGGGGACGGCTGAAGAACTCTACGAGGCGCCGCAAAGCCTTTTCGCCGCCCGCTTTTTCTGCGATCTGAACGAGATCGACGTGGTTGCGCTCAATGGCCGCATCCAAACGCCTCTGGGAGATTTTGACGCTCCCGCCGAGGTTGAGGATGGGCCAGTAACCCTGTGCCTGCGCCCGCACGGGATAAAGCTTGAGCCGTTTGACCCTTCAGCCCCGCCGCCTTTGACGGGCGTGCTGACGAACCGCCGTTATCTTGGCGAGGACGATTTGCGACACGTTCAGGTTGCTGGCCTCGTGGCTCCGTTGCGCGTGCGCGGCGCTGCGCGCTGGCGGCCAGAGATCGGCGAATCCGCGGGCCTGCGGATTGACCCGCGTCAGGTGCTTGTGTTCAGTCGCAAATCCGTTTAGTCTAGCTTGTGTTCATGCATAGCGTCCGGCGTTTGGCCGGTCGCGTCAGGCCCGTCTTTGACGGCGCCTGAATGTGTGGCGCTCGTTGTTTTAGAGAGTTTGTTTTTTCTATTTATTTTTGCAGAGGCTTCAATGAGAACCAAGAAACGAAAGGCGAAGCGCGGCTTTGCAGCGATGTCGCTTGAAAAGCGTAGGGAAATAGCACGGAAAGGCGGTCAATCCGTCAAGCCGGAAAACCGCGCATTCGCCCAGAACCGCGAACTGGCCGCGGAAGCCGGTCGAAAGGGTGGGTCGCAATCTCCCGGTAAACGTCGCCGTCGTCGTGTGGTAACCCCTGCTGAGGGTGCTGAAGCTGTTGCGATTGCAGCAACGCCGACTGCATCGGCTTTTGCGGAATCG
>CANJPM010000199.1 GCA_947476075.1 Beijerinckiaceae bacterium
ATCGCGGCAAGGCTCGCCTTCACGAAAAAGAGCACCAGACGCCAGAACGAGATATCGAGATCGACGACAACAACCGGAGTTCGCGCCAGAAGTGTCTGCGCAGCAACGGTTTTGGGAACATCGCTCATGAAGATCTCCTCAACGTCGGCGTCGGGCGCAGCATGCGCAAAACGCAAGCCAATGAGTCAAGTCTAGACCCAACCCCCTCCTCATGCGAGCCGCTTCATGGACATCGACAGCGATCTGAAGAATTCCATCCGCACGATTGCAGATTACCCCAAGCCCGGAATTATGTTCCGCGACATCACCACGCTTCTGGGTTCTCCCCAGGCGTTTCGGCGCGCGGTGGATTTAATGGTGCAACCGTGGGCCGGGCTGAAAATCGACAAGGTGGCGGGCGTCGAGGCGCGCGGGTTCATCCTTGGCGGCGCCGTGGCGCATCAAGTGTCGGCGGGCTTCGTGCCTATCCGCAAGAAAGGCAAACTGCCGCACACCAAAGTCTCCATCGCCTATTCTCTGGAATACGGCGTTGACGAGATGGAGATGCACAGCGACGCCGTGACGCCGGGCGAACGCGTGATCCTGGTCGACGATCTCATCGCCACTGGCGGCACGGCGGAGGGCGCAGTCAAATTGCTGCAATCCATAGGCGCCAATGTTGTGGCGGCGTGTTTTGTGATCAACCTGCCAGATTTGGGGGGCGCCAGCAAAATCGAGGCGCTGGGCGTGCCCGTGCGCACGCTGATGTCATTTGACGGGCATTGAGATTGCGCTTTGAGCGGCGGGCTTGCCGCCCGCCTCTGCATGCTCCAATGCGACATGGCGCAGTTCTGGACCGAGCCCGGCATCCAAACGATTTTGCGCGTAATTGATCTCGCGCAAGGCGCAACCGGGCGGAGTGCGTTCGACTGATACGATCAGGTCACAGCCCGGGAGACAAAAGCCATGCTGAAAGAAAACGTGGGAAACATCGACCGCGCATTGCGCATCGTGCTGGGTCTTGGGCTGCTGTCGCTGGTCTTTGTAGGCCCAAAAACATATTGGGGCCTGATTGGCCTGATCCCTCTGGCCACAGCGCTGATGAAAACCTGCCCGGCCTATACGTTGATCGCGGCAAGCACTTGCAAAAGCTGAGACTTGCAAAAGCTGAGACTTGCAAAAGCTGATCGTCATCCGCGCGCCCCATAGCGCAGGCGCGCGGAACGTGAGCCTTTAATTGGCGAAGCGGAAGTGCAGGCAATCGCCGTCCTGCACCACATATTCCTTGCCTTCCAGCCGGAACTTGCCTGCCTCGCGCGCGCCAGCCTCCCCATTGAAGGCGACGTAATCGGCGTAAGCTACCGTCTCTGAGCGAATGAAGCCCTTCTCGAAATCGGTGTGGATGACGCCAGCGGCCTGCGGGGCGCGCGTACCCTGCTCGATGGTCCAGGCGCGCGCTTCCTTCGGCCCCACAGTGAAATACGTCACCAGATGCAGCAGCGCATAGCCGGCGCGGATGACGCGGTTAAGGCCGGGCTCTTCAAGGCCTACGGCGTCGAGATAATCCTTCTGTTCGCCAAACGGCAGAACTGCGATCTCGCTTTCAATCTTCGCCGACACCACGACCGCCACGGCGCCCTCGCTGGCGGCATGCGCCATCACCTTGTCGGAAAACGCATTGCCCTTGTCGGCGCAGGCCTCTTCGACATTGCACACGTAGAGAACGGGCTTCGATGACAAAAGCCCCAGCGCTGCAAAGGCTTTTTGCTCTTCTGGCGCAATTTTCGCGGTGCGCGCGGGCTTTCCTTCGCGCAGAACCAGCAGACAGCGATGCATGAGGTCGAACGCTTCTTTAGCGTCCTTGTCGCCAGTCTTGGCCTTCTTCTCCAGCGGCACGATGCGCTTCTCAAGGCTGTCGAGATCGGACAACATCAGCTCGGTCTCAATCGTCTCGATGTCGCTTAAGGGGTCGATCTTGCCTTCCACATGGGTGATGTCGCCGTCTTCAAAACAGCGCACCACATGGGCGATGGCGTCACATTCGCGGATATTGGCAAGAAACTGGTTGCCAAGCCCCTCGCCCTTCGAGGCGCCGCGCACAAGGCCCGCAATGTCCACGAAGGTGAGGCGCGTCGGAATGATTTCCTTCGAGCCGGCGATCTTCGCCAAAGCGTCAAGGCGCGGATCAGGCACCGCCACGTCGCCGACGTTGGGCTCAATCGTACAGAAAGGATAATTGGCCGCCTGCGCCGCCGCCGTCTGGGTGAGCGCGTTGAAGAGGGTCGACTTGCCGACGTTAGGCAGGCCGACGATGCCGCATTTAAAGCCCATGGGATCAATCTCGTCGCTGAGCGGCAACACGCCGCGAATATCGCTTGCATAGACCCCAAGCGGCGAACCCGTGTCAATTGTCAGGGTGCGCAATGCCCTCGCAGATTTGACATCTGCGCGCCAATCGCCAACTTGCCGCCGCTTGCGGTCCTTGCGCCGCTCCCGGCGAATCCCCAAGGATCAGACAATGGCGAGCTGCGGCCTCGATTTTGGCACGTCAAACACGACTCTTGGTGTGCAATCGCCCAAAGGCCCCGCTTTGGCGGCGCTGGAGGACGAGCATGTCGCCATTCCCAGCGCCATCTTCTTCGACTGGGCCGCCAATCCCCAAATCGGGCGCGCCGCCATGGGCGCTTATGTGGATGGCGCGCAGGGGCGCCTGCTGCGCAGCCTGAAGTCTGCTTTAGGTTCTTCGCTGATCGACGAGACGACGCAGGTGGGGCGCACCCGGCTGCGCTTCAGCCAGATTATCGGCCGCTATCTGGCGCTGGTGAAAGCACGGGCGGAGGCGCGCACGGGGCTGGAATTGACGCAGGTCGTCCATGGGCGCCCGGTCCATTTCGTCGACGGCGATCCAGACGGCGACCGCAAAGCCGAGGAATCGCTGCGCGCCATCGCCGCCAGCATCGGCTTCAGGGACGTGTCGTTCCAGTTCGAGCCCATCGCCGCCGCGCTCGATTATGAGCGCAGCGTAATGTCAGAAGAGATCGCGCTTGTTGTGGACATCGGCGGCGGCACCGCAGACTTTTCCATCGTGCGCCTGAGCCCGCAACGCCATCAACGGGCGGACCGCACCGACGACGTACTGGCCAATGACGGCGTGCGCGTCGGCGGCGTCGACTTTGACCGGCGCCTGAGTTTGGAGACCGCCATGCCGCTTCTGGGCTTCCGCAGCCCGATGAAGAAGGCGGGCGTTGACGCGCCGTCGGGCTATTTCCACGACCTGGCCACCTGGTCGAGCATCAACCGGCTCTACAATCAGCATACCCTGCGCGAGCTGAAGGACGTGCGGCGCGAGTCCGGCCGTCCCGATCTCATCGAGCGGCTGGTGCAGGTGATCGACAGCCAGCGCGGCCACACCATCGCCATGGACGTGGAGGCGGCCAAGATCGCCCTCTCCCACGACGCCCAAGCGAAGATCCCGCTCGACTGGCTGGAGCCCGGTTTATGCGCGCAGCCAGACCGCGACGCGCTGATCGCCAGTTCAAAAGAACTTACCGCCCGCATCATGGGCGCCATCGCCTCGTGCCTGAAGCAGGCGGGCCTGAAAGCGGGCGCCATCGACGCATTGTTCCTGACCGGCGGCACGACGCAAATACCCCACGTGCGCGCCGCCGTGACCAAGGCTCTGAACGCCGCCAAACTGGTCGAGGGCGACACCTTCGGCTCCGTTGGGCTTGGCCTGACGGTGGAAGCGCAACGCCGGTACGGGTGAGGTTTGGGAGCGCCGCGCGCCTGCAAGCGCCCCCTCTGGAGCGCGCCCGTCCCCGGGCGAACTTTTTCACGTTCCAGAGATGCGCGCTACCCGGATGCCGCCACCGCCTTCCATCTTTGCGCCGATGGGCTAAACTGCCTCCAAACAAACCCGGAGGCGACATGGCCCAGACTTCTGCCCACAATTCCGATTTCGTCTGGCCGCATAAAGATTCCTCGCGCGCGCCTTTTCAGGTTTACACGGACCCGCAGCTCTACGCGCTTGAGCAGGAGCGCATCTTCCGTGGCCCGGTGTGGAATTTTCTCGGGCTGACGTGCGAAATCCCAAATCCCGGCGATTACAAAACCACGTTTGTGGGCGATTCCCCGATCATTCTGTCGCGAGGCGCCGACGGCGCGATCAATGCTTTGGTCAATCGCTGCGCCCACAAGGGCGCGCTCGTTTGCTACAAGCCGCGCGGCAACGTGTCCGAATTCACCTGCGTCTATCACAATTGGACCTACAGCCTCGCCGGCGACCTCACGGGGGTGGCCTTCAAGAAAGGCGTTGGCGGCAAAGGCGGGCTCGACGCCGATTTCGACCAGAGCGAGCATGGGCTCGAACGGCTGCGCGTGGAGGTCTACGGGCAGCTGGTGTTTGGCACGTTCAGCAATGAAACGCCGCCGTTCGCGCAATTCATCGGCGAAGAATTATGCGCCAACATCGACCGCGTTTTCGTAAAGCCGCTTAAAGTGTTGGGCTATCATTCGCAGGTGCTGCCCAACAACTGGAAGCTCTACGCAGAGAACAACAAGGATTCGTATCACGCCAGCCTGCTGCACGTGTTCCACAACACCTTTGGCGTCGTGCGGCCCAACATGGGCGGCGGCGTAAAAATCTCTCCCAACGGCTGGCATCATCTCAGCTATACCGTACGCAATTCCGACGCAAACGACGCTGTGGGCGCGGAGAAAGTGCGTTCGCTCAAGGATTCCTACAAGCTCAACGACGTGCGCATGATGGAGCACGCACTGGAGCTGGGCGACCTGACCACAAACGCCATCCAGACCGTGTTTCCGACGCTTGTCGTGCAGCAGATTTTGAATGCGCTGGCCGTGCGCCAGATTTTGCCCAAGGGGCATGAGCGCACCGAGCTGATCTGGACCATTCTGGGCTTTGAGGGCGATGACGCACAGATGCAGGAATTGCGGATGCAGGTGAACAATCTCGTCGGCCCTGCAGGCCTTATCTCCATGGAAGACGGCTGCGTCGGCGGCTGGGTGCAGCGCGCGGCCGGGGCTGATCCCCGCGCCATGACAATAATGCCCATGGGAGGCTCCGGCATTGAGGCGAGCGAGGGCTCGCGCGTGACCGAGGCCGCCGTGCGCGGCTTCTGGACGGGCTGGCGCGCCCTGATGGGCGTTTGAGGTGAACCAGATGAGTATCGAGCAGACCTTGAACGATCAACTCGCTTTGCACCTGCGCGTGAACGATCTCTACGCAGATTACGCGCATACTCTTGACGACGACCGGCTCGAGGAATGGCCCGGTTTCTTTACCGAAAATGGAATCTATCGCATCGTCACTCGCGAAAACCGTGAACTGGGCCTGCCGCTCAGCGTCATCTATTGCGATGGTCGCGGCATGATGATTGATCGCATCACAGCGATGCGCACGGCCAACGTCTACGAGCCCCATGTGTATTGCCACGCAACCAGCGACGTGCGCGTGCTTGACGCCAACAACGGCGAAATTCGCACGCGGAGCAATTTCACAGTGCTGCGCACGATGACAAGCGGCGAAACCTCGATCTTCGCTTGCGGGCGCACCTTTGAAACGCTGATCGAGGAAGGGAGCAAGCTGCGTCTGCGCGAGCGTATCGTGGTGCTCGATTCCCGGCGCATCGACACGCTGCTGGTGATCCCGCTCTGAAACGTCCTCAATGTCGACTCGCAATGCCCGGTCGCGCGCGCTAGGATAGCGTCGCTGATCGGGAGTTGCGTATGGATACCGCCGGCAGAAAGCCTCGTGACATTGTGACCCGCATGGCTGCGCGTGGACGCCGCGTGCGGACCGGTGCGAGCAACGCATCTGAAGGCGGCGCATATGGAAGCGGCACATATGAAGGCGGCACATATGAAGGCGGCACCTGGCGACGCGAAAGCTTTCGCCTGCCGCGCATGGCCGCGCGCGAGAAAGCGCGCGAATGGTTCGACCGTTTCCCCAAGGCGGCCTACATGACTGAAATCGAATTCTGGCGCGAACTCGACAACGATATGATCGAGTTCACCATTCGTCGTCTGCCGAGCGCTGATTAGAAAACGCGGGCGCCTTTGGACGCCGCAATCTCGATGACTTGACCGGTCACGGCGACAGCGCACGCCAGATAGGCGCACGCCATTCCCGCCTGTGCGACGTCCATCGCTTCGCCAGCGTTCAACGGCGCCAGTCCATTCACGCGCAATCCCGGCGCGAGCGCACGGGCAAGCGCGCGCACGCTTCCCAGAAAGGCCTCGCGCGCAGGCCCGTCAGCATCGGCCACCAGAATGATTGAGCGTTGCGTCTCAACTGGATTGCCAGCAAAACGCGCAATCGCCGCAAGAGCCTCAGGCGCCAGCATTACGGGAGTCAGCAAGCTTTTGTTCTCTGCGCCTGCGTCCAGCACAAGAAGATCGGGCGCCGCCTCGCCAATGGAGAACCCGGCCCCGGCAAGCGCACCCGCTATGGCTGCGCGCAAGGCATGCTCGCGCAGAACCAATTGCGCGCCTGGCGCATGCGTCTTCGTGTCGGACATTGAAGCGGTCGCCAGTTGAAACGAACGGAGCAGAGCATAGCGGCGCGCATCAAGTAAAAGCAAATGCGGCCCATCAACGATTCATAAACCAAGCTATTATGCGTTTGCGACAAAACAAACGGGTGCAGCGTGAACCGTTAAGCATGAAATATTGCAAAGATCGAAGATCTTAACAAGAAGAAAGCAATAAGACTTGTCTTCAGTTGTGATGCACAAACTCTTGCCATCTTTGCCTAAGCGCACCTTACCGCGATGCAATCAATTTGGTTACTATTGCGAGCTAAACCGAATTCATGGGCGGCGATGAGCTGCGACGCCCCGTTTGGAGTTTTAAGTCATGCGTAGATTTCTTTTGACGGGCTTTGCCGCCCCGGCCCTTTTCGTTTCCTCCGCCATTGCTGCTGATTTGCCGCGTCGCTCCTATGCGCCCTCGCCCCAGCCCAGCTATTCCGCGCCCACGCAGACAGCCTATAATTGGAGCGGCTTCTACGCCGGCGTGAATGCGGGCTACGCCTGGGGATCGTTCGGGGACGTGGGCAACGTCAGCTTCGGCAAGCCCAGCGGCTTCACGCTCGGCGGCACAGCCGGCTACAATCATCAGTTCAGCAATGGCTTCGTGCTCGGCGCGGAAGGCGATCTGAACTGGCTCAACAACAAGTCGTCCAGCTCGGTTGGAATCGTCGCCGTTGGTGGCCCGGTAGGGGCTGTCCCTGCCTATTACACGGGCGAACTGAACTGGATGTGGACCGCCCGCGCCCGCGCCGGCTTCGCCATCGAGCGCGCATTGCTGTTTGGCACATTCGG
>CANJPM010000200.1 GCA_947476075.1 Beijerinckiaceae bacterium
AGTAGCGCTCGGCCTGCCCTGGTAGGTAGTCTGAAAATCATAACCATACCCCACGGCGGTGCCTACCGTATGGAAGGTCATCGAAACTCAAGGCCAAATGCCGGGGCTATCCCGTAGGCCGGTCCCGTGGGGTGCCTGAACCTTTAATAGTGCGGATCGTTATTAAAGGTTGGAATGGGCCTAACTTTTTAAGGAGACTTTTGAAATGCGATTTCAGCGATACCCTGATGGCGGCGCGCACTGGACGTGGTTTGTCTGGTCGCGGCACCCTGAAAATTCAATTACATGGACGCATAGCCTGAGCGTCACGCGCTGGCGGCATTGGAGCCTGCGCCCACGGTTGATTTGGGATCGCGTCGGGGCTCAACGTAGCTACGGTGCCCAATGGCTCGGCGCATCTGTGACCATGATGCGGCAGCAGCCGATGTGGAAAAACGTAAACGCAGGATAGGAGGGCAGGCGGTGACGAAAGAAAAACTAGCGAAGCCAAGACCGAATTACCGTCACAGGTGCGAGCGTTGCGGCATTGTCGTTGAGGGCGAGTGGCCTTGCTTGACTGCCGCAGATGCAAAGCAGTGCAAGATTGCGTCCGCCGCTGGCGTTGTCCCAAAATCTCGGATTAACAGAAACTAGAATAGGAGTGTCATCCAGTCTTCTGTGGACACCTTGCGGACGTGCTCGTTCATTCTACCGGCTCCGGTTTTGCGAATTTACGTTTTGGCCACGGCTTCTTGCGCCTAATTCCAAAATGCTTGTCTGACGTGCGTTTCGACTTGGCGATGGCTGGAACGTCTTGAGTAGCCGTCTTGTGCTTGTGGCAAGCTTTGCAAATCGGCTTGCCTTCTGTGCCGCCGAAGTGGCGCGCAATGACGTGATCCGCATCCCAGAACTCTGACGCAGGATCGATCCTGCAATTGCACACGTAGCAGATAAGAAATATGCGGCCCGTAACGTCGTGTTGCTTGTTAGCCGTGAACACGTCGCGGCGAAACTTTGCTTGCTCGCCCGATGATCTCATGCCGCCCTCCCAAGAGACATTCTAAGCGTCCGCCTAACCCCTAACCCATGCAAACCAGACGCAATGCCGTGCGATCTGAAATAGGACAGAGAGTTAGCAGCGGCGATTTTAAGCTGCATATTCTCGGCCTCCAACTCTGCGATCCGGCGGTCTCGCTGCTCTATGGCGATGGAGAAAAGATCGGTCATTCCGCCACCCCTGAAGCAATTTCAGCTAGGAACTTTTGACGCTGCCGAGCATCAAGTACGTTGAAAGCAGCAAGTGCATTGACGAAGTTGTCGCCATCCATCCAGCCAGCTTTGTCGAGGCACAAAGCCACAAGCGTATCAAGCTCGCTCTTGGCCTCCTCATCGCGGTCGCGCATTTTTGCAATCTTTCGGACGCTGTGCAGGACTGTTGTGTGGTCGCGGCTCAGCGCAACCCCAACTTCAGTCAGGGAGCAACTAAAGTGCTCGTGAGCAATGTATGCCGCCACAGCACGCCAATGCGCTACGGCACTTGTCCGCTGTGTGCTCATGATGCGAGCCGACGAAATACCAGAATATTCCGAAAGAACTGATATGATAGTTTCGACAGCTTTGGCGCGCTTGCGCTTCCAGATGCTCATATCTTCATACTCCGAAAATTTGCTTGCTCCGAACGCCACGCTTCTATCTTTGCCGCCGCTGCTTCCCTCAGCGAGTAAAGCTTCGCCAGATCGCCGGCCGCTTCAGCATCCTCGTTGATAGCGTCAACGTATCGAGACGACGTTCTCGCGTCCGCTTGCCGCTTGTCGTTTGACGTTTCGTCGCTTGCCTTGAACATCAACGCTTCCACATGCTTGAGCATGTGACCGGCAAGCGTGGCTCGCTTCTTGGCGTCGCCTATGGCCTTGGCGCTATCTCTCAGCCAATCAAGAGCGCTTTGGACCTCATTGTTTGTGACGATGCGAGGCTCACTCATTCCGCGTTTCTCGCCTCCCACACGACGCTGTTGCCTTCCGGGGCCATGACGTAAACCTTCACCATCCGCTGCTTAATCTGAGGCTGTTGAGATGAGCAATTCGTGAGCTGCACAACCCCGTATGAAATTCCAGCGCAGATCATGATGAGGGGGGCTCTCATTCTGCGGCTTCCTTAAGCATCTGCTCTGCCGCCTTGCGCTTGGCTTCTGGAAGCCGTGCGATCATGCCGGCATTTGCTTCTGACACTTCCGCCAGATCTTCGGCTGACGTGCAAAATTCAATGTCGTCTTTGAGCTTGGCGATGAAGCCGTCAGCGTCCGAGATTGGTTCGTCAGGTTCTTCCGCCACTGGAACCACTGGTTCATCTTCGAAATCTGGGATTTCCAGCGCCGCCTTGGCAGGCGTCACGTCGCGCATTGGCGGCTGCTGCAATTCTTCAGCAATATAAAGCCCGCTCAAAGCATCGGCGGCTCCGTCGCGGCACGCATAGCCACGGGCGCGCATTGGGAGCATTCGTTCCTGAAAGCGAAACCACGGGCTATCATTGTCCTTTTCGTAATAGCCGCCCTCTTTCGACTTGCGCTTTACCTTTTCTTGCGTCTGCCAAAGACCGGCCTTGATGGCTTGCTTGACGGAATAGGTCCGCTCAATCTTGGTCCCGTCAGGTCGCGTTACTTCGCAGTGCGCAACGCGGTCATTGTCAGCGCCTTCGATCCATTCGCGCAACTTGAAGCCGTTTGACCAAAGCAGCGCCGGAACGGCATCGCCCCAGATCGACGGACGCCCGTTGATAACCGCAATCTTTTGAATTGCGAACATCGGAGGCAATCCGATTTCGAGGCCGGTCATGATGGCAACAGTGATCTGTTCCGGCGTGTTCATTCCTTGGGGCGCAAGGCCCGTAACGGAAATGCACTTCGCAAGGCGAAACACTTCCTCGATTGTCTGAGGCACAATGCCAGCGATCTGCCCGCCAGCCTTCAGCGCAACTACATTCGTGCTCATGCCGCCACCTCTTCAATCCGCTTTTCAACGCCTGGAACAGCAACGCCCGCCTTGCTCGCACGATCAGCCAGCTTTCCGACAAGCTCGCGCACGTCTTCGCTTTCAGCAAAGAACGCGAGCGCCTTGGCGTGGTCAGTCACAACGTAGCGCGTGACTTCGCGAAGCCCTGTCTTACGCCCGCGCTGGCCGCCAGCTTGGACCTTGACCGGCTCAGGCGGTGGCGGTGCCATAGGCAATTCAGGCTCAGGCGATGTGAGCGCTGCAATCGGATCATCGCGCATTTGCTTCTCGCGCTCGGCTTCGATCTTGGCTCGCTGTTCGGCAGCGGCCTTCTGTTCAGCTTCCCACTTGGAGCGCTGCTCAGCCTCAAGGCGGCGCTTTTCTGCGGTCATGAATGCGGTTAGGCCCGCGCGCAATTCTTCGGCGGCACCATCTGCTGTATCAATGACCGGCTTCCACTTGGCTTGAACTGCCTTGGCGGCGTCGTCATGCGGCTTTTTTTCCGCAACGCGGTTCGTGTCCGCTTCCTTGCTCAGACGTAGAAGTTCGGCGCGATAGTTCGCGGCTATGTCCTTGGACTTTTCGTCCTTGATGCCAGTCTTGCGAAACCAGCCCAAAGCTTGCCCAGCATAGTCTTTGATCTGGTCTGCAATACTGATTTCGCCGCTGTTGTCGCCAATGGCGGCGGGCGCATCGCCGGGGAAGTTTCCAGTCTCGAATGCTTGCTTGGCAGATTCCTTGCTGATAGGACGGGAAGCGCACCATGTCCAAATCTTAAGCGGGTCAGCATCGCTATTGTCACCAACGCGGCAGCGCATCACGTCGCCGTCCATGCGGATCATGACCGGCAACCATGGGCCGTCCTTTCCGTCGCGCATCTTGTAGAAGCCGCAATGCGGCTTGTCTGCGTCAATCGCCTGTTCTTTTCCTGCGAGCGCATCGCGCCAAAACTGCCAAATATCAGTCACTGTCTCACCCTACGTTTCTCTTGTTGCTCTGGCCCTGCAAAATCCTTTGCAGTGACGTGATTGTCAGCTCAGCTTCGCGCTTGCTTTGCTTGGCCAGCTTTTTGAATTCGTCTTCGATTTGAAACCGGCTTTTTGTGTACGAAACCAGTTCATGCGCTCTTGCCGTGTACGCCATTTAACCCCCACTTGCTAAGACGATCACCAAAGCCAAAACACCAAAGCTACTTGCAACAAACGCTAGTCCGATTGCTTCAAGTAAGCGCCGGTCCATCCGTTTTCCTTCATCGATAAATCGTCATCAATTCCGCGATCAGCATAATCGCCAAGATCGGGATAATAGTTGCCGCCTTGTCCATTCTCGACATGAACCCTCCAACCCCAAGCAACTGCAAACGCAACAACGAAAACGACAATGATAGGCGTAAGCGCGATAAGATACGAAAGCGGCGGGCCGATCTGAGCGCCGTAGATCTCAATCACTTCAGACATGGCACCCCCGGAATTTTAGATGCGCAGTCGAGATAGCCTTGCTGTTGACGCTCAAGCAAAGTCTCGGCTTTGATTACCGCGCCTTCGCATTGCTCGACTTGATTTTGAGCTTCGGCAAGACCTGCCTTTTCAATCTCGACAGCAGCGGCAGCGAGTGAGCAGCGCCTCGCCCATTCCTGCAAAGACAGCTCAGGCTCTTTTGGCTCGCCGTCTTCAAATTCGTATGGAACAATCTCTGACGTGTTGGTGGCGTTGCCCATGATCAGCTTGAGCGCACCGCGCGGCCATCCTTTGCGAACTGTTGTCATGGCAGCTTGCCCTTGATGTAAACGTGGATCACTTGAGGCTCTTTGCTTGCTGGATATACGACATGCTTAGGAATGACCCGATCACGTTCCATGCCGGAAAAAAGCAGCGATGAACCAAAGAGAAAAATTCCCAAAATCATCATGCCGCCGCGCTTTGCTTCGTTCATCGTCTGCACTCCTCTAATCTGCGCTGAAGCGTTTTAACCAGCGTCTCAGCAAAGAGCTTTTCACCGATGTGGGCGGCAACCCCGTGAGGGTTGTTGAGCCCCTTGTGATAGGCCAGAACCTGTTCTGCTTTGCGAAGCCGGTCTTTTGCTGCCAGCAAATCGATTTGAATTTTCTTGCGGGTGGCGACGGCGAAGAAACACTTGTCGTCGCCTAGCTCTTTGCGGATTTCTTGCAGCCTCTCTGGTGATGTGCGCGCTCTCATTCCGCAGCCTCGCGGATGGCAATGGCTTCTTTCCAATCGGAAAGAGCTTCGCGGATTTCATCGGAAAGCTGAAACTCAATCTCGGATGCAAGCTTGTAGGCGATAGCGTTTGCAAATCCGGTTGCCGTGATGTGACGCGGCGGAACGGCGAGACGGGCATACGACGCGGTGCCGTCGTTCATGCCGTCGAGAACGATGGAGCAGACAACGCCATCGTCATCGATACCAGCCGAGCCGGAGAACGACCCGACATAGACGCCTGAGATTTGGATCGGCAAATCTTCAAACTTAACGTCAACGACCTCGTACATGGCAGTTCTCCTGAATTAGTGGACCGGACGGGCGCAAACCCTCAGCCCGTCCGGTCTGCCTTCGACGCCGCTCAACCCCCGCTGGAGCGCCGAAGAATGCGAATGAAAAAAGCTGCGGTCAGAGAAGTGATGACCGGTTGGGATCGGTGCGCATTGGAGGAAGCGCGAAACCTGACCGCAGCACCACCGGAGCAATCTTTTCGAGGGGCTGGCTCGCAGACGGGATGTCTGAACTGCTCCGGTGATGCGTTAACGATGGTTGATTGCCGTCAACCTGTCAATAGGAAAGTTTGGGTCTGTCAACTTTTTTTTCAAACTGTGCAAATTTGCCGGATAGGACAAGAAAGCCTCTTGCCGTGTTGAGGCGGGTCAACTAATATCCGCACCATGACAGCACAAGACAAAATTCGCTCTGAGATCAACGCATTCCTGAAGAAAACAGGGATGTTGCCTACGCAATTCGGCATCTTGTCCGTCAATGATAAGACCTTGATGTCTCGGCTAAATGCCGGTCGCGGTCTGAGTCTTGAGACGGCAGAAAAGGCTCGCGCTTTCATGCGGTCCTATAGGAAGCAGCGCGCCGTCAAAAAAAAAGCGCGTAGCGAATCACGCGCTGCCGCCTAAGTTGTAACAGTAACATTATTGCGTATCAGCGCCCATTGCCGGGCGCACGGGAAGTTGCGTGCTCATTCAACTCTGAAAGGGGACGGATAGCGCTCTCTTGCTCACGCCCGTGCGCCTCGCAGTGTGCGTTTGTAACCACCCTCTCCTAGGGCGCGATTGTCCCCACGGTCGCGCCCGATTTTACCAGGGGGCACACAAAATTTGACCGGCCAAGGTGGGGGCACCTGCCGGTCAATACGCTCGATTCTTGGGGGCACTACTTCGATGGAACTCACTCAGCCCAGACGCCTAACTATGAAGGACTGACAAAATGCTTATCGCACGATTTGCGGGCAGATTTATGGCGGTGATGCCATGAGCTGGGTTCGTCTCTGGGTAGACATGCCAACTGATCCCAAGTTCCGGGTCATCGCCAAGAAGGCCGGAAGGCCCCTTAGCGAAGTGCTCTCAGTGTTCGTTTTCATGATGACGAACGCTGGTGCGAACGCAAACGAACGCGGCGAACTTTCGAATTGGTCAGATGAAGATGTTGCTGCCGCTCTCGACGTTGAAACACAGTTCGTGACCTCTATTCGGGAGGCTATGCAGGGCAAAACTCTCGACGGAGAACGGTTGCGAGGGTGGGAAAAACGCCAACCAAAGCGCGAGGATGGGGCCGCAGAACGGGCAAAGGCATGGCGCGAACGCAAACGAACGCAGGTGAACGCACCAAAACGCCCAGATGCAGATGCAGAGATAGATTCAGATTCAGAAAGTGAAGTTATAGGCCAGCCAGAAAATTCTGAGCAAGCTCCCGCGAGCGGGCCTGTTGAAGTTTCTGGTTTGAACGGTTCAACGCAATTGATTGTTGAAAGCTTCGCAAACTGGCTAAGCCCGTATGCCCCTGACTTCGCAGCAGCCCACAAGTCGATTGCCGAAGCTGTTCAAATTTACGGGCCGGACGCGGTGCGCGACGGCTTCGCTGACCTGAAGGCTGATCATGCGGACGGCAAGGTCCGGGCGCTGAGCGTGAAGGCCTTCTACGGGTTCGTTAGAACCGCGAAAGAGCGCAAGGGCAAGGCGATGGCTGATCGCTCAGCATCGGGCAAGCCCATGTCTTCCGGTGCAGCTTGGCACGAAGAAAAACGCCGCAACTCGAAAATCATTCTCGCACTCGCAAAAGGTGAGGCTGTTCCGCAATGACCAACAA
>CANJPM010000201.1 GCA_947476075.1 Beijerinckiaceae bacterium
CGTGGCCTCGGAGCTGTTTGGCGACGATATTTCCAAGCTGTGGCCGATTTCCTACGAGGGACAATCGGACACCGCGTGCTTTGACAACGCGCTCGAATTTCTCGTGCAGGGCGGCTATTCGCTCGCCCACGCGATGATGATGCTGATCCCCGAAGCCTGGGCCGGCAATCCGTTGATGGATGAGGAGCGCCGGTCCTTCTACGAATATCACGCCGCTTTGATGGAGCCCTGGGACGGCCCGGCCGCGATGGCGTTCACCGACGGTCGCCAGATCGGCGCCACGCTTGATCGCAACGGCCTGCGCCCTGCGCGCTATCTCGTCACTGACGACGACATCGTAGTGATGGCGTCTGAAATGGGCGTGCTGCCGATTCCCGAAGAGAAGATCGTCAAGAAATGGCGCCTTCAGCCGGGCAAGATGCTGCTCGTCGATCTCGAACAGGGCCGCATCGTCTCCGACGACGAGATGAAGCGCTCCCTCTCGACCTCAAATCCCTATCGTGAATGGCTCAAGAACACCCAGATCGTTCTGGAAGACTTGAAGCCGGTTGAGCCGCGCGCCGCGCGCACCGACGTGTCGCTGCTCGATAGGCAGCAGGCGTTCGGCTACACGCAGGAAGATTTGTCGATCCTGCTCGCGCCGATGGCGATCACGGGCGAGGAAGCGACCGGCTCGATGGGCACAGACACGCCGATCTCGGCGCTCTCAACCGATTCGAAGCTGCTGTATACCTATTTCAAGCAGAACTTCGCGCAGGTCACCAACCCGCCGATCGATCCGATCCGCGAACAGCTCGTCATGAGTCTGGTGTCGTTCATCGGCCCGCGTCCGAACATTTTTGATCTTGTGGGCAATTCCAAGCGCAAGCGGCTTGAAGTGCGCCAGCCGATCCTCACCAACGAGGATCTGGAAAAGATCCGCTGCATCGGACATTTCGAAGACAGCTTCGACACCAAGACGCTTGACGTGACCTATGCGGTCGAGCGTGGCGCAGCAGCGCTTGAAGAGATGCTGGAGCGTCTTTGCAAGCGCGCAGAAGACGCCGTGCGCGGCGGCTACAACATCATCATTCTGTCCGACCGCATGGTTGGGCCGGACCGAATCCCGATTCCCGCTTTGCTGGCCACGGCCGCCGTACATCATCACCTGATCCGCAAGGGTCTGCGCACGTCCGTCGGTCTTGTGGTCGAGACCGGCGAAGCGCGCGAAGTGCATCACTTCGCCTGCCTTGCAGGTTATGGCGCTGAAGCTGTGAACCCGTGGCTCGCGTTTGAGACGCTCGCCGATATGCAGAGCGAATTCCCCGGGGAAGTAGACGGCTACGAGGCGTGCAAGCGCTTCATCAAGGCGGTCGACAAGGGGCTGTTGAAGGTCATGTCCAAGATGGGCATCTCGACCTATCAATCCTATTGCGGCGCGCAGATCTTCGACGCCATCGGCCTGTCGAAGCCTTTCATCGAACGCTTCTTCGCCGGCACGCATACCCGCATTGGCGGCGTCGATCTGCCCGAGATCGCGCGCGAAACCGTGCAGCGTCACGCAGACGCGTTCGGCGATGCGCCGATCTATCGCAATGCGCTGGCGGTTGGCGGCGAATACGCTTACCGCACGCGCGGAGAGGCCCACACGTGGTCGCCTGAATCGGTGTCGCTGTTGCAGCACGCTGTGCGTGGCAATGCGCAGGAGAAATATCGCTCCTATGCAAAGCTGCTCAACGAGCAGGAAGAGCGTTTCCTGACCATCCGCGGCCTGTTCCGTATTCGTGACGCCGATGAGGATGGCCGCAAGCCTGTGCCGCTGGAGGAAGTTGAGTCGGCGGCAGCTATCGTGCGCCGCTTCTCAACCGGCGCCATGTCCTACGGCTCTATCTCGCGCGAGGCGCACACCACGCTGGCTATTGCGATGAACCGCATTGGCGGCAAGTCGAACACCGGCGAGGGCGGCGAGGAATCGGACCGCTACAAGCCCATGGCCAATGGCGACAGCAAGCGCTCCGCCATCAAGCAGGTCGCGTCGGGCCGTTTTGGCGTAACGGCTGAATATCTCGTCAACTCGGACATGATTCAAATCAAGATGGCGCAGGGCGCAAAGCCCGGCGAAGGCGGACAATTGCCCGGCCACAAGGTCGATGCGGTAATCGCCAAAGTGCGCCATTCCACGCCCGGCGTCGGCCTGATTTCGCCGCCGCCCCACCACGACATCTATTCGATTGAAGACCTCGCGCAGCTGATCTTTGATTTGAAGAACGTCAACCCGCGCGCGGCCGTCTCCGTCAAGCTCGTCTCGGAAATCGGGGTCGGCACCGTCGCCGCCGGCGTCTCGAAGGGCCGCGCCGATCATGTCACGATCTCGGGCTATGAAGGGGGCACCGGCGCCTCGCCGCTCACCTCGATCAAACACGCGGGCAGCCCGTGGGAAATCGGCCTGGCTGAAACCCACCAGACGCTGGTCTACAACCAGCTTCGCGCGCGTATCGCCGTGCAGGTGGACGGCGGCCTGCGCACTGGTCGCGACGTGATCGTGGGCGCGCTGCTTGGCGCCGACGAGTTTGGCTTCGCCACCGCGCCGTTGATTGCGGCCGGCTGCATCATGATGCGCAAGTGCCACCTCAACACTTGTCCCGTAGGCGTCGCCACGCAAGACCCCGTGTTGCGCAAGCGTTTTGTCGGCCAGCCCGAGCACGTCATCAACTTCTTCTTCTTCGTTGCGCAAGAAGTGCGCGAGCTGATGGCTAAACTCGGTTACCGCACGTTCAATGAAATGGTCGGGCAGATGCAGATGCTCGACAAGTCGCATGCGATTGAGCATTGGAAGGCCAAGGGGCTCGACTTCAGCGACCTGTTCCACAAGCCCGACATGCCCCGCTCCGTGGATATTTTCCACACTCAGGCGCAAGACCACGGCCTTGAGAAAGTGCTGGACCAGAGGCTGATTGCGGATTCGCGCGACGCGATAGAGAAGAAGAGCCCGGTCGTCATCACCGGCTCGATCAACAGCGTTGATAGAGCCACCGGCGCTATGCTGTCTGGCGAGATCGCGCTGAAGCATGGTTATGACGGACTTCCCGATCACACGATCCAGATCAAGCTGAAAGGCACTGCGGGGCAGAGCTTCGGCGCCTGGCTTGCGCGCGGCGTGACGCTGGAGCTGGAGGGCCAGGCGAACGATTACGTCGGCAAGGGCCTGTCGGGCGGGCGTATCATCGTCAAGCCGCCGGTCGAGGCGACCAAGATTGTGCCGCATGAATCGATCATCGTCGGCAATACCGTGCTCTACGGCGCAATTTCCGGGGAATGCTATTTCCGCGGCGTCGCTGGAGAGCGTTTCGCAGTGCGCAATTCGGGCGCGATCGCTGTTGTTGAAGGCACGGGCGATCATGGTTGCGAATACATGACCGGCGGCGTCGTCGTCGTGCTTGGCGAAACAGGGCGCAATTTTGCTGCCGGCATGTCCGGCGGCATCGCCTATGTTCTCGACGAGGCAGGCAATTTCGAAAGCCGCTGCAACCTTGCAATGGTCGATCTGGAATCTGTCGAGGCTGAGGAGGAGTTGAACCAGCGTCTTCACCATCAGGGCGGCGATTTGCAGATCCATGGCCGCGTCGACGTGATGTCGGACATGACCCGGTTTGACGCTGAGCGTCTTCACCAGCTCATCGCCAATCACGCCCGCTACACGGGCTCGACGCGGGCGCAGGAAATTCTTGATAATTGGGACGCCTTCAAGGGCAAGTTCCGCAAAGTCATGCCGGTTGAGTACAGGCGCGCGCTGAACGAAATGCAGGCGCAGCAAATGCCGCTGGCGGGGGAGTGATCCGATGGGCAAAGTAACCGGCTTCCTCGAAATCGACCGGCAGGATCGCAAATATGCGCCTGCCGCCGACCGTATCCGCCATTACAAGGAATTCGTGATTCCCCTCTCCGAGGAGGCCACGAAGGATCAGGCGGCTCGCTGCATGAATTGCGGCATTCCGTTTTGTCACAATGGCTGCCCGGTCAATAACCAGATTCCGGACTGGAACGACCTCGTTTATCGCGGCGATTGGCAGGAAGCTTTGCGCAACCTGCACTCGACCAACAATTTCCCCGAGTTCACCGGGCGCATCTGCCCTGCGCCGTGCGAAAGCTCCTGCACGCTGAACATCGAGGACACGCCCGTCACCATCAAGTCGATTGAATGCGCCATTATTGATCGCGGGTGGAAAGAGGGCTGGGTCAAGCCGGAGATCGCCAAGAACAAGACCGGCAAGACAATCGCCATCGTCGGCTCAGGCCCGGCCGGATTGGCCGCTGCCCAGCAGCTCGCGCGCGTCGGCCATGACGTGGATGTCTACGAGAAGAACGCCAAGCCCGGCGGCCTGCTGCGCTATGGCATTCCCGACTTCAAGATGGAGAAGCACTTCATCGACCGGCGCGTCGGCCAAATGACCGCTGAGGGCGTGACCTTCCATTGCAACGTGAATGTCGGCGTTGATGTGCAGGTGGCCGATCTTGTCGCCAAATACGATGCTGTGATCCTGGCTGGCGGCTCCGAGAAACCGCGCGATCTGAACATTCCTGGGCGCGATCTGCCCGGCGTGCATTTTGCGATGGATTTCCTGCCGCAGCAAAACCGCCGCGTAAGCTATGAGCCCGTCGGCACCAACGAGCCGATTTTGGCCGGCGGCAAGCATGTCGTGGTGATCGGCGGCGGCGATACGGGGTCCGATTGCATCGGCACCTCGGTGCGTCAGGGCGCGCTGTCGGTGACGCAGCTCGAAATCATGCCGAAGCCGCCGGAGAAGGAAAACAAGCTCATGACGTGGCCGGAATGGCCGCTGAAGCTGCGCACTTCCTCCAGCCATCAGGAAGGCGCCGAGCGCGAGTTCGCCGTCAATTCAGTGGAATTCATCGGCGAGGGCCAGGTGCAGAAATTGCGCTGCGTACGCGTGGACAACGCGTTCCAGGCGATCCCCGGCACCGAGTTTGACATCAAGGCGGATCTTGTTTTGCTGGCCATGGGGTTCGTCGCCCCGGTGCAGAAAGGCATGATCGCCGAGCTGGGCCTGAAGCTCGACGCACGCGGCAATGTCGCAGCCGACACCATCAAGTATAAATCCACCGTAGAGAAGGTATTTGCCTGCGGCGACATGCGCCGTGGCCAATCGCTGGTCGTGTGGGCGATACGCGAGGGCCGCCAATGCGCCAAATCGGTGGACGAGCACCTGATGGGCGCGAGCGTGCTGCCGCGCTAAGCAGTTAACCTGAACGTCCGCCCACGTCGTTGAAATCTGTGAAAATCGAGGCCTTCCCGTCTTTGACGGGGAGGTTTTTTTTGTGAGCTTGCAATTATTGGCTCCAAATATACTTCAAAATTAAATCAAGCTGTAATTCTAAAGCTTAACATTTAAGCTTTATGAGTGGTTAACATTGACGCAGGACGCCTTGGAAGGGATGGTGACCGGGTTCTTTTTGATATGTATTTTTAAGACGGGTTTTTAAATGAAGGCGCTCTCAGCCCATTTGTACGCGATCATGCGCTTTGCGCCTCTCGCGTTAGTCGCCTGCGCGACAACAGCGGCTCATTCAGCCGGCGCTGACAACACCGTCAAGATTATTGACGGCGTTAAGGTGATCCGCACCAAATGCGAGTGGCATAACTTCTTTCAATCCATGAACATGTGGCCCCGTTATCGCGCATGTCCGGGAAAGAGTGCGTATGCCAGCTTTGGCGCGTATCTGAGTGCCTCGAGCGCATCGTCGTCTATCGATACTTTTCTCGATTTGAATCGTGGTCAAAGACAGCCCGCTGCTGATTATGTGACCCCGGTGGGGAGCGTTCGGATCTCGTTCAAGATCGGCGACGTGCCACATACCGCATCGGCCTGCGCGTGGTATAATTTATTCCAGTCCCGTTATCGCACGCCGCTTTATGTGAAGTGTGAGCGCAAGACAAATGATCAGAGCTTTGGCAGCTATTCCGAGCCTGATTACTGGAAGGGGCGCGTCAACGCCGCGAGCCCGCGCAAGGCGCCTGACATACAGGGCTTTCTGGAGGGGCAGGAAGGCGCTGATCTTATGACCCTGCCCATTGGCGGCGTGAACTACACGCGCAGCTTTTGCGAATGGCACAATTTCCTTCAATCGTTCAACCCGCTGCCCCGGTTTGTCACCTGTTCGGGAAAGACTGCTGTCGAAAGCTTTTCTCAATATCGGTTTGGACAAAACATTGTCGCGCTCAACGTCAAAATGCCGGCTAATGCTGACGCAACTTCAATTGGGTTTGGCGAGCCAGTGAGTTTTCAGCTCGGCGCAGAAACCATCATAGCGAAACGATGCGCTTTGTATAATTGGCTTCAGTCCAATATCCGCTGCCCGATTTATCGGGGGTGCGGAACGATAAGCCAAGATAGTTTCGCGACGGCAGATCCTCGCATATTTCCTAAAGCAGACAAACGCTTCCTCTACGATCAGAATTACACCGACTGACGACAGGTAGCCTTATAGTCTCGCAGCGCGGGGACTTCTCGAAATTTTAAATCAATGCAAGTCGCCGCGGCCTGACAGAAGCGGCGATTTTTTGCTGCCTTGCATAAAATTATAATATAATTACAATTATTAATATGAATAAATAAGGTTTCCGGGAGCTTGCGTTTGACTTGAGCCAAGCAAGAATGAAAAGTGTAATCGTTCATTAGCCACGACCGGCCTTTAGCCGCAGCTTAGTAAAACTGTTCAAAGTGGAGTTTTCTCATGAGTGTTTATCGCACGAGTCTGCTCGCGTTTGCGAGCCTTCTGCCCATCGCGCTGGCGCTGCCGGCGGCGGCGGCTAATGATGCAAATGGTTTTGTGATTTTGGGTAAGGATGGGGATCCCAAAGATCCAAAAGCAATTGCTTATCGCGATATCGGCGGGCTGGACATTGGTGCGCAGCGTTGTCAATGGTATAATTGGCACCAGTCGATCAGCTTGTGGCCGGTTTATGTTAAGTGCGATAGCAAAAGTGCGATTGATGTTCGTAAGGCCTACCACGCGACTGGCGAGGCGAACGGATTCTCCAAGAACGCCAAGAAGCTGATTGAGGCGCAGGCAGCAAATCATAGTCCTATCTTCAATAAACCCGGCAAGCACATCACATTTCACATCGGCGGCAAGGACAGAGAAGCCCTGCCATGCGCCTGGTTCAATTATATCCAATCACGGATTCGCACGCCGCTCTACGTTGCATGTGGGACAAAAGACAATCAGGCCAGCTATGGCATGTATTCGGCGCCCAATTTCCTGAAGGGGTTCA
>CANJPM010000202.1 GCA_947476075.1 Beijerinckiaceae bacterium
TCCCTTCGCCATCGCAGAACGCACGATCGTGCGTGCAGTGCTTGATGTCCAGGAATTGCGTGGCTACAAGCTTGAAAAGGTGAATGTGGACATGCTGCCTTTGCCTTCAGTCAAGTTCTACGGAACACCTGTCGATTCGCCAGTGAGCGGGGAAACCAGCCGTGTCCTTCAAGCAATCGAGCGCCTCAACGAAAACCTTGTGAAGACTTCATCTAACCGTTGAGGCTGGGTAACTAGTGCCTGCATTTTTCAAGCTGCTGGCCGTGTTGTTCTGTCTTACTGGGCCTGTTAGCCCGGCGTTCGCAACCAATGAAAGTCACCGCTATCTAGACAAGAACGGGTCGCTGCAAGCTGAGATCTCATTGCTGTATGATGTTCGGCGTGAGCGCGCCGCAGCTTACGGAGAATGGGTTTATGAGTGGACGGCCAGCTATGTATCTGCATATCGCGTCGCTGGCCGCATCATCGCGTCTACGGCGACGCACCCAATGGGCTGGCGTGAGAACGTACAAGACGTGATGTCGAATTTCTACGGAGAGATTGTACGGGACAGGGTCATGATGCCAGAAGAAGGTATCCCTGCCTTGTTCCAGATCGTCGATCGCAAGATCAAGGCAAGAACTTATCTCCTTATTGAACAGGAAGCATTAAAAACTTGCGGGCTTGCAGACCCTGCTTGCCTCACAGCGACGAGAGCCAGTTTACAAACTAGCGCCCTGCGTGCGCTTCGAGAAAGTCGTTCCCAAGAATCTCACAAGAAGGACTTCGCTGAGGCGCTGGATGCGTTTACGATAGCAGCGCAGGACGATTATTACGTGCTACGCTCGACACGTCCGTTCATTTTACGGGTAATTCTTTTTGTTTTGCGTGTCACCGAGATGGCTACAGTAATCTTCCTTTTCACCGGACTGCTCCGCGCCACAGCGATACCGATCACACTTACGACGACCTTTGTTGTAGCTGTCTTGGTGTCATGGGGTCTCGATTATGCAGTGCATTCAGTTGATGCGCATTTAAACAAGAAACAATTTATCGAGATAATGGAGGGACAGGTCGATGATAGGCGACCACTTGCATTTCAATTTGCAACAAGCCGGATTGTGGGCGCCGAGATCGCATTTCAAGAGTTGATCGCTGAGAGCAAGGGGCCTGCAAAATGAAACTCGGAGATTTCGGAATCGCAGGAAGCGTAACCCGCCTTGTGGGATGCCTCGCATTCGTCGTAGTCACTACGCCGCTTGGACCAAAGATCGAAGCGTCAGAGAACCTTGTCCGATTTGAGATGCCTCTTGGTGTAACCCTGTTTGCCGGAGCGATCGCTCTTTGTATGCATTACTACCTCTTGGCCCGAAGCTATTATATTCTCAAGACCTCGGGCGTTTTCATTTTTTTTATGATCTACTCGTTATTTGCAATAAACGTTCTTATGTTTGTATCCAATTCGATTACAATACTGGAGCAATTTAAATTCTTTTTGCTGGGGTTTTTAACCCTATTTTACTCATTTGGCCTCATCTTCAATCATATAGACACACGTCTGTCAGGCCTCTTGCATGCCAAGAATATTCCCTGAGTGTCTTTGATTGGGTAAGTTGCAATGCTCAAAAGTGCTGTCATGGTTGTGTCTTGTAGTGACTCTCGTCTGACAGCAGACGAGCCGGGCGAGTCATGGCGCGAACAATTGGACTTTCATGGTCCGATTTACGAAGTGCGTGTACCTGGAGGCGGCCTCGTGCTCGCCGAACAAGATAGTTCTCTGTCAGCGGCTGTTCTGGATAGTCTCGGCGTCCTCTCCCAAGTCAAGTCAATCAGCAACGTTATCCTCGCGTGTCATTCGGACTGCGCCTATTTCCAGCTCAGATATGCTCCGCAAGGCGCATCGCAGGCATCCGAAGAACGGGTGCAGCGGCGCATAATTGAATATGCGAGCCGACGTCTCGAAACGGCGGCTCCTGGCATCACCGTTCAGACGACATTTGTTCGTTTGCGCGCAACAAACGGCGGTTTCAATTTGTCGGATACACGGCGCCCAATGGCTGCGCCTTTGGGTCCCGATTTCGTAGTAGATCCGGTTTCCCCCATTCGTGCTGGCCTACGCGCACCGGGAGAGGCCCGAGAGAATAGAATGACCGCGCGGGAAATGCAGCATACGCTGTACGAACGTGAGCTCAATGGCCCGGCAGACTTCGAGCAACCCTATGAAGATATGCCAATGGAGCCGCTCAGAGGCGGTGAAATGCCTGCAGTGCACATGGAACGTCGTACGCGAGAATTCCTGGAATGGGCGCGGGACCACGGGGGCATACGCTCCTCCACTGAGTTACAAAGATTAGGACTAGGCTTCGTTTCCAATTATGGGAAGCGAAAGCCGCAATGCACGAACCTATTTGATACGATGGAAGATCCGCGCCTCGGTGAAGGCCGGCTCCGCAAGAAATCATTCTTGCCATGGAAACAGTCATGAACATTCCCCATAGACGGCAGGACGTTGTTACACGTTGGGAGCAACCAGAGATGGAAGAATACGCTTCGATGGAAGAAGAGCGTTTCCGCGAGCTTATTCGGTTGCGCACCATGCGGAGCAAGGTGCTTACCGCAGCAGATGAAGCGGAACTGCTGAATGACGCTGTTAGGCGCTTGGGCGTGCCTCTTAATCGCGCGCGCAGCATCATGTTGGCCGAAGCGGATACAAAAAGCATTGAGCTGGAAAGCGACCTTGGCGACACCGCAGTCGCAATGATGAAATCGATGGCGAGCCCCAAAGGAAAGCTATCGCGTACTAATTTTGAACTCATTGTGCAATTTTATAAATCCCGCATGAGGGGTACCGATGAGCAAGCGAAGACGAGAATCAAACAACTGATGCTCGAAAATGCGATAGAACCAAAACCAAATGGCTTACTGCGTTCATTACGGTGGTATCGCAATATCAAATAAAAATGGCGCTATAGCGCCATTTTTATATAGATATCTGGCTGAACCGCCAAATCGCCGACAAGCGGCGATGATAGGGTAATCACAAGAAATACTAGCGACATAACGCCGCCCGCAAGCAATGTCCCCATTGCAACCTGGGTAGACAGACTGTTGCTCCCAAAGAACCAATTGAACGTAATTGTGATCAGAATCGCAATCGAAAGACTGGTCCAAACCAGTCCTTCGAACGAACTGGACGCGTCATTCAACCGCCCAAGACGATTTTCAACCACCTGACTGAAAGTTCGCACATATTGCGAAAGCACCAGCTTTTCGCGTTCGCTTCTTGGTTCAATGGAGATTGCAAGCATGAACCATTTCCCGAGGTTCGCCTCCGCCTCAGGTGATTGCTGGCCTACCTTCATCGCGCTCCACTCCTTGTCCACCACTGAGCGAAGATAATCACGCCGGGCGGATCTAAGTCTGGTCGTTGAAGACGGCAATGCCACTTCGAGCTTTTCGAGTAGAGAGATTGCCGCCAGCTCACGATCGCAGCGCTGCTGAAAGGACGAGAACCGCGACGCGGAATCTACAAGGCTAAAAGCCAAAAGGCTGGCGACAATCTGGGCGAGAAATGCAAATTTGAACCCGCCAACGACGTTGTTTTGAATCAATTCCTCTGGCGTAAAAATCATATTTACAATCAGTGTGCCGGCGCTGGACAACAATACGCCAGAACCAACCACTATTATAAAGCCAAGCCAAAGCGGGAGTGACTGGATCCAGGTGATAATCATTTTCGATCCAGAAATGGCATGCAGATCGAACCTTCACAAGGCGACTCGACAGATTCGGCCAAAATGGCCGCGAGATAGCCGAACGCCAATATTGCCCAAATCAGCATAATCGGCATTAAAATTCTGAGTCCGGTGAGATGCCACGACAACAAGAAAATCTGCAATGTAGCAATAATAATCAACCCACCTACCATGACGGAGGTAATAGAAAACGCTCTGGAGAAAGCCAATTGTGCGCTGTCGCGGTTATAGCTAATTTGTTGGGCAGCTTCGGACAAAAGCTCCATAAGCGCCGGTTGTTTCGTGGCCAAATCGAGATCCGTCAGACGCTTTGACAATTCAAGCCCATCAAGCTTGCGCAATTGGTCAATGGATCTCGAAGGGGTGGCCGCTGCATCGTGCCATTCGAGCATTTTCGTGACCGCCAACCCCGGCCCTGCCCGATCACTCATGCCATTGTGAACAAAAACCGAAATTACAATTACCGCGCTTATGAAAGTAGAAAGAAACGCCTCCTGCCCTGTAATAAAGCTGCCACCGACCACGAGAATTTCTTCAGTATTGGCGGGCCGAGTGAAGAACCGGCGCATAATATGCGCCAGCAAGGCAAATAAAGCCGCAAACACAAGAAAAATTAACAACAGGTCTTTCGGCGAAATGTGCATGCGGGCGCGTCACCTTACGAACAGGCTTTCCTTATATCGAAGTCTTGTTGATTCGCGAGCGCAAGCAATTCCCTGAAAGCTGATCTTCTGTACTTTTACTACTAATGTAAATTTAAAATAACGATTCCGACGCGGCCGGGCATCCTTCAACTCATATTGCGCGTGTTTCACGTCTGCGGGGCCAAGCGCCTAGATTAAACTTTTTGGACTTCATCCATGTATAGCTGGAGCCAAATTCTCCCGGGCTCCGGAATTTCGGACCCGAATACAAGCCGAGCAACCATGCGTCCCTATCAGGATGCGCGCATCCCCAACCGCGCGAGCCTCGGCAATAATTCCTGCGCGAGAAACGGCAGTTCCTTAACGTAGTTGACCAAGGAGAACGCGATGCCCGAGAGCCCGGCGTCATGAATAGACTTCAACTTGGCCGCAACGTCATCGGGCGTCCCAATCAGAGGATATCCGATATTGGTGAGCGGCACAGCCTTCACTCGAGCGTCAAAGTCCGGGGTGTTTTCACGCGTGACGTTTTTCAAACGTAAAATCTGTTCGATGGCTTCAAAATCTGCGCCTTCAGTCGTGAAATAGTGGAAATATTCCTGCGCCTCCTCGCGCGTCGGACGGCACACCACATGCCCCTGCGTGTAGACGTCGATCTCACGCCCGATATCTCGCGCTTCCTTTTTTATACTACTCACTGCCCCGGTCGCTTTCTGCACGTCGAATTCACGAAAGCTTGTGAAAAAGCCGTGGCAATGGCGCAGCGCGAAAGCGCGCCCGACGTCGGACGACGCGGCGTTCATGATGAACGGCGTGGTACCATTGTAGGGCTTTGGTTCCGACACCACGCTTTTCAGGTTAAGGAAGTCCTCATTGAAATCGAAGGCCTCGGGATTGGTCCACATTTCCTTGATCGCAGAGATCCATTCCTCAGCATATTGATAGCGGGTCTCGTGCGGTCTTTGCTGCTCTCCGAACATATCGAATTCCGGCTCGTTCCAGCCAACGACAACGTTGAGCGCAAAGCGACCTTTCCCAACATGATCGGCTGTCACCATCTGCTTTGCAGCGACGAGAGGATTGAACATGGGGGCATGAACGGTCCCAAAAATAGTAATGCGTTTCGTCTGCGCCAGCAGCCCCGTCGCCCATGTCACCGTTTCATAGGTCGAGCCCTGAAAGTTAGTCGGACCTCCATAGCCCTTCCAGCGTCCAATCGGGAGAATGAAATCGATTCCCGCGTCATCCGCGATTTTGGCCATCGTCGCGCAGCTGTCCCAATCAGCAAGCCAACGCTCGGGAAGCTTGTTGATCGCGCGCCCCGACGAGCAATTGGCTCCGAAAAGACCGAGCTTGAAGCTGTTGTTATTGTACATCTGGTAGCGGCCAGCAGACATAGCTCAAGACTCCGAGGGGTTAATGTTATTGGACGTTGAGGATACGGCGGACGTCGCTTTTGACTGACGCTGGAGCGCTCTCCATCTTTTGCATTTCGTCTTTCATGCGTGCGCTGCCGAACCAGCGCAACTCAACACCTGACTTCGCTGCGTCAGCCTGCATCTGAGGATCAGACATTGTCTGATCGAACGCTCGCTGCAGCGTCTCAGCTTGCGCCTTGGGCACATCAGGGGGCGCTACGATCGGCCGCCCCACCGCCAGTTGCGAGAACAACAATTCAAGAACCGACCTAGCAGATGCATTCGGCGCAAGCTCGAGAGCGTTCGGAACATCCTTATAGAGCGGATGCCGCGAAAGGCCCATTTGCAGAACGACTTTTAACTGATTGTTGGCAAGCGGCCCCTGAAATTGCGCGCCGAGCGTAGACACGAAGATCCCACAAGATCCATCAAGCTCTTTGCGCTCCATCGCGGTCGTTCTAACTTGGGCGCCGCCTTGGTATCCGGGTATAAGCTTGAACTTTGTTCCCAACAATTCATTCATTGCAAGTGGGAAGGTATGTGAGTTAGAGCCAACGCCAGCTGTCCCGAAGATGGCTTCGCGCTGTTTGATGTCATCAATCGAACTGAACCCGGACGTGTGCCAGGCTGAACATGTGTCAACTTCTTCGTTCATATTTCCAACGAAAGTGAATTTCAGGTTTTCAAACTTCGTCTGGGAATCCCCTACCGCAGCAAGAACAAACGTGCTGGAAGCCAGCAAACCGATGGCCGTTCCATCGCGACGCGCCAGACCCGCGATATTGTTCGCCGCGACGATACCGCCACCGCCCGGTACATATTGAATCGCGACGCCAGGATTTCCCGGTAAGTATTTTGGATAATGGCGCAGCAGCAATCTGGCATAGAGATCGTATCCGCCGCCGGGGCCGGACGCTACAATGAAACTTAGTGTTTTACCTGAATAGAATTGCGTCATTTCATCTGCACGGGCTGCTATCCCGGAAGCAGACAAAAGCACCGCAAAAGTGATTCCTTTAATTATGAAGTTTTGCATACGCCCCCCGACCGGAAATTATTTCAAATAGTTTGCGCCGCCACGCCATCCGGGTCAATCAATTGTTACACTCTGCGGATGGGGGCGAGCAGATGCAAGAAGCAGATGAGTGACCCCCCTATTGCGCGACCAGTTTCTTCCGAAGCCGTGATTGACTCTCCAGCGTGGACATACAAAGCTCACAAAAATTATTTACAACAGAACGACTAGAACTTGTTCGGGGAGGCTTAAGATGACGCGTTCCGCTTTGAGGTCTTTGTCCGCATTAATTCTTGCGAGCTTTTGCATCGCATCAAATGCGCAGGCACAGCAAGCTTACCCTGAACGCGCAGTCCGTTTCATCCTGCCGTTTGGACCTGGCTCGGCGACAGACATAGCAGCGCGTCTGATTGGCGAA
>CANJPM010000203.1 GCA_947476075.1 Beijerinckiaceae bacterium
AAGCAATTGCTAACGAATGCGGCGTTAACTTCATTTCGGTCGATGGACCGGAACTCTTCAACAAATGGCTTGGGGAATCGGAAGAGGGCGTTCGCGAGATCTTTCGAATCGCCCGCCAGGTAGCTCCCGCGATTATCTTCTTCGATCAACTGGAAGCCATCGCGCCCATTAGGGGTGTTCACACTGGCGCAATGACGACCGAGCGCGTCGTCAGTCAACTCCTGGCGGAACTTGATGGTGTCGAACAATTGACGGGCGTCGCCGTTATCGGGGCAACAAATCGCATAGAACTGATCGATCCGTCTATTATCCGCCCCGGCCGGTTCGGCGTGCACATCCACGTGGGCTTGCCGGATGAGGCTGGACGCGCGGCAATCGTGCGCATCGGTCTTCGCCAATCCAGATTTGCAGACGCTCGTGATCTTGAGGCGATCGTCGATCACATCGTCCCGTTAAGCGACGGGCTGTCGGGTGCCGAGCTGCGATACATCTGTGACGTCGCGAAACGCATGGCCCTCAAGGCCACGGGCTTCATGAGCGTTGCGCCGCCCACCATTGCGCATCTGCTGGAAGCCCTGCAAGCGCAGCGAAACGTAAATTCCGAGGGAGTGAAACAGAATGGTTGAAGGTGAACGCGTTCGCGAGCGGGAGCGCCCGCCGATACAAGAAAACGCCTATGAGAGCGTGATGAAGCAGCGGCGGGAGCTCGCCGAGCGCAACGCCAAGGGCCCGGTCGTAATCCACAAGGCCGACCGCGAAGTGTTCATGTCGCGACAGGGGAAGTTGCAGTTCTTCATGGACCCGGTTTCGATGAAAGACACGCCGTTACAGCAATGGCGCGTCTTCACGCACGAGATAGGCACCAAATCTGGCCGCCATCGGCATCAGGGCGGGCTGCTGATCTACGTGCTCGAAGGCACGGGCTATTCGATCGTCGATGGAGAGCGTTGGGATTGGGAAAAAGGCGACCTCGTGCTGCTTCCAATGCGACCCGGCGGCGTGGAACATCAGCACTTCAATCTCGATCCAACAAAGCCTTCCAAATGGGCCGCTTTCATCAACGTTCCGATTCAGGAATATCTGGCATCCGATCTTCAGCAGGTTGAGACATCCCCTGACTACAAGGGCTGAACAGGCATAACAGTTTCAATTCTGACGCCAGACTGTCCTGTCAGACAAACCAAAAGAGTCTTAGATGTTGGCAGGCTGGATTCCAGTGTCTGCAGAAGGTGAAGTTGTAACTAATTTGTCTCTTGCTTTCATCATTCGGTCCTGCAGATCACTGAATGCGTTTGACAGCAAGTCGGCAAACTCCGCGCAAGCGTTCGACATCGGCACGTGCGGCGATGTCAATAGGATGATCTTCCTGGTTGTATCAACAATCTCCCGGGAGCCAAGATCGTCGCAAGCGCTAAGCTCCACGGCCGTTGTAGGAAGGATAGTGATGCCGATGCCGGCCCTCACCAAGCCAATAGCGCTCGAGAACTGCGCGACATCATGAGCAAGCAACATTATGAGGCCTCGGTGCTTGAAATGAAATTCGATTGTATTTCGCACACTCGAACTCGCGTTCGTCAAGATCAGCGCGTATCGTGAAACAGTCTCCAGAGTTACTTCTGGCAGATTCTGCAAAGGGTGGCCGGGTGGAAATACGACATGAAGCTTATCCTCCATCAATGGCGTTGTGACTAAATCCGAACTGCTGCTTTCGGCAGCACCAATGCCAATACACACCTCGCCAGCGCGGACAGCCTGCTGAACAGCAGACCAGCCAAGGTCGCGAACCTTCACTTCAATGTCAGGATTTGTTATTCGGTGCGCCGCGATCACTTCGGCCAACACGGTTCCGGCTAGCGAGGGGATGCAGGCGACCTTTAGGAGCGCCCTCTCCTTCCTTACGAGCGTGCTTGCATACGCAAGCACGTCGTCAAAATTACTGACAACCTGGCGGAAGCTCTCAGCAAGTTCGCGTCCGGATGTCGTAAGATGGATGCTACGCGTCGTTCGATCAAAAAGTGAGAAGCCAATACATCTCTCCAACTCACGAATTTGTACTGTCAAGGCTGGCTGCGACATATGAAGAACCTGTGCGGCGCGGGTGAAGCTCCCGTGCTGCGCGACGGCGAGAAATGCGCGTACCTGCTTCAATGTCACATTCATAACAAAATATAATAAATACTCTTCCGATAAAATCAATTGATTATAGAGCCCACTCGGCGTCCGATGCCCACTAAATAAAAACGGGAGGACGTCATGAGCAGCGCTCACTGGGCCTACAACCACCCCGCTGTCTTTGCAATCGTGGGAACACTTATGATGTTCCCCTGCAAGCAATCTTTCGGCCAAGGTGCCGAGCCGTTCTACAAGGGCAAAACCGTCGAGATCATTATCGGATACACGGCGGGTGGTGGCTATGACACCTATGGCCGCACCGTTGCGCGCCACATTGGCAAACACATTCCCGGCAATCCGAACGTAGTTCCACGCAACATGCCCGGCGGTGGAAGTCGTACGGCAGCAGCACACATGTATGCGGCAGCGGCGAAGGATGGACTATCAATCGGCCTGGTCGATCAATCGCTGGTTCTTCAACAGGCGGTTGACGACCCCACTATTCGGTTCGATCTGCGGCGTTTCAATTATATCGGCAACGCTGCCTCAGACTCGAACATGGTGGCTGTTTCCGCCTCTACCGGCATCAAGACAGTGGAAGACGCTCGGCAGCGGGAAACGATTATAGGTTCAACTGGTCCGAATACGACTTCAATCATCCCGTTAACGATGAACCAGCTAATTGGAACAAAATTCAAAATCGTCTTTGGCTACCCCGGGGCGAACGAGATGAATCTCGCCCAGGAAAGAGGAGAAATTGAAGGCCAGGCCAGCAAGCCTTGGGGCTCCTGGAAGGCAACACTTCCGGCGTGGATATCTGAGAAGAAAATCAATTTCATCACGCAAGTCGCTTTGAAAAAGGCGAGCGATCTTCCTGACGTTCCATTGTTGATCGATCTTGCCAAAAACAGCGAAGATCGAGACGTACTGAAGCTCCTCTCTGCCCCATCCACGGTGGGGCGACCCTTCTTCACAACACCAGATACACCCAAGGATCGTGTTCAAATCCTTCGTAGCGGATTCGATGCAACGATGAAGGACTCACGCTTCTTAAGCGAAGCAAAGCGGTTGAGCCTCGACATCGAGTCTTCAACGGGAGCCGAACTTGAATCGGTAATCAACGACATTTTGGCAACCCCAAAGTCGGTCTCGCAGCGCCTCGCCGCGATCATCAATTCGATTCCGAAGTAATCAGCCTCCCAATTCAGGGACCCGGAGATGTGATGAGCGTAAATCCCCTAATCCTAGGGCACCTGACTGTCCTCGATCAGCCACCTCCCGAAGTCATCAAGATCGCCAGCAAGGTAGGCTTCAAGCAAGTCGGACTACGGCTACTGGCTTCGCGTCCGGGAGCGTTAAGCTACGCGCTGAACAAGGACAAGTCGATGCTTGCGGAAACGCTGCGCCTCATGCGCGAGACCGGCGTGAATGTCTTTGACGTCGATGTCTGCAAGCTGATTCCTACGACACGAATTGGAGACTTCGAACCAATGTTTGAAGTGGCTGCAACTCTTGGGGCGAAGAGCGTGCTTGTGACATGCGGCGATGCTGACATGGCGCGATTCAAGGATAACCTAGAAGCATTTTGCGATCTGGCGGGAAAATACGCGCTAACGGCAGATCTGGAGTTCATGCTCTTTACGCCTTCGGTGCCCACGCTCCCCGTCGCATTGCGGATTATTGAGGAGGTCGGCCGAGAAAATCTTGGCGTCATGGTCGACACTATACATTTTGATCGCACCGGTGCGGCGCCGGAACTGTTAAAAAACATACCGCGAAATCGGTTGAATTACATTCACCTAACAGACGCTCGCAGCGAACGGCCAACAAGCCTCGATGATCTTACCGAAGATTCCCGCGCCTATCGGATGATCCCCGGCGAAGGAGGACTAGACCTTATGTCGATCATCAAAAACCTCCCGCGGAATCTGCCACTCTGCGTGGAGGTCTCAAATGCGCGACTTGAAACCATCAAGAGCGCGATGGAGCGCGCTCAGATGGCATTTGACGGCGCCCATGCCCTTCTCAACAAAGCTGCATAAGAGGCATTATTTATGGTCAATTTTTGCAAGGGACGCTTCGATCAGAAAGCTGCGATTATCACTGGCGGCGCAAAGGGGATCGGCAGAGCGACCGCACTGCGCTTCCTGCGTGAAGGTGGCAGCGCAACTATTCTGGAAACCGAGCCAGCGGATGGTGAATGGGCGACCAGTCTCAAAAAGGAGGCTGAGGCGAGTGGCGCGAGGCTGCTTTATATTCAAGGCGACGTGACCAACGAAAGTGTTGTCAAAAGCGTCGTCAAGCAATCCATGGATGTAATGGGCGCGCCTGATATTTTGATTAACAATGTCGGCTTCAGTATGATCGCAGCCCCACTGGAAGATCTGAGCCTTCAACAATGGGATCATGCATTCTCTGTCAACGTGACGAGCGCATTCCTTCTTTCACGAGAAGTGATCCGGAGCATGCGAGCTAAGGGCGGCGGCGCCATCGTGAAC
This sequence comes from Beijerinckiaceae bacterium, assembly GCA_947476075.1. Classification (GTDB taxonomy): domain Bacteria; phylum Pseudomonadota; class Alphaproteobacteria; order Rhizobiales; family Beijerinckiaceae; genus Terripilifer. Next base: position 4,611 of record CANJPM010000203.1, read on the forward strand.
ATGTCTTCGATTGCGGGTACGCAGATATCGGAAAATGCTCACCTCAACTATCACGCTGCTAAGGCGGCTATCGTGGGTTTCACGCACAAACTTGCGTTTGAGGAAGGCAAACATAACATCCGGGTCAACGCCGTGGCACCGGGAACGACACTTACGGAGCGCATTGCGCCCCGCTATAGTGGCCTCACACCTGAGGTGCATGCGAAGAAGATGGCGCTTATTCCATTGGGCCGCGCGGCGAAGCCCGACGAGCTTGCAGCTGTCATTTTGTTTCTAGCTTCGGATGACGCTTCATACGTGAGCGGCATCACTGTCAATGCAAATGGTGGGCGCTTCATGACCTGATCGCATCGCAATGTCACATACATCACAGGGCGAGGTCTTTGACTTGCTCGTCTTCGGCAGTGGCGCGGGCGGATTAATGGCTGCGCTTGTCGCAGCGGACGCCGGACTAAAAGTCTGCGTCTGCGAGCGGACGGATCAACTTGGGGGCACGACCGCGACATCGGGAGGAACACTCTGGGTTCCAGGAAGCGATGCGAGATCCTTCGTTGAGAAGCGCGAAGAACTTGAGCAGGTGCGTACTTACCTTAAGAACGAAATTGGAGATTGCGACGAGTTACTGCGAGAGGCTTTTCTGGACGCCGCGCCGGATACAATTCGCTTTCTCGAAGAGCGCACGCACTTGCGCTTCACATTGAATGAACCGTATCCCGACTATCACACGGATATACCCGGAGCCGCACTGTCTGGGCGCGCCTTGACGCCGCAGCCCTTCGATGGGCGGTTGCTCGGAGCATTTTTTTCACGAATTCGCCCGCCCATCAGGGAATATATGATCCTACGCGGAATGATGGTCGGTCGCAGCGAGATACCCGCGCTCGTTCGCCCCTGGCGCTCGATTGGTTCGTTGATGACGGCAATGCGGCTCGTCGCTCGCTATCTCATCGACCGCCTGCGCTATTGCCGCGGTACGCGGCTTTATCTAGGCAACGCGCTTGTGGCGGGGCTTGTCGATGCGCTTCGAAAGAGGGGTTGTGCGTTTGAGTTCGATTGCTCGCTACAGACACTCGTCGTGCAGAATGATAAAGTCGTCGGAGCGATTGTAACGCAAGCTGAAAGCGAGCGGCGTATTGACGCCCGCAATGGCGTTGTCCTTGCGACCGGCGGATTTAGCTCGAATCTCGCCATGATGAAAGAGTCGACCGGAAATTGCGTGTTGTACGCGGCCTCATTTCCCATGGACCTTGGCGACGGTGTGCGCGCCGCGAAGGAAATCGGCGCTGCCGTCAGCAACGACCATCGCAGCGGTGCATTCTGGATGCCAATATCCGTGCTCCAGCGAGGCAAAACGGACAGGACAATCTATCCCCATATCAGGGATCGGGCAAAGCCCGGGATGATTTGCGTGACTGACGAGGGAGTGCGGTTCGTCAACGAATCCGCATCGTATCATGATGTATCCGACGCGATGCGCAAAGTTCTTGACCAACGAAGAGATGCGCGGTTCTACCTCGTATGCGACCGAACGTTCATCTGGAACTACGGCGTTGGCATGATCAATCCGGTTTGGCAACGGCTGCGCTATTACATAAAACGCGGATATCTCATTTCTGAGGACAGCATCGACCATCTCTCGAAGAAGTTGGCGATCAATGACGTGGCCTTTTTGTCCACTATCGTAAGGCACAATGAATTTGCGAAGACTGGTACAGACCTCGACTTCGGAAAAGGAAGTACATTCTACAATCGTTTCAACGGCGACAAGGATCACCGACCAAACCCATGCCTGGGTATGATTGTCACGCCGCCGTTCTTCGCTGTGCAGGTGTTTCCGAGTCCAATTGGAACAAGCGTCGGACTGACGACAGACATCAACGCGCGCGTTGTTAAGTCTGATGGTGGGGTTATTAAAGGTCTCTACGCCTCTGGAAACGATATGAGCTCAATCATGAGGGGGACATATCCGGGGCCAGGAATAACCTTGGGTCCACACCTCGTATTTGCCTATCGGGCAGCGAAAGATGTGGTTGCAAACGGGAAGCCGCCATCATCGGGTTGACCAGCCCGAACTCAGACAGCAGTCCTTGCGGGCAGGGCCTTGGGCTTCTCATTATTATCACTTCGAAGGAGCCGCTTGAGCAGTTGGCAGTTTTAAGAGCTACCTTCGATGCTTTACCCTGTCAGCACCTTTGTCTCAGATCTGGAGTAGTAATCTTAGATAGTATTTCCTCTCGTCGTCATGAAGAAGGAATCACGACGAGCCCTATAACCTCAAGCGCCAAAGGCCTACTAAAGGGTTCTCCGCTTCGATCAGATCTACCGCGGGAACGACATCGGACACCACCTGACCAAGCCCAACTAACCATGGACCAATGGCCAAGTGGAGCGCATGAAACGCAAAATCAAAGAAGCGACTGTCAAAGGCTATTACTACGGTAGCCACGAACAACTACGGCGACATCTTCGGGCTTCGTCGACGTATACGACCATGCGCTTCGGCCGAAGACGCCGCGCGGGCTTGCGCTCTACGAATACGTCGCAAGCATTTGACCAACATTCCCCAGATGAACGCTGGTTCAAGACCCAATCTGTCTTG
>CANJPM010000204.1 GCA_947476075.1 Beijerinckiaceae bacterium
ATGCGCGCCGAGCGGATCTTTGCGCATAAAATATCGTTTGTAATATCAAATTCGCGGATCAGGCGCGGCGGGATCGCGCGGCCGCTGGGTTTGATGCGGCCCGCTTTGTCGAGCAGCATCACCTTGCGACCAGCTTTCGCCAGATCCTGCGCGGCGATGGCGCCCGCAGGCCCGCCTCCGATCACGATAGCGTCGAATTGCTCAACGGAATTGTCTTGAACAGCGTTCATTTGGCACGCTCCATGGTCTTGTTAAATTCAGGCAATTGCATTTCGCGCGAAGACTGGTTTTGCCGCCGCGCAACAGCTGCGGCCAGAATCGCGGCAAGGATGAACATCGCCGCCTCGCCCATGAAGACGAGCGTATAAGCTGGCACAGGCGATCCAAAAGCGATGCGCGCGACATCCACCGCCAGCGTCCCCAGCAGCCCGCCGAGCGCGAACGCAATGGCTTGCGAGGCTCCCCAAAGGCCCATGCGCACGCCCTCACGGCCCGGTTTGCCGGTGCGCGCCATGGCCATCATCGTGCCTATCGCGGCAATTGAGAACGCGCCATTGGCGACGCCCAGCGCAAACACTGCAGGCTTGATCGGCCATGTCGGCCCGATGATTCCGCCCATCGCGACGCCAAGCATGGCGAGCCCCGACGCGACGCAGCCCCACACCATAAAGCGCTGCAGCACAGCGGTTTCCGCCTTGCCCGCCAGATTGCCTGCGACAGCGCAAAGGATCATGCCCGCCAGCACGCCTGCATGTTGCAGGCCGCCCAATTGCGTCGACTGGCCAGGCGTCATGCCAAAGACGATGCCCGCGAACGGCTCCAGAATAAGGTCTTGCGCATTATAGGCGAGCATCGACACGAAGATGAAAATCGTAAAGCGCCGCGTGGGCGCCTCGCTCCACACCTCAATAAACGCTTGCCGGAACGGGACCGCCTGCGCGCGCTCGCCTCTCGCCAGAGAAGGAATTTTTTCAACGCCCGTAATGGCGATGCACGCGACGATGAACGCGATGATCGACACCACGCTCGTCACCATGATAAGGCGCTGCGACGAGAACGGCTCCAGCGCCTTGCCCGCACTGATTGCGGTGACGGCGAAACCCATAATCATCATCGTCCACACGATGGTGGCGGCGGGCGCGCGGCGCGCGGGATCGACGCGTTCTGCCAGCAGCGTCAGGAGAGAAGTGCCTGCGGCGCCGACGCCAATTCCAATCAGCAGGAAGGCGAACGCGCCCAGCGCCAGCCCCATCGGTAGATTGTTCTCCATCAGAACGGTCGCCACAGCCGCCAACGCGCCCCCTGTCGCCAGCATGCCCATGCCCGCGATGATCCAGGGCGTGCGGCGTCGTCCGCCGTCAGAACCATGGCCCCAGCGCGGGCGTAGCACCTGCACGGCGTAATGCAGCGTCACCAGCAGGCCGGGCACAAGAGCGGGCAGGCCGATCTCGACCACCATTACGCGATTGAGCGTAGACGTGGTGAGCACGACGATGGCGCCGATGGCTGTTTGTACAAGCCCGATGCGAACAATCGCAAACCAGCTCAAGGCGGGGATCATGAGCCTGCACCCAAAAGACCGCGCAGCGCAAAGGCGGAGGCCAGCATGCCAAGCACATAAAGGCTTGTGCCGGTGGCGTTGTACCAGGCGGCGCGCCCGCGCGGATCGTCGAGCAGGCGCTTCATCAACACGCCTTGTGCCAGCAGAAGCGCCGCCACGATGATCGCATGAACAGGCTGGCCCCATTGAACAAGCAGCCCGACAACGAGAAATTGAGGTGCGGCCATGACGATGCAGGCGAGGCGCGCTGCGCGACCAACGCCCAATTGCGCGGGCAGGGAGGCGATGCCTGATTTGAGATCGCCCTCAACGGATTTGAAATCGTTCAGCGTCATGATGCCATGGGCCCCGATGCTATAGAGCAAAGCCAGCGTCACGATGCGCCAGTCAGGAAAAGCGCCGCTGACGACCGCCGCGCCTGTAAACCACGGCAGGCCCTCGTAGCAAAGGCCAACTGCGCTATTGCCCCACCAGCCGTTGGCCTTTAACCGCAACGGCGGCGCGCTGTAGGCCCATGCCAGCGCGAGACCAACGACAGCCGCACCAAGTACGGCGGCGCCTAGCAGCGCCGCGACCAGCAGCGAAAGCGAGGTGAAAAAACAAGCGACGTAAAAACCCCATTCGCCCGGCATGCGGCCAGATGGAATAGGGCGCAGCGGTTCGTTGATGGCGTCAACATGGCGGTCATACCAATCGTTGACGGCCTGACTTGTGCCGCACACCAGCGGGCCAGCAAGCACAATGCCGCCAATCACAAGCGGCCACCGGTCCAGTAAGGGCGCGCCCGTCGACACAAGCCCGCACATGAACGCCCACATCGGCGCAAACCATGTGATTGGCTTCAGCAGCTCAAGGATGACTGAGGGCGCGGGATAAGCGGGCGCTGCATAGGACATGCATGGCAGACTAGACGCGCAGTTCCTGTCTGTCCAGAAAGTTTGACACTAAAAAATGTAAGGTAAAAACGACGCTTGTCCGAATCGTTGTTTCGAATCGCAAGCCTGTGTCAGTTTGAATCGTCCTGCGGCAGGTCGCCCAGATCATAACGGCGCAGTTTGTCGTAGAGGCTCTGGCGGCTGAGACCGAGCATCTGTGCGGCGGCGGCGCGATTGTCGCCGGTGAGGCGCAAGGAAGCCTCGATACACATGCGCTCGGTGATTTCGACCGTCTCGCGCACCAGCTGTTTCAAGGGCACGCGACCGACCAGCTCCGCCAATTGCTCGGCGCTGCGGGCCTGGTCTTCCGCCTGCGGTTGGCTTTGGCGACCGCGCCGCGCGACGGAATGGATCACCAGGCCATAGCATGGGTTGTCGCCCGGCACCGCGACGCCGGAGACTTCAACCTCTTCGGTGGCGCCGTAATCGGTATGAATGATGGTTGTGAAATCGCGCACCGAGCCATGATCGCGCAGGTTCGAGAACAGCACGTTCACGTCAACGTTTGAGCGCCCCAGCCAACGATCAAGCGGCTGGCCGCGTGCTTGCGACAGCGAGGAAAGCTCGGCGATCTCAAGGAAAGAGGTGTTTGCATCCAGAACCTTGCGATCCTGATCGACCACCAGAAAGGCGTCCGGCAGACTCTCGATCACGCGCAGAACCTGCGTTTTCACAGCCGGAATCCGTGTCGCGGCGCTATCGAGCACAGGCGTCAGGCGGATGAGAATTTGCGCGCCGTCGTCATGGCGGAAGAAGGAGGCGGACATCCAGCATTCACGCTGACTTGCAAGACGGCCCCGCACGGCTTCGATGCGCCCGATGGTGCGGATGCTTTCAAGCTGCCCCTCCATCGTAACGCGCGCCGAGACATCAAAAATGTCGCTCAAGGGGCGCCCGACCAGCTTGCCGGAGGTGGTCTCGATCAGCGCGGCGGCGGCCGGGTTTGCGTCCACTGTTCTGAGTGAGTGCGCATCAACGATGATGACCGCTTCTTCAGACATCTGGAACAGAATGCGGTAGCGGGTTTCGGCGCTGCGCAGACGCAGGAATTCATGCTCCGTGGTGCGCTGCGCCTCCATAAGGCGCTGCTGGAGCAGGCTGATCATCCGCAGATCGCGGCCAAGCGCGAGCACACGTCCGCTCTTGCCGATCTGGAACGCCGAATAGCGGATAGGCAAGTCCTGCCCGCTGCTCAGGCGATGATTGATCTCCCGCGAGCGCGCGATCGAGTTATTTTGCGCCTCGCGCAGCATGTCCTCGACCTTGGCGCGGCTTTCGACCGTGACCGTCTCGATCCATTTCTGGCCGAGCCATTCGCGGTCCTTCGTGAAGCTTTCGCCGCCAACCGCAAAATCGCGGATGACGCCCTTGTCGTCAAGAACGAGGGTGATGTCGGATGCCGCGACCAGCAAACGCGCGGCGCTGTTTGCATCAATTGCGCCGATAGATTTTTCGGGCGCGTAAAATTGGGTCAAGAGATTTCCCCCGCAACAAAGCAGGAGTGCGTGACGCAATGGAAATGGCCCGGATGAATCATATGGACTTCTCGTTAGCTTTCAGCCCTGTCGAATCTTGTAGGGCGACCACAAGCTTTTCTGCTTGCACCACAGCGTCCCTGCCGTCCAGAGCCAGAGCGTCGGCTCCAACCTTGGCGACGAGATCCGGGCGTTCGGCGAAAACGCAACCTCCAACCATGATCGCAATATTCGGGTTTAGCGACGAGCGCCGAATATTAGCGATCAATGTTTCAATGTCTGGAAGCAATGCCTCCTGACTTAAAGAAAGTCCAGCGATTTCGAAAGTTTCGCGTTTGACCCTGCGTTCGATGTCGGCCCCCGTTGCTGCTGGCAAAGAACACACGTCCCAGCCTGCGCGATGCAGGAACTCATCGACGATCAACAGTCCAAAATTGTGCTGGTCGCCCGGGGATGTCGCCAGCAGGATTCGGTGTAGACGCTTCACAGGACGGGCCGATTGTCCATGCTGGCCCGCGATCTTGCGTAAGGCCTGCTGCAAGCGGCACAGGCTGACGGCGACGGTCGCGAAATCGGCCTCGTCGCGGTCCCACATCTGCCCAAGCAGGCGCGCGGTGGGCGCCAGCAGGTTCAGCATTACGCTGTCCGTGTCTACGCCTCTGGCGCAAATGGAGGACACGAAGGCGTCAATCTCGTCGATCTGCCGGGAGCGTACGATTTCGCAAAACGCTTCCACGTCTTCAGCCGAAATTGTTTCCCGTTTGGTGACGGAATTAGGGGAGGCGTTAAGCACCCGTGCTTTGTTGACGAGGAGCAGCCTCGGGATGATTTCACCTTCGATGATACCCGCCAGCGTAGTATTGGCTGGATTTGGGGGTATAGCAAAGCTCATATCCCGCATTTCGCCGAGAAATGAATTGCTGAGGCCGCCTTCGCCTGAATCGCCGGAGTAAATACCCTGCGCGTTCTTATCGAGATGCGCCATAGGCCATCCCCCCCTTATGCCCGGTTCCTTTTTGGTCCGAACTTGACGCCCACCGCCCGGGGATCAAGCTGCAAGGCGACCACCGCCTGTCTGCTTCCCGTAAACGGAGAACCTCATTCCATCTAAGCACCGGAGCGCTATCCGTGCAATACATGTCAAACTTGTAGTGTAAGAAATAATCGACGTCAAATTAAATTGACACTCATGTTGCTGTGAACTAGTCTCTAGAAAATGCCATAGAGGGGGGAACATGGCCGAGTTGCCGCGCACGTCCCGGACCGGACTTTACACAGCAGAAGAGCGCGCCCGCCGCGACGGATCGGTCTGGACCCTTGTGCAAGGTGTTCTGGCGCCGCTGCAATTTCTCGTTTTTCTGGTCAGCCTCGCCCTCGTGCTGCGCTTCCTCGTCAATGGCGAAGGCTTTTACGCCGCCAGCATCTCCATCATTATCAAGACCTTGACGCTCTACCTCATCATGGTGACGGGCGCGATCTGGGAGCGGGAGGTGTTTGGCCGCTATCTTTTCGCCCCCGCCTTTTTCTGGGAGGATGTGGTCAGCATGCTCGTGCTGGCGCTCCACACCGCCTATCTGGTCGCGCTGTTCACGGATGGACTGACGCAGCGCCAGCAAATGCTTATGGCGCTGGCGGCTTACGCCTCCTATGTCGTCAACGCCGGACAGTTTGTTCTCAAGCTTCGCGCCGCCCGCCTTGAAAGCGCGCACGGCTTGCCGGAGGGCGCACGATGAGCGCCAGCCTCGCCTCCTGCGCCTCCCCTCCCGAGCTAAAGATCGTGCAGGAGCGCGGCCAGCGCGAGGTGTTTTGCGGCCTCACTGGCATCGTCTGGCTGCATCGTAAAATTCAGGACGCGTTCTTCCTCGTGGTTGGCTCGCGCACCTGCGCCCATCTGATCCAGTCGGCTGCGGGCGTGATGATTTTCGCCGAGCCGCGCTTCGCCACCGCCATCATCGACGAGCGTGATCTTGCGGGCCTTGCCGACATGAACGACGAACTCGACCGCGTGGTGACGCGCCTCATCGAGCGCCGGCCCGACATCAAACTCTTGTTCCTCGTCGGCTCGTGCCCGTCGGAAGTCATCAAGCTTGATCTTTCACTCGCCGCCCAGCGACTTTCGCAAGTGATGCTGCCGCGCGTGCGCGTGTTGTCCTATTCGGGCAGCGGCATCGAGACCACGTTTACGCAGGGCGAAGACGCCTGCCTTGCGGCGCTTGTTCCGCAATCGCCGCGCGCTGGCGCAGATCAACCAGCCTCGTTGCTGGTTGTGGGCGCGCTGGCGGATGCGGTGGAGGATCAGTTTCGTCGCATGTTTGCGCAAATGGGCATTGAGCGCGTCGACTTTCTGCCCGCGCGGCATGCCGCAGACATGCCCGCCATCGGCCCCAATACGCGCTTTCTTTTGGCCCAGCCGTTTCTGGCAGACACCGCGCGCGCGCTCGAAGCGCTTGATGCGCAGCATCTTCTCGCGCTCTTCCCGCTTGGCGCGGAGGGGACGACCGGATGGCTGAAAGCCGCTGCCGATGCGTTTGGAATCACCAGCGAGCGCTTTGAAGCAGCCGTTGCGATCCCGCGCGCCCGCGCAGAGAAAAGCCTGGAGCGCCGGCGCGAACAGCTTTCCGGCAAGTCGATTTTCTTTTTCCCGGATTCGCAACTGGAAGCGCCGATGGCGCGCTTTCTGTCACGCGAACTGGGCATGACGATATTGGAAATCGGCGTGCCCTATCTGCATCGCCGTCATCTGGCGGACGAACTTGCCGCTCTGCCGCAGGACGTTTTGATCGTCGAGGGGCAGGACGTCGATCTACAGCTAGATCGTTGCCGGAAGGCGGCTCCGGATCTCACCGTTTGCGGCCTTGGCCTCGCCAATCCGCTTGAGGCTGAAGGCTTCACGACCAAATGGTCGATCGAACTCGTGTTCACGCCCGTGCAGGGCTATGAGCAGGCGTCCGATCTCGCCGAGCTTTTTGCGCGCCCGCTTGTGCGCCGCCAATTGCTGGAGGTCTGAGATGCAGCTCACCCTCTGGACTTACGAAGGCCCGCCCCACATTGGCGCCATGCGCATTTGCGCCGCCATGAAGGGCGTCCATTACGTCCTTCATGCGCCCCAGGGCGATA
>CANJPM010000205.1 GCA_947476075.1 Beijerinckiaceae bacterium
ATTCTCGCCGGCGCACTCGCGCTAATCGCCGCCCCGGCTCTGGCCGCCGACCTTCCTCGCCGTTCCGCCGCCGTCGCTCCGGCGCCGATTTACGCCGCCCCCATCTTCACGTGGTCCGGCTTCTACGTCGGCGCGCAGGCCGGCTACGGCTGGGGCAAGGACAAGTGGGCTGATGACGGTGAGACGGGCTCTTTCTCTCCCAACGGTGTTCTTGGCGGCGTTCACGCTGGTTATAACTGGCAGTCAGGCGCGCTCGTTTACGGCGTTGAAGGCGATTTAGAATATTCCAATCAGCGCGAGAAGAAGACGCTTAACGACGCGACGGTGAGCAGCAAGATCGGCCCCCGCGGCTCGCTGCGCCTGCGCGCTGGCTACGCCTTCGATCGCACACTGCTTTACGTTACCGGCGGTCTGGCTGGCGCGGAGCTAAAAAAGGAGTCCGTATTCGAAGGAGACACCTTCAAGCGTTCAAGCACCGAATACGGCTGGACCGCAGGCGCTGGCCTTGAACATGCGTTCACCCAGAATTGGTCGGCTCGTGTGGAATACCGCTATACTGATTTCGGAACGTCGAAGTTTGATACCACCAAATTCGACACCACCGACCAGACTGTGCGCGTTGGTCTTTCGTACCGCTTCGGCGGCGCGGCAAGCCCGGTTATGGCTCGCTATTGATTTGAACTCTCTCGCCGCATTCGGCGAGAGCTGACCTTTCCAGAAAGTCCGGCGCGCAATCGCCGGACTTTTTTTATGCCGCACAACCAGGAGCTGATCCCTAAATCTTCAGCTTAACTAAACATTAAGCGCCACAATGCAAAATGAACGCAGAATCGGCCCTGCCCGATCAGCCTTCACTCGATCAGACATGCGCCCATTTTTTGGCGCTGGATTAAATGCCAAAACAAAGGAACATCAGATGAAAGCGCAATTTGCAGCCGGCGCGTTCATTTTGCTTGCGGGTTCTGCGTTCGCATCTGACCTGCCGCATCGCAATCAGCAGCTGGCGCCTGCGCCTTACCAGCCTTCCATGCTCAATCCAGCACCGGCTGCGCAATGGAACGGCTTCTACATCGGCGGCGCATTAGGTTACCTTGCGCTTCAGACTGAAAACCCGAAGGTTCGCGGCTTCGAAATCGGCGCGCGTGCGGGCTATGATCAACAATTTGGCGATGTCGTAGCAGGCGTGATGGTGAACGCCGATGCGAGCTTCGCCAATGGATCCGTACCCAATTACAACGTCTCGACGCCGTTCAAACTCGGCGCCTACGCGCGGCTGGGCTATGCCGTGGCGCCCAAAACGCTGGTCTATGGCCTTGGCGGGCTCTCCTATCTCGACATAAAGGTCGATACGACCGCATCCAATCCACACAAAGCAGGAATTGGCTTCGGTCTAGGCCTCGGCCTTGAACATAAACTATCTGACAAATGGTCAGCGTTCGGCGAGTACAGCTTCCATCGCTTGTGGACGAACAACGACCGCATCATCAATGCGCTGGAAGCCAGGGTCGGCGTCAATTACCGCTTCGGCGGCGATTATCGCGCGATTTTTGCACGTTACTAAAGCGATTTGGGTCGCTCGCGGTCCAAAGTCTGAAGCTTTAGACGATCTCGCCGCGCGCGATCAAAGCCGCGCTGCGGATAGCGTCAATGTTGGCCTCGTAATGCTCCGCCCCGCCCTTGAAGACGGCTGAACCGGCCACCAGCCAATTAGCGCCCGCTTTTGCGATGGCGCCGGCATTGTCAGCCGTCACCCCGCCGTCTACTTCCAGATCAATCGGGCGGTCGCCGATCATGGCGCGAATACGCGCGATTTTTTCGAGGCAGGAGGGAATGAATTTCTGCCCGCCAAAGCCCGGGTTCACGGTCATCACCAAAATCAGATCGAGATCATCCAGCACATATTCGAGCACGCTCTCAGGGGTAGCCGGATTGAGCGACACGCCCGCCCGTTTGCCCAAAGCGCGAATGGCCTGCAACGAGCGATGCAGGTGCGGCCCCGCCTCCGCGTGAACGGTGATCACGTCAGCGCCGCCCTTTGCGAAAGCCTCCAGATAGGGATCGACGGGCGAGATCATCAAATGCACGTCGAAAATCTTGTCGGTGACTTTGCGGATCGACTTCATCACGTCAGGGCCGAACGTGATGTTGGGCACAAAATGCCCGTCCATAACGTCAACGTGAACAATGTCGCCGCCAGCCTCCAGCACGGCGCGCACATCGTCGCCAAGGCGGGAGAAATCAGCGGACAGGATCGAGGGGCAAATCTGTAATGGGCGCATAGTCGCGCGTTAGCACGGGGCGGGGTGGGGAGTCTATCGGGGAGCGTGGAGATGCGGGCGTCGCATGCGGGCTTCAAGCCCGCAAAACGGCGTAAGCCGCAGCTTTGCACGCCCGCACTGTCGCAGTCTTGCGAATGCCGGTATGGATGACGCATGCAGCAAGCGGCCGCGAAAGCGAGATACAGCGACAACGTTCTTGTAATTGGCCTTGCCGTCGGCCAGATCCTGAGCTTTGGCGTTCTGTTCCATTCGTTCTCGATCTTCCTGGCGCCTATGCAGGCGGAGTTTGGCTGGTCGATGACGCAGATGACCGGCGCTTTCACGCTGGGCCTGTTCTGCGCCGATGTTTTCGGGATTCCAGTCGGCCATTGGGTCGACCGACATGGAGGGCGCGCGGTCATGGCGGTCGGCGCAGCGATCGCGTCAGGGTTGCTGCTCGCCTGGTCCCATGTGGAAACGCTCTGGGGCTTTTATGGCGTCTGGATCGCCATCGGCTTTACGCAATCGATGTTTCTGGGCAATGTCACGGCGTCCGTCATCGCAGCCAATGTGCGCGATTACCGGCGCGGGCTGACGTTTGTAGCCATTCTGTCGGGATTGTCCTCCATCGCAGTCGTGCCGGTTTCCAGCTTTGTCGTCGCCCATTGGGGTTGGCGGACGGGGCTTGGCGTGCTGGCTGGCGTTCAATTACTCGGCCCCGCTTTGCTTTATGCGATTATCCTGCGCGGCACCCTGGGCAGCCGCACGGCGGAGTTTGCGCGACGCGATCTGGCGCTTGCGGAAGGGCGCCTGCCTTCAGGCGCCCTCGGCCCCTCGCCGCTGGCCAGCGCGCTGCGGTGCCCCGCCTTCTGGTTGCTAGCGGTCGCGTGCTCTGTCCATTGGTTCGTCATCACCGGCGTGCTGGTTCACTTTCTGCCGATGATGCAGGAGCGCAGCGTAGCGCCGGACGTTGCGGTTGCGATCTTCGCGTTCAACGGACCAGCCGCTGTCATCGGGCGGGTCGCGCTTTACATCGTCGATCAGACAAATTCAGCCAAGCGCACCGGACGAATTGCGTTTCCGATGTTTGCGCTGGGGATGCTGGCGCTGATCTATCTCGCGCCCCTGGGTCTTTGGGGCCTGATCGTCTATGCGCTCGTCTACGGCATGGCGGCGGGCGTCATCATGATCGTGCGGCAGACGGCGATAGCGGAAATTTTCGGCCTGCGCGGCTATGGCGCCATCACGGGCGCGTTGACGACGGCGTGTATTCTCCCGCGAACCATGGCTCCTTTGTCGATCGCCATGATGCGCGACAGTTTCGGCTCCTATGAGCCGGTTTTATGGATTCTGGTCGGCATGATCGTGCTGGCGACAGGCGCCTTCTGGCTCGCCATGGCGGGCAAGACCCGGCCAGCGTGAGTCAGCGTATGTGAGAAATCGCACGCACTTTCGTCAAGGCGACTGCGGATTGCGTACAGAACGCGCTAGAATCTACGTCAGCCTCAAATTCAATCGTTGCGTAGAGCTCGTCCAGAGCGTCCTCGCTCAGTCCCGAGCGGCGCTCGGCCTCAGCAATCGCCGTCTCCAGCAGGTTCACGTCTTCACCCGAGGGGGCAACGCCGGAGCAAGCGTCGAGCGCGACGTCAAAACGATAATAGCCAATCAGAGCGTCGCGCCAGGCATCGTCCACGGCGGCCGCAGGGGTTGAGAACAGCGGGAGCAGGACAAACAAGCGAAGGAGTTTCATGGCGCTTCAGCCGATCTTGAGCCGATATAGAGGTGAACCTGAGAATTTCTTAAGCTCAACTTCTTTCCAAAGCGCAAACGAGCGGAAAAAAATCTGTGCGCAAATCAAAAATCCTCGCCCTTCCCCGCGCAGGCGCCGCGTGCTACCCCGCCGTTAACGTCATTCAGAGAGTCAGCCCATGATCCCCCGCTATTCCCGCCCCGAAATGGTTAAAATCTGGGATCCCCAGACGCGCTTCCGCATCTGGTTCGAGATCGAGGCGCACGCCTGCGACGCACTGGCGCAGATCGGCGTCATCCCGAAGGAAAGCGCCAGGGCGATTTGGGAGCGGGCCGGGAACGTCACCTTCAATGTCGACCGCATCGACGAGATCGAGCGCGTCACCAAGCACGACGTGATCGCCTTCCTCACCCATCTGGCCGAATTCATCGGCGAGGATTCGCGCTTCGTCCATCAGGGCATGACGTCTTCGGACGTGCTGGACACCTGCCTTGCCGTGCAATTGGCGCGCGCCAGCGATCTTTTGATCGCAGACATTGACGCGCTGCTGGCCGCCCTCAAGACACGCGCCCTCGAGCACAAGATGACGCCGTGCATCGGCCGCTCGCATGGCATCCACGCCGAGCCGGTGACGTTCGGCCTCAAAATGGCTCAGGCTTACGCCGAGTTCTCGCGCTGCCGCATCAGGCTTGTGAACGCGCGCGAGGAAATAGCCACCTGCGCGATTTCGGGCGCTGTCGGCACGTTCGCCAACATCGATCCGCGCGTGGAAGCACATGTCGCCGCCCAAATGGGGCTAAAGGTCGAGCCCGTTTCGACGCAGGTGATCCCGCGCGACCGGCACGCGATGTTCTTTGCGACGCTTGGCGTGGTGGCCTCCTGCATTGAGCGTCTGGCGACCGAAATCCGCCATCTGCAACGCACCGAAGTGCTTGAGGCCGAGGAGTTTTTCTCCGCCGGCCAGAAGGGCTCGTCGGCGATGCCGCACAAGCGCAATCCGGTATTGACCGAAAACCTGACCGGCCTCGCCCGCCTCGTGCGCGGCATGGCTTTGCCGGCGATGGAGAATGTGGCGCTCTGGCACGAGCGCGACATCTCCCATTCCAGCGTCGAGCGAATGATCGGCCCTGACGCGACGGTGACGCTGGACTTTGCGCTCGCCCGCCTTGCCGGCGTGATCGAGAAGCTCGTCGTCTATCCTGAAAACATGCAGCGCAATCTCGACAAGCTCGGCGGCCTTGTCCATTCGCAGCGCGTGCTGCTGGCCCTGACGCAAAAGGGCGTCTCGCGCGAGGATTCCTATGCGTATGTGCAGCGCAATGCGATGCCGGTCTGGCGCGGCGAAGGCGACTTCCTCACTCTGCTGAAAGCCGACAAGGACGTATCCGCCAAGCTGTCCGACGCCGAGCTCGAAGAATTGTTTGATCTTGGCTACCATTTGAAACAGGTCGACACGATCTTCGCCCGCGTGTTCGGGGCGTAAAAATCTTCCTTCTCCCGCTTGCGGGAGAAGGAAAGAAAAGGCTCTTAAAGCCGCGCTAGAAACGCAGCAAAACGCATCAGGCCTTCGGGCCAGGGTCCGTGGCCGGACCGGGCGTCGATGTGGCCGGCAGCGCCAGCGTCGATGACCTGGGCGCCCCAGTCCAGCGCCATCGTCTCCATCTCCTCGTAGGTTGCATGCGGATCGTCGCGGCTGGCGATCAGCAGGGAGGGGAACGGCAGCGGCGTGGAGGGCGGCGGCGCGAAAGCGGGGTCGACTCCGGCATGCACGCCCACGGCGCGTGATGATGGGGGGCTGACGAGAAACGCGCCGCGCACAAGGCCCGCTGGCAAGGCGGCTGCGGCGTGGGCTATGCCGAGGGCGCCGAAAGAATGGCCGATCAGCACCACCGGGCGCGTGGCGTTTGCAGCCGCCTCTTGCAGATTTTTTGAAAGCGCGGCCAGGTCGACGCAATGGTGCGGATGGACGGCGAAGCGGCCTGTTGCGAGGCGGCTTTCCCAACGCGCCAGCCAATGGCCATCATCCAGCGCATCGGCGCCGGGAACGAACAAAATATCGGCCTCGCTGCTGCGCATTCGGTTTCTCCACCCAACAAACAGCACATAAGCGCCCCCGTGCGGCAGCGCAACGAGAGGAACCATCAGAAGCGGTTGCGGTTATTGCGAGGCAACAGGAGATTTCAGAATGAACAAGCTTGCATCAAGCGCAGCGTTCGCTGCTGCGGCGATCGCGGCTCTCGCGCTCTGCCCCGCCCTCGCTCAGGATGGGACTACCGGCGGCGCTGCTGCGGGCGCGGCAACCGGTGCTGTTGGCGGCGCCATTGTCGGCGGGCCCGTTGGCGCTGTGGTTGGCGGGGTGGCCGGCGCTGTCGTCGGCGGGACTGTGGGTTCGATCACAGAGGCCGACCGCACCTATGTGCGGACCTATGTGGTGAAAAATCGTCACCCCTCCGTTCGGTTCGAAGGACAGGTCGCCGTCGGCGCGACATTGCCGCAGCAAGTCGAGCTCTACCAGCTAGAAGGCAATCCCGGTCTTACGAACTATCGCTATGCATGGGTAAATGATCGCGCCGTGCTGATTGACCCGCAATCGCGCCGCGTTGTCTATATTGTTGAGTAACTCGACCGCGCACAGGGCGCTTCATGCGATACGGCCCAACGGACCCCGCGACCGCGGGGTCCGTTCGCACATTGGGCGCATATTCGAAGAGAAAGTTTACTCAGCCGCTATTGGCGTCGATTCCGCAAAAGCCGATGCAGTCGGCGTTGCTGCAATCGCAACAGCTTCAGCACCCTCAGCAGGGGTTACCACACGACGACGGCGACGTTTACCGGGAGATTGCGACCCACCCTTTCGACCAGCTTCCGCGGCCAGTTCGCGGTTCTGGGCGAATGCGCGGTTTTCCGGCTTGACGGATTGACGGATTGACCGCCTTTCCGTGCTATTTCCCTGAGCTTTTCAAGCGACATCGCTGCAAAGCCGCGCTTCGCCTTTCGTTTCTTGGTTCTCATTGAAGCCTCTGCAAAAATAAATAGAAAAAACAAACTCTCTAAAACAACGAG
>CANJPM010000206.1 GCA_947476075.1 Beijerinckiaceae bacterium
GAGGCGCGCTGCCCTCTTGCACAAGGTTCCGTATTATACGACCCTCGCAGGTGCGGTCGCAGCCGCTCAGGGCATTCGCGCCTACAAGAGCGGTGATCTGGAAGTACGCGCCTTGCAGGATTATTTCGCAGCATAAGCAGACAATCGGCACAGCTCGGGCTGGGCCGCACGCCTCTCATTGGCCGGGCCCTCTTTGGGCGCCGGCCATTGCATGATTTGATAGTCCTTCGGGGTTCAACCGGCTTGTCGCCGGCCTGCAGGGGTTTTGGCCACTTCAACCGAGGCGCGCAGGCGCCAGTGCGGGAAGGGTAAGATGGAAAAGTTTCCGATGACCGTCGCGGGCTATGCAGCCCTCGAAGTAGAACTGAAGCATCGTCAGCAGGTCGAGCGTCCGCGCATCATTCAGGCGATCGCAGAAGCGCGCTCCCATGGCGACCTCTCGGAAAATGCGGAATACCATTCCGCCAAGGAATCGCAATCGCTCAACGAGGGCCGCATCGCGGAGCTTGAAGACCGGATCTCGCGCGCCGAAGTGATCGACGTCTCAAAACTCGGGGGCGACACGATCAAGTTCGGCGCAACCGTGACGCTGATCGACGACGACACCGAGGAAGAAAAGAAATACCAGATCGTCGGCGAGAACGAGGCCGACGTGAAGAGCGGCAAGGTGTCGATCACCTCCCCCATCGCTCGCGCGCTCATCGGCAAGCGCGTAGGCGACAGTGTTGAGGTGAACACGCCCGGCGGCGGCAAGAGCTACGAGATTCTGGGCATCGTCTACATTTGAGCGCTGAGCCGGACATCTCGTCTGGACTGGTGCCGCCTGACACCCATGTGCTGGTGCTGAGCTGCGGCAAGGCGGGCCATGACGTCAACAGCCTTGGGATCGCCGCCGCGCTTGGCGGCGATCTCGTGGTGATGCAGATCAGGCCGCATCCTCTGTTCGCGTTTCTCTCGCCCTACGGACCAGCCGATCCCAGCCAGATGCTCGACTACAATTGGCCGGACATCATCATTGCATCGGGGCGCACCACCGCCCCTGTTTTGCGCGCGATGGGCGCAAAGTCCAAAGGTCGCGCCTTCACCCTGTTCCTGCAGGATCCGCGCGCGTGGCGCTCGCGCTTCGACATAATCTGGATGCCACAGCACGATGTTGCGACCGGGCCCAACATCATCAAAACGCTGACCTCGCCCCATGGCGTGCGCCCGCGCGACCTGAAGCAAGCGCGGGAGCGAGCCGACCCGCGCATTGCAGCTTTGGCGAGCCCGCGTCTGGCCATCAGTCTTGGCGGGCCAAGCGGCGCGCATAGTTTCACGCCAGCCGATTACGAGGCGCTTGCAGGCATTGCGCGCAGCGGGGCGCAGGCAGGCTTTTGCCTGGCGATAACACCCTCCCGACGCACCCCGCCCGAATTAATGCAAGCTTTGCGGCAATCGCTGGCGGATCTACCCGCTGAACGCTGCTTTATCTGGGACGGTACGGGCGAGAACCCATATGTCAGCATGCTCGCCAATTCCGATTGTATCGTTGTGACCGCCGACAGCGTTAACATGGTCGGAGAGGCCGCAGCCACAGGCGCCCCCGTTTATGTGTACGAGCCCGGGGGCGGCTCGCCCAAGATCACGCGCTTTCTGGAGGCTATGATCGCCAGCGGCGCCGTGCGCCGGTTTGCAGGCGCATTCGAGCGCTGGAGCTATCAGCCCATCGACGCAACGCACCAGATCGCCAGCGAAGTCGCCCGTCGCTATCTCGCCCGTAAGGCAAGCCTGCCCCCGAAAGCGAAGCGGCCGGACTAGCCAGCGCCCCTGGCGTCCTTCTCCCGCAAGGGGAGAAGGACGAGACCAGCCTTGCCGCGCAAGCCCTGCGTCGCGTACATATCCCTCATATGATTGACATGCCGAGCGCATAGCTTTGACGCTCGCGAACCCGCCACAGAGATTCCACATGCACGCGAAAATGATCATCATCGGCTCGGGGCCGGCCGGCTACACCACCGCCATCTATGCGGCGCGCGCCATGCTGGAGCCGGTCCTGATTTCGGGCTTTGAGCCGGGCGGACAGCTGATGATCACGACCGACGTCGAGAATTACCCCGGTTTCGCCGATCCGATACAGGGGCCGTGGCTGATGGAGCAGATGAAGGCGCAGGCAGAACACGTCGGCACAAAAATGGTCTCCGATCACGTGACCGCCGTGGATCTCTCCGGCCGTCCCTTCAAGCTGACGTGCGACAGCGGGCAGACGCATACGTGCGATACGCTGGTGATCGCCACCGGCGCCAAAGCCAAATGGCTGGGGCTGCCCACCGAAGAAAAGTTCAAGGGCTATGGCGTCTCGGCCTGCGCCACCTGCGACGGCTTCTTCTATCGCGGCAAACAGGTCGTGGTGGTCGGCGGCGGCAATTCGGCGGTGGAAGAAGCGCTGTATCTGGCCAACCTCGCCTCCAAAGTCACCGTGGTGCATCGGCGTGATTCATTCCGCGCCGAACGCATCCTGCAAGAACGCCTGTTCAGACACCCCAAGGTCGAGGTGATCTGGAACCACGCGCTTGAAGAAGTTGTGGGCGACGAGAACCCACTCGGCGTCACCGGCGTCAAATTGAAGAACGTCGCGACCGGCGCGCTGCGCGATCTGGCCACCGACGGCGTGTTTGTGGCCATCGGCCATGCGCCGGCCTCCGAGCTGTTCAGGGGTCAGGTCGAGATTCGTCCCAACGGCTACATCAAGACCGCACCAAATTCGACGGCGACCAACGTGCCGGGCGTTTTCGCCGCCGGCGACGTTGCCGACGACGTGTTCCGGCAGGCCGTCACAGCCGCAGGCCTTGGCTGCATGGCGGCGCTGGAGGCCGAGCGCTTTCTGGCCGCCAACGAGCACGCTTAAAAGCGGCTAAAGGAGCAAGCCGTGGATTGGGACAAGCTGCGGGTTTTCCATGCCGCCGCCGAGGCTGGCTCCTTCACCCATGCCGGGGAGGCTCTGGGGCTCAGCCAATCAGCCGTCAGCCGTCAGGTCAGCGGGCTTGAGCTGGATTTGCAGGCCCCCCTGTTTCACCGCCATGCGCGCGGGCTGATACTCACCGAGCAGGGCGAAGTGCTGTTTCGCACAGTGCGCGACATGGTGATGAAGCTGGACGCCGCCCGCACCCGCTTGTCGGACACGCGCGAGCGACCGCGCGGCGAATTGCGGGTCACGACGACGGTCGGCATCGGCACCAATTGGCTGACGCCCCGCATCGGCGAATTTATCGAGCTTTATCCAGACATCAAGGTCACGATCCTGTTATCGGACGACGAGCTGGATCTGTCTATGCGCGAGGCCGACGTGGCCATCCGCGTGCGCGAGCCGGTTCAGCCAGACCTGATTCGTCGTCGCCTATTCACCATGCATTTCCACGCCTACGCATCGGCGGTCTATTTGAAGCGATTCGGGGAGCCCAAGACCCTCGACGACCTCGATTCGCATCGCATCCTGACCTATGGCGTGGCGGCGCAAAGCTATCTGGGCGCGATCAATTCGCTGCATTTTGCCGGCCGCGACCCCAAAGACCCGCGCCCATCGACACTGAAGGTGAACAACATCAGCGCGCTGCGGCGCGCGGTGGAGAATGGCGTCGGGATCGCGATCCTGCCCGATTACCTGGCTTTATCGGACACCAGCCTGGTGCGCATTCTGCCGCAGGCCGACATGCCGGAGCTGGAATGCTTCCTCGTTTACGCTGAAGAGCTGAAAAACGTTGCCCGCGTCCGCGTTTTTCGTGATTTCCTGATCGCAAACGCCCAACGTTGGGATTATTGACGCCTTGATGACCTTCCCATGCGCTGCACGCATATCGACCATGCGATTTAGACTGTTGCGCCGCGTCTCACGCATTGCGAATATACATATGGCTGGGGATTGAGGCCGCACCCCCTCCCTTCCGGTGCGGTTTCGCAGATCCCCACGCCAACCCCTCTTGAGGCGCCCGGTTTTATCGGGTTGTCGGCCGGGCAGAAATGTCCGGCCTTTTTTTATGTCTCAAAGGATGCGCTTAAACTGACGTTTCCTCTTCGCGCAGGAACGGGCGTGCGGCCTCAAGCGCGCCGGCGCAGCCCGGCGCAGCCTCCAAAAGCACCGCCTCCGGCTTTTTCTGGCCGGTCCAGACATTGAACGTCTGGGTCGCCGCCCAGAGCGGGTCGGAGAGCACGCGATCAACGATAGCCGGCGCCGCCTCCTTCGAGCATTCCACAACGCTGGAGACGATGGCTTGAGGCGCTTGCGCACTCGCGAGCTTCCCGCTCAACTCGGCCTGAAGCGGTCCAGTCAGAAAGAAGGCCACCAGCGCCGCAAAAAATTCCATCATGTGCTTGATCCTTTTGGCCTATGGAGCGCAAGGCGGCGGCGCAAGACTCCGCCGCCCGCGATTGCATCAGACAAGAGAGCGTCTGTTGTCGGCGCCAGAAAAGCCCTGCGCGGCAAGGCGATCCTTGATGGCGAGGCGAAGCTTTTTAAGGCGCGCCACGCGCAGCCAGTCGGGAAAGCGAGATTTCAGCTCCCTGCGGATTGCGTCCTGCAATCGGGCATGGGTAAGACTCAAACGATAGACGTAGGCGCTCATGCTCATAACGATCTCCCTTCGACGTGAACATCGATCGGGTCGTCGCCTCGCAGGGAAGATGGGGATTTATAGCCCGCCAGAACCTGTCCAATAACCTGCATCGAGGTGACCCGATGCGGTCCGACATGATGAGCGTCTTTGAAGACAACTCACCAGAGGGGCCCGGTCCGCTCCCTCAATATCGGGAGCGGCTGATGTCGCGTCAATTCGTGGGAATAGGGTCGTAGAACCCCTCACATAAACAGTTTCTCGCGCTCAAGGCCTGTGTACATGTCCGCGACAAATTCGCCGTAGCCGTTCCACATCAAGGTCGGCACGCGCTTGCCCTCCCCCAGCACTTCTTCGGTCGCCTGACTCCAGCGCGGATGGGCGACGGCTGGATTCACATTGGCCCAGAAGCCATATTCCGAAGCCTGCGCCTTCTCCCAGAAGCTCACCGGGCGATCGGTCGTGAACGAAATTCGGCGGATCGATTTCACCGCCTTGAACCCGTATTTCCATGGCATATGCACGCGCAGCGGCGCGCCAAATTGCTTGCCCAGCGGCTTGCCGTAAGCGCCCGTCACCATGAAAGCGAGATCGTTGCGCGCTTCCTCAATCGTGCAGCCGTCGACATAAGGCCATGGGTACCAGGACTGCCTTTGGCCAGACGCAACCTTGGGATCCATGAAAGTCTCGATGCGGATATATCTGGCGGCGGACGTTGGCCTTGCCAAATCCACCAGCTGCTTCATCGCAAAGCCGCTCCACGGAACCGTCATCGACCACGCTTCCACGCAACGCATTCGATAGAGGCGTTCTTCCAGTTGAACCGCCTTCAGCAGATCGTCGATTCCAATTTCACGCTCCTTCTCCACCAACCCATCGATCTTGATCGTCCAGGGTCTGATTTCGAGACGTTGCGCGGCGGCCATGATGTTCTTGGTCGTGCCAAATTCGTAGAAATTATTATAGCGCGAGGTCACGTCCTCGGGCGTCAGAGCGCGGTCGAGCTTGTAGGTCTCGTTGCGGCCCGCAGGATAAAGATGCGCCGACGGATCAGCCGTTTGCGCAAATGCTGCGCCCGGCGCCAGCATCGCGCCTGCGCCAATCGCGCCAGCCCCGGTCAGCAATGCGCGGCGGTTGAGAAATACGCTCTCGGGCGTCGCCTGGCTCTCCGGGATTTCCCAGCCTTTGCGGGCAATGACATGCATGGGTCCATCTCCATCTCAGATCTGCAAACTAGAACGAACAGGCGGCTGCGACAATTCGCGAAACGACCGGACCGGATGATTTGGCAGTCTTGCCTTCGTCATCTCCATGGCGGATGGTCAGCTTGAAAGCGGTGGCGGAATCATGACCAGGGCGATTGTTGGAATCATTGGCGGCTCCGGAGTTTACGACCTGCCGGGCCTGGTGGATTTGCACGAGCGGGTGGTTGATACGCCCTGGGGGGCGCCATCGGACGCTTTGCGCTTTGGTCGCATCGGCGACGTCGAAATTGTGTTTCTGCCCCGACATGGACGCGGCCACAGATTGTCGCCATCAGGCATTAATTACCGCGCCAACATACATGCGCTGAAAAGCGTCGGCGTCACCGATCTGATTTCAGTCTCGGCCTGCGGCTCGTTCAAGCCTGAGCTTCCTCCGGGATTGTTCGTGCTGATCGATCAATTCGTCGATCGCACGATTGGCCGCGACAGCTCATTCTTTGGCGACGGCTGCGTCGCCCATGTGTCGATGGCCCACCCCGTCGCGCCCCGTTTGCAGGATCGCATCGTTGCGGCGGCGCGGGCGGAGGACATCGCGTTCTCGCGCGGAGGAACCTACGTGTGTATGGAAGGGCCGCAGTTTTCCTCCTATGCAGAATCCATGACCTACAAGGCCATGGGCTATGACGTGATCGGCATGACCGCGATGCCGGAAGCAAAGCTCGCGCGCGAGGCCGAGCTATCCTACGCGATCATCGCCATGGTGACGGATTTTGATTGCTGGCATCCCTACCATGACGCGGTTGAGGTGGCGGCGATCCTGCGTGTTCTGCGCGAGAACGCAACCAACGCCGCGCGCCTGCTCGCACGCCTGCTCCGCGATTTCCCGGCCTCGCATGAGCCCTGCCCGATAGGCTCGGATCGAGCGCTCGATTACGCGCTGATCACGGCGCCGGACGTTCGTGACCCCGATTTGCTGCGCAAGCTCGAAGTCGTAATGGCGCGCGTGAACAAAACGCAAAGCTGACGCTAGATGTGCATTCCCATCATGTTCCCCCAGCCAAAGCCAAACAATCCGCGCACGATGATTGCGATCAGCATCAGGATAAAGCCCGTGATGATCGCCGCCGGAATCGCGGCAAGGCTCGCCTTCACGAAAAAGAGCACCAGACGCCAGAACGAGATATCGAGATCGACGACAACAACCGGAGTTCGCGCCAGAAGTGTCTGCGCAGCAACGGTTTTGGGAACATCGCTCATGAAGATCTCCTCAACGTCGGC
>CANJPM010000207.1 GCA_947476075.1 Beijerinckiaceae bacterium
ACGAGTCCGTGGGCGCGCTCCAGC
Organism: Beijerinckiaceae bacterium; assembly: GCA_947476075.1. Taxonomy (GTDB): domain Bacteria; phylum Pseudomonadota; class Alphaproteobacteria; order Rhizobiales; family Beijerinckiaceae; genus Terripilifer. The sequence continues at coordinate 25 of CANJPM010000207.1, forward strand.
TTGCCGTCTGGCCCGGCGAACCAGCGGCCGCTGTCGTCTACAATCAGCGATTGCCCGCAATCGCCGCCCAATCGCACGCAATAGCGCAAATTGTAGGAGCCGTTCGAGCTTTGAGAATCTTGCGCCTGACTGAGCGCGCTCCCCCGCGATCCGTCAGCGATCGGCGCGCAGACGTTCTCCCAATCTGCGCCTGTGGAAAAACAATCTTCCGGCGGACGTCCAAGGGCGTCGCCAAGCACATCGCCAAGCACTTCGACGAAATTGGCGCCCCAGATCAGGCGGTCGTCTGCAAGGCACCATTCATAGGCGACTTCGCCCAGCGACGTGAGGATGCGGCGCGAATCATTTTGATTGCGCTGGAATCCATGAAAGGCGGAAAGGGAATCCAAGCGCGTCTCCAAACGGAAGCCGCATTATCGCTCCGCGCGCGTTAACGGTTAGTGAAGCTCAAGATTTTGGATTTACGAGGCGCGCGGCGTCGGGCGCCAATCGGGAGCGGCCAGTTCAAAGCCTGAAAACTCAAAGCCCGGCGACACCGTGCAGCCCACCAGCGTCCATTCTCCAAGGCTGGTGGCGGTCTGCCACCAATTCGCGGGCACAACGATTTGCGGGCGCTGGCCTGCACGCAGCAGCGGACCCAGATGGCTGGCGGCGGCGTCATGGCCGTTTTCCGACATGGTGAGCACGAGCGGCGCGCCGGCGTAATAATGCCAGACTTCGTTGGCGTCGCAACGATGCCACGCCGAGACGTCCCCGACGCCGAGCAGAAAATAGATCAGCGTCGAGAGCGAGCGGCCGGTGGAATCTGTTTTGGAATCGCGAAACGTCTCGCGAAAGAAGCCGCCCTCAGGATGCGGCTTCAAGTCAAGCAAGCGAACAATGTCGTCGACCGATTGTCCCGGCTGGGAAAAGTTCATCGCCATATTCTCCTCAGCTTTTGTTTTTGCGGTCGCGCAATTCAGCAAACACGTCTGCGGACGCGCCGGCGTCCATGCCAAGGCTGGCCCGCAGGCCAGCATCTTCGGTCCGCAGGAAGGGGTTTGTCGCCAGCTCCAGAGCAAGACTTGTCGGGAGCGTGGTCTGGCCTTCTGCGCGTAAACGGTTGATCTCGATCATGCGGGTTTTGAGCGCGGAATTTTCAGGATCGACGCTGAGCGCAAAACGCCCGTTCGCCTGAGTGTATTCGTGCCCACAATAAATCTGCGTCTCGGGAGGCAAAATCGCCAGCTTCATCACGGATTGATAGAGCACCTGCGCCGGCGCCTCAAAAGCGCGCCCGCAACCCAGCGCAAACAGCGTGTCGCCGGCAAACAGCAAAGCCTCGCCGGGCGCGTGGTAAACGATGTGGCCTGAGGTGTGGCCGGGCGTCTCAATGACCTCAAGACGAATCGAGCCGACGTCGACGCTCTCGCCCTCGCGCACATAGCGATCGGCGCCGGGAATGCGGCTGCTGTCGGCCAGCGGCGCCGTCACGCGCACGTCAGGCCATTGCGCACGCAGCTCGTCGATTCCGCCGATGTGGTCTTTGTGATGATGGGTGACGAGAATGTCAGTCAGCGTCCAGCCCATGTGCGCCAACGCCGCCAGAACAGGCCCGCCTTCGGGCGCGTCGATGGACGCCGTAGCGCCAGTGGCGGGATCGTGCAGGAGCACGCCGTAATTATCCTGGAGACAGGTGAATTGATGAATGTCCGCCGCCATATGAAGCTCCTGTATTGAGCGCGAACGCTATAGAACGCCGCCATGAGGGTCAAACGTGGGCGCACGGTTCTTTTGCGCGCTGGATTTGCTCAGCTCCAATGATCGGAGATAACGTAGCGCATGGCTGTAGACGTGATTGACCTGCGCGCTTTTTACGCATCGCCTCTTGGGCAGGTGGCGGAGCGGTTTCTTCAGCGCGCGATCTGCGAGCGCTGGACCTCATGCGCTGGTTATTCGGTGCTGGGGATAGGCTATGCAATTCCCTATCTGGAGGCTTTGCGCGTCAATTCTGTGCGCACGCTCTCCTTCATGCCCGCCGAACAGGGCGTGGTGCGCTGGCCAAGCGAGGGTCCGTCGGCCTCCGCGCTGGTGGACGTGGCGGCACTGCCGCTGCCAGATTCCTGCATGGATCGCGTGCTTGTGGTCCATGCTTTGGAGAATACCGATCATCCCCGTGACATGCTTGCCGAGATCTGGCGTATTTTGACGCCGGGCGGGCGGGTGATTTTGGTGACGCCAAATCGGGCCGGCGTCTGGGCGCGCTTCGATACGACGCCGTTTGGACAAGGCCAGCCTTTTTCGCGCAGTCAATTGCGGGCGCTGATGCGCCAGGCCCTGTTCTCGCCGATCCATTGGGAGGAAGCGCTTTACGCGCCTCCCTTCGAGCGCCGATTGCTGCTGCGCTGCGCGCCGGCGCTGGAGACGCTGGGGCGCAAATTGTCACTGCCGGGCAGCGGCGTGCATCTGGTTGAGGCGACCAAACAGCTATATCAGCCGGTGACTTTGCGCCGGGCGTCCCGTCGTGTGGCCCAATGGCGTCCCGCGCTCAGCTCTGCGTGAGCGGTTCGGGAGAGGGAAGGCCAAGGCTGCGCGCCAGGAAAATCGCACCATGCGACAGGCATTCGGCGTCGATGTTATGGCCCATGCCATTGACCACCCGCGATTGGCAGGCGCCGCCTGCAGCCTGAATTGCGTTGGCGCTCCCAAACAGCGCTTCGACCGGGATTACTTCGTCATGGCTGCCGTGAACCAGAAACATCGCCGGCAAAGCTTCGGGCGGGCGTCCTGCAATCGCCTCTTCCAGACGTTCCGGGCCCACCAAAACCCCTGAATAAGACAGCACGGCGGCAGGCGCCTGCTTGCGGCGCAGGCCGACATGCAGCGCCATCATGGCGCCCTGGCTGAAGCCGACGAGCGCAAGGTCGGAATCGTTCAATCCGCGCGCCTTCAGTTCGGCGTCGATGAAGGCGTCGATCACCGGCGCTGCGGTGCAGGCGCCGCTCCAGCGTTCGTGCGGATTGCGGTCGGTGAGTGCGAACCATTGCCGGCCTGAAGGCATGTGGACGCAGGCTTCGTGCGCATGGGGCGCCACGAAAGCGGTGTCGGGCAGAAAATCAGCCCATTCGTGGCCAAGCCCGATCAAATCGTGTCCGTCCGCGCCATAGCCGTGCAGAATTACAACGAGCTTGCGGGCGACGCCCGAGCCGGGCTCGATACGGGGACCGTCGATGGGCAGCGTCATAGGTATAATCTCCTCGCCGAAATGAGCATAGACGATGGGCCATGCAGATTGGGTCCCGTCAAGTCTTGCGTCTTCGTGTCTTGCAACTTCGTGTCTTGCATTCACAAAGGCGGCAGTCGATTCCTTTGGCGTTCCGCCATATGTTGGATGGCATGAATGATGTTGACACAAACCTCCCCGTAACAAGCGGCGCCGCAAATGTGGCGCCTGTGCTGCGCTTTGCGCCGTCGCCCAATGGCTATTTGCATCTGGGCCACGCTTATTCCGCGCTGTTCAACGACCGGCTCGCCCGGGAATTGGGCGGTCGGCTGATCCTGCGGATCGAGGACATCGACCCGCAGCGCTCGCGCCGCGAATTCGAGGCCGCCATTTTAGAGGATCTCGAATGGCTGGGCGTCACATGGGAAGAGCCCGTGCGCCGCCAGTCGGAGCATTTCGCCGATTACGAACTCGCGCTCGAGCGACTGAACGAGATGGGTTTGCTCTATCCTTGCTTCTGCACCCGCACAGACATCGCAAATGCGGTGTCCAGCCTTCACGATTGGCCGCTCGATCCTGACGGGTCGCCGCTTTATCCGGGAACGTGCAAGCGTCTGTCGGCGGAGGATCGCGCGCGCCGGACTGGTTCGGGCCTGCATGCGGGATTGCGCCTCGATATGAGCGCAGCTCTGGCTTTGGCCCAGGATCGCATCGGCTGGAGCGAATATGGCGAGGCGAGTGAGCCGCGCGACGTCACCGCCGAGCCCGCTTTATGGGGCGACGTGTTGCTGGCGCGCAAGGACGTCCCGACCAGCTATCATCTTGCAGTTGTGGTCGACGACGCGCTGCAGGGCGTAACGGATGTGGCTCGGGGCATGGATTTGTTCAGCGCCACCTCGCTGCACCGGCTGTTGCAGAATCTGCTTGATCTGCCGGCGCCCAATTATCGTCATCACCGACTGATTGAGGACGATGAGGGCGCCAAGCTCTCCAAGAGCCAGCGTTCTCCTGCGTTGCGAGAGCTGCGCGCGCAAGGGGTCAGCGCAGCCCAGGTTCGCCGTCGGCTCGGGTTCCAGATTTAGCGCGCGGCGAAGCGCTGCGCGTTTGGTGCGCGCGCGATCAATCCGTCAATACGCTCGCGCTCGCGGCGGAATTCAGCCACCTGTCGACCGGCCAGTTCGCGTGTGCGGGCGAGGCGAATGCGCAAGGGATCGACGAAATTGCCATTGACGATGACTTCATAGTGCAGATGCGGACCAGTGGAGAGGCCCGTTGAACCAAGGAAACCCACAACCTGTCCTTGCCGAACGCGCACGCCTTCCGTTATGCCGCGCGCAAAGCCCGACATGTGATTGTAGGTCGTCACATATCCGTTTGCGTGCTGCACTTCGACGCGATTGCCATAGCCCGATTCACGCGCCGCCTTGATGACAGTGCCATTGCCGGCGGCGACGATCGGCGTGCCGGTGGGAGCAGACCAGTCGACCCCAGTGTGCATACGCGAGTAACGCAGGATTGGATGGCGACGCATGCCAAAGCCCGAACGTTGTTCGCCGATGCTGATTGGTTTGCGGATCAGGAATTTTCGCGTTGAGCGGCCATTCTGATCGTAGAAGTCTACGGTGCTGTCTTCAGGCGTCAAATAACGATAATAGCGGAAGGTCTCGCCGCGCGCCGTGATGGAGGCGTAGAGCAAATCGAAACGACCTTCCGCTTCTTCGTTGTCTTCATAGAACGCCTCGAATGCGTCGCCGCCGGTGACGGGACGCTGGAAGTCGACGTCGTTGGCGAAAATCCGCACAAGATCGTCGATGACGGAGCGCGGGATTTCCTGCTTAAGCGCAGTCTCGTAGAAACTGTTGTAGAGCCGCAGGCCGCCGGTCTCCTCCTCATCCTCGTCGTCCTCGCTGGAGACCGGCTTGCGTGGCGCGGCCGTCTGGCCGTCGGTGCGGGCGACCTGAACATATTCGCCGCTGTCGGCCAGCGCGACGGTCGCCTCAATGGTCTCGTCGTTATAAACAGACAGGCGGGCGACCTGGAGCTTTTGGTCGCCGGTCTCCGGTTCGGTGAAGAGAATTTTCAGCCTCTGGCCTTCGGCGAGGCCGCGACGAAGCGCCAGTGCGCTTGATATGCGCCGGATCTGGTCGCGATTGGCGCCGGCTTCCTTCAGAATGTCCTCAAGGGTTTCGTTGCGCCGCACCACGGCGAGGCTTTCCTCGGAATCGCGCCGGGCCTGCGCATCGGCCTTTGGAGCCACTGTGACGTTCTCCGGCACCATGCGCACCTGTATCGAGGAGAAGGCGGTCGAAAAGCGGGAATCGGCGCCGTTTGCGTAGGCAAGGCCCGCAGCATCCGAAATTCCGGCGCGGCTGGTGCGCATCAGAAGCAATTGCGGGGGGAGGGGCAAAGGCGCCCTTGTGGCTCCGCGCAGCGCCGCGCGCACATGTTCGGCCACCTGCGCCTCAATCTCTTCCGGGCTCAGGGTGAAGGCGTCGGCAATGGGCGGCTCAAGAGCCAGATCGCTCGTTGTAAAGCTCACGTCAGCGTCGGCGCGCGACAGATCGATTTCGGGCTGGGCCTCGCTTTGAACGGGACCGCCCGCCATCAGCTTCAGCGGATTGAAGCTTGGCACGTCGCTGGCGAAGCCGGTCTGGGCCATCGTCAAATTGGTCGCCACCTTGGTGAATTGGCGGTTGCGGACAATCTCGCGCTCTCCGGCCCGAACCGTTGTTGCAGTGCGGAAGGTCTGGCGCGCGGCGACGATGTCGACGGCCTTCACCAGCCGGTCGCCCTTGCGGGCCGGGGCTGAATCACGGCCGCCAGAGCGCTCGACAACCGCGATCTCCGGTTTTTCCGGCGTCATGGAGCGCGGATCGAGAGCTGCGTAGACGGAGGCCCCGATAAGGGCCGCGCCAGCCAGTCCAGTCAGAATAGTCCCGGAGAGCCAGCGCAACGAAACGCGTCGCCGATCCAGGGCGGTGTGTTCAGCTCCATCGATTTCGATTGGGGGCTCAACGCCCAATTCCACGCGCAGACCGCCGCGTTCAATGCCGCGCTCGACCGACCGAACGGGCGTCAAATCATCAGACCTCGAATAATCTGGGGTAGGGTGATGAGAATCCGATCCCGCCAAGCGCACGTCCTGTTCCAGATGGTTCGAGCGCCGGTGTCGGCGCGCAAAGGGAGCGCCAAGCGCGATTCAGCAGCACGACTGGCGTTCGAGAGGCTGACATTGGCTTCCCCGCCCGGCCCAGTCAATGAAGCAGAATAGGGAACCCGCAGGCGGGTTCGATCAGATATTGAGTGCGCGTTGAAGTTGCGAATGCTCGCAAACCTGAACGCGTACATCATTAGTGAACCACAATTCTCCGCATAAAATGGCCGGAATGTGGCGCGAGCGGGCCGGAACAGGCTCCAAGAACCAGGCAAAAGACGAAATTCCCCTCGGGAGACAAAAAAGTTTGAAGGATTTGCGACGTTGTTGTTGACAGGGCGAACGCACTACCCCTATATGCACAAACCGACGGCGACGCTGCCACTTGCGGCGCTTGAAACTCGGTCTTCTCGAGATTCTCGGGGCGAAAACAACCTGAAAGATCGACCTAGGTCGTTCAGGGCGAAGACGGTTCGCCGTTTTCTTCTTTGTTGTGCACGCCTCGTCGTCCAAAGAATGCGCTGTTTGACATTTAAATCGGAAGAAAGAGAGACGTGGACGGCGGATGTCCTTGCGGACACAGCCCTTTCGGGGGCTTGTCGGACGAGACATCTGACGGTCACGTTTATTCAAGTACACCATTTGCTGGCGTCGTGAGACGTTGGCGAG
>CANJPM010000208.1 GCA_947476075.1 Beijerinckiaceae bacterium
CGCAATCATCACGCCCAGCGTATCGACCATGCACCGCTTGCCGATACGCAGCGCCTCGGCTGGCAGGTCGTTGTAGGAAACCTTCTCGACGAACGCTATTGCTTCAGCCGTGATTGCGGAATTCTGCGACATTTAGAAAGAGCCCTTTTCAGTTGAGGTATCGGCGGACAACAAGCGCGTCCTCGCACAATTGACGTGAGCTGCAAACGCCTCGCGCGTAGCATCCGGATCACGCGAGGCCACGGCTTCCACCATGGCACGATGTTCGGCGTTTGAGACGGCCAGGCCCCCACCCTGCACCAGCGAGCGGGCGCGAAACAGATTGAGCCGCTTCACCAGATCGCGATAATGGGCGGCCAGAATGGGATTGCCGGCGGCCTCGACGATAAAGCTGTGGAAGGCGAGATTGAGCGGATAATAAGCGTCAAAATCGCGCGCTTTGGCCGCCGCGTCCATTTCGTCAAGACGGCCGCGCAATTGAGCGATCTGCTCATCGCTGGCGCAGCGCGCCAGCGTCTGCCCAGCAAGGCCGAACAGCGCAGCTCGCACGTCGTAAATCTGGGTGGCCTCATCGGGATCGACCCGGCGCACGAAATAGCCGCGATTGGGAATGGAGACGACGAGCCCGGCCGCCTGCAGAGTGCGCAGCGCCTCGCGCAGCGGCCCCCGGCTGACGCCGTAGCGACCGGCCAGCGCATTCTCGTTTACGCGGCCGCCGGGCGCGATCTCGCCGCCAAGAATCGCCTTCTCAACCTCGTCTTCCAAAACGCCCGACAAGGAGCGCGTGCGCAAAATGTAAAGATCGTCCACGGCACCCTCCCCAATAGCGCTTGATGGAGGCGCAGGCTGGAGCCAGGATTGCAGATTGTCAACAATCTACATTCGCGCTCAGGGCTGCAAAGCGATCCGCCGAAAAATATCGGCGGCAAGCGCAAAGCCGGTCGTGAGGGAGGTTTTAGTGTTATCGGGCGCAGCATGGCCTGCAATCTCGAGGCGGATGTCGGCGCTGGTCGTGGCCAGCCCCCATGTGGCCGGCTGCGCAACCCCAACCAGCTTCGCCGGCCACCCAAGCGCTAGCTACAAACCCAATCGTAAACTAACATAACGACCGGATCACCTCATGGGGGCTGGCCAAGGCTATTCCGGCGATGAAGGCAGCAGCTTCGCCAGCCACGACCAGTCCGCGTATTTGTCACCCGACTGGAGGATGTGCGCGTAGCGCTGCAGCGTTGTTTTTCGACACACGCTTCCAAGTCATATTGGATCATACAAACTCATCGGCACCCTAACATGCCCGCTCACCCCTCCACTGACCGGCCCCAACCCATGCTGGAGATCGACGCCGGCGAGCGCGAACAGCTCTGGCAGCTCCTGCGCGAGGGCGGCTCGAAAGCGATGCCAGACGAGATGAAGGTCTTTATCGCGGGCCTCCAGACGGCGTTCGGCCGATATCGTCAAAGCGCGGCGGAAGATCATAAGCGCCGCTCAGCGCGGGAGGATCTCCGCGAGCTCTTCATGGCCTGCGGGGACGAGAAGAGCGCGGCAAAGATCCGCCTCAGGTTTCCACGCTTGCCGGTTTTGGCGCGGGGCGAGTTGCTGCACCGCGCAAGGGTGCGCCATCCTGAGCTGGCGGGCGGTGCCGAGCTGACGTGGGAGGCCTTATGCGCCTGGGCGCAGACCAGCCCGGACGCGGAGCTCTTCGAAAAGCTGCCGGGCTTGATCGCAGCGGGCCGGACGCAGTCTCTGGGCCAAATGCGAGAGGACGGCTACAGCTCCGACGCCCATGTCGAGCCCCTGATTTTGGGCGAGTTTTTGAGATTGAAGCCAGTGGGCGAGCCCGCAAATACACGCCAGTCGATCCACACAGGCGGACACCCGGCAGACGAAGCAGTCGACACCTTGGTCGCGGACATCGCTCTGCTCTGGCTCCATGCGACGGGCGAGGCGCCCCGCAGCAGCCGCAGCGACAAGCGGCCGTTCGGACGGCTGGCCCACTTCGTCCTGGAGAGAGCGGGCGTCGGGTCACCGGAGAATGCGCTGCGGCGGTTCTGGGCCTCCGTGAAGCATCACAAGGGGCGGCCGAGCAACATCCCGGTCGATCCGGCCGAATAGTCTAGACAGCTTTGCTGTTACACGGTTGACGCCACTTTTGGCTGGCTGCCGGGATTACTTCCCGGGGCATGACGACGCGCTCCGCCACGCCCGGCCGCAAGGCCAAGCAGACCACCCGCCCGACCTCGCAGGTCGGCACGCGGGAAGCCTGCGCGTCGGCCGCGGTTGACGGGTCCGACCAGTCTGATCTGCTCCATCTGACGCCTGAGAGCCTGGCCGCGCTGGGAGCTTTGGCGCGTCTGCTTGGGCGTCAGGTGGCGCGCGAGGCTGCTCGCGCGGAGGGTGGCGATGAATAGCCCGCGCCTTCTGATTATGATTATTTTCCTTTCTTCGGGTGTCAGCTTTTGGCCACACTTATGAGCATAGTTTATTGATTTAATTGTCAGTAATCAAATTGACCTGCAACTTGGCCACTGATAATTCAGTTGTAAGTAGGATATAAAACCTGCATTCTTACTTTCGGAAAGGACCCCAGCATGCGCCCGCGCTCCAACCCTCTCGCCGCCCACCTGACCCCAGAGGCCGAAGCCCTCCTCGGATTGGTGCTCAACCGCAACGACCGCTCGATTCTAGTCGGCTTCCTTGGCCACTCCTGCAGCCGGAAGCGGCCACTGGACGAGCTGAACGAGGCCGATCTGGCGGTTTATGAGGCGGCCCTCGCCAATCTCAAGGTCGGCCGCCCCAAGCAAGGCGCACGCGACGCAGCCCACGCATGGAACCGGATGGTCGGGCGCAATGGCTGGCCGACTCAAACGATCACCCCAAAAGACAACGCTCGCCACGCGGTGATCGGCTTCACTAATTTGCCTGCGGCCTTGCAGGCGGATGTCACGGCCTATTTGAACCATCAGTCGGGCGAGGATGTGTTTGATGCAAACAGCGCCGATCCCCTAGCGCCAGCTACCCTGCGTGATCGCCGAGGTAAAATCTGCCAGCTGGTTTCTATCGCCGTCGCTGGCGGCGTTCCTCTGGGCAGACTGCGGAGCCTGACGGACCTCGCCAAGGAGGCGACCGCCCGGCTGATTCTGGAGGGGCTTTGGAACCGATGCCACAAGTTGAAGAACGCCCACGCCGCCAATCTGGCGCGCCTGCTGCGCCTTATCGCAGACAAGCATGTCCGTGCGCCGCAGACAGTCGTCGAGATGATTGGCAAGGCCGAATCCAAATTTCGCCCGGGCAAAATCGGCATGACCGAGCGTAACAAGAGGAAGCTCAGGCATATCATTGATGACCCCAAGACCCTGCGCCGCCTCTTGCAGCTGCCGGGTGCCGTGGTCGCCAGCCTCGATCCGCGCCATCCGACTCTCGCTGATGCGCTCACCGTGCAGTCCTGCCTCGCGATCCAGATTGAGCTCGTCGCGCCGATGCGCGCCAAAAATCTCGCAGGGCTCGATTTCAAGCGGCACCTGGATTTTGTTGGTCACGGGCTATGCCATGTCTTGATCGAAGCAGTGGATGTAAAGAATGATCAGGCACTCGAATATGTTCTCGGGCCTGCCGTTGTGCAGATGCTGAACCTTTATCGCGACGTTTACTGGCCGCTGCTCGCGGGCAAGTCGAAGACCTCCCCGGTGTTCATCTCCCGCAACGGCCGCCCCAAGCCGCCGGATGCACTTGGCGCGCAGATCACGAAGTTCATCAGGGAGCACGCGGGTTTCTCCATGAACATCCACCTGTTTCGCCATTTGGCCGGCTATCTGTTTTTGAAAGCTCACCCCGGCGAATACGAACCCGTGCGCCAACTCCTCGGCCACAAGTCGATCAAGACCACGGTCGAGTTCTATGTAGGACTTGAGCAGGAGCATTCATTCAAGCGCTACGAGGCGGTGCTTGATTCCTACTCTGCGCAGGGTGGCAACCATGTCGTCGGCTGACCTTTATCGTCCGCACGCCTTGAGGGTGGAGCTTTGGCCGCCCGCCTGCCGTGAGGCCTGGCGCGACGCACTGATGGCGCCCGGCCTGTTCGACGACGCCAAGCCCGCCAGCAACTGGCGCCCGGCGACCGTAACCAAAATCCGCAAGGGCTTTGGCGTTTACCTGCATTGGCTAGCCAGACAGGGTTGTCTTGACGATGCCGGCGCTCCGGCCGAACTCGTCTTGCCTGCGCGCGCCAAAGCCTATCAGGCCGCGCTCATTGAGACAGGCGCTGCGCCGCTCACCGTTAGTAACCGTCTCGCGGAGGTGTATTCGGCGATGCGAGCGCTCGCGCCCCATGTCGATTGGTCGTGGCTCTCAAAGGCGGTGAAGCAGCTGCGCCAAAGCGCTCGCACCGTACGCCACAAAATCTTCCACATGCAGCCCGTCCACCTTTTGGCGGAGCTCGGGGACGACCTGATGAGGAGAGCCGAAAGCGCCTCCGGCCTAAGCGCCTATCAACGCGCGCTGACCTATCGCGACGGCCTGATGGTCGCGCTGCTTGCCCGGCGCCCGTTTCGCCTCAAAAACTTCACAGCCTTGACGCTCGATGCCTCGCTTGTGCTGGCAGACGAGACAGGCAGCCTGATCTTTTCGCGTAACGAGACGAAGGGCAAACGGGCGATCGAGCTCCCGTTCCCCGCCCGGCTCTGGCGCGAGCTCCAGACCTATCTCAAGGTCTATCGGCCCTATCTGCTGACCCTCCAGCAGGTTGCACCCGCCGGTCCGGTCGACGCTTTGTGGCTATCAAATGAGGGGCGGGGAATGGTCGATGGCTCGATCCGCGTCGCAATCAGGAAGCGCACGCGCACAGCCTTCGGTCAGCACCTTTGGCCACATCTGTTTCGCGACTGCGCCGTGACGACGCTGGTGCGCGACGCGCCCGCCTCCACACGCCTGACGCGCGACATTCTCGGCCACACTTCTATCGACGTGACAAATGCGCACTACAATCAGGCACAGATGATCGAGGCGTCGCGCCGCCACATGGCGATGATGGAGACTTTAAGCCGGCAAACCACCTGATCCGAGTATTCGTTATTGATTGAGGGGAGAGCGCCATGCGCGCCGTGATATACGCACGTTATTCGTCAGACCTTCAAAGTGAGGCCTCAATCGAGGATCAGGTCCGCGTCTGCCGCGACCTGACTGCAGCGCGCGGGTGGCGGGAGACAAAGATTTACAGCGACAAGGCGACAAGCGGCTCCAGCCGATTCCGTCCCGCCTATCAGCAGATGATCGCTGACGCGCGTGCGGGACTTTTAGACGTGATCGTCGCCGAAGCGCTAGACCGACTGTCGCGTGATCAGGAGGACGTTGCGGGCTTGTTCAAGACGCTGCGCTTTGCAGATGTTGCCTTGCACACGATAGCCGAAGGCGAGATAAGCGAGTTACATGTCGGCCTCAAGGGCACGATGAACGCGCTCTTTCTGAAGGATCTTGCCGCCAAGACGCATCGCGGTCTGCGCGGGTGCATCGAGCAGAAGCGCTCGGCCGGCGGGCGCTGCTTTGGCTATCGCGTAATACGGGAGTTTGACGCGCAAGGCGAGAAGATCCGGGGCGGCCGCGACATCGTTCCGGCGGAAGCGGACATCGTGCGCCGTATTTTCGAAGAGTTCTGCAATGGCACCTCGCCAATGGCGATCGCCAAACGGCTGAACGCTCAGGCGGTCCCCGGCCCAAATGGCGCGCCCTGGCAGGACACCACCATTCGCGGCCATGGCGCGCGCGGCACCGGCATTCTGCGCAACGAACTTTATATCGGCCGCCTGGTCTGGAACCGGCAGCGGTTTATCCGCGATCCGCAGACTGGCAAACGCGTTGCCCGCATGAACCCGCAAAACGAATGGATCGTCGAGGACATGCCGGAGCTGCGGATCATTGACGACGCGCTTTGGACAAAGACCAAGGTGCGCCTTGCTGCTATCGCCGCCTCGCCAACAGCCACCGCCCTGCGCGATAGCGCCTTCTGGACCAAGCGCCGCCCGCAACACATCCTGACAGGCCGGGTCATCTGCGGTGTCTGCGGCCACAACATGGCGGCGGTTGGCAAAGATTATCTGCGCTGCGCCCGCGCACACCGAAACGGGCTGTGCGACAACAAAGCCAGCATCCGCAGGCCGATTCTTGAAAACATCGTTATAGAGGCGCTTCAGCACAATTTGATGGTGCCCGATCTGGTGAAGGAGTTCGTGGCGGCAGCGAACGCCGAGATCAACCAGAGCCGAGCCGAGGAGACCGCCGGTCGCGACCGCCTGGCCTCCAAACTCGCGGCAGTGGAGCGGCAACTCGATGCCATTATTGAGGCGATTGCAAACGGTCTTCGCTCAGGCACCCTGCAAGCCAAACTCGATCAGCTCGAAGCCGAGCGTACTGACCTGACCGCGAGGTTGGCTGCCCCCGCTCCGAGTCCTGTCCGCCTGCACCCCAACCTCGCAGACGCTTATCACGCCAAGGTTGCAGCGCTTCGAAATGCGCTCGAACAGGAGGCTACCCGCGATGAGGCTCTGCAGATCATCCGCAGCCTGATCGAAAAGGTCGTCATTCACGCAAGCCCACAAGGCGGCTGCGAGGTGGAACTGGTCGGCGAGATCGCGGCTATGGTGGCGGTGTCCGTGAATTTGGACAATAAAAAAGCCGCCCCAGAAGGGACGGCGTTTGATGACCGAACAATGAGTTCGGTAAAGCTGGTTGCGGGGACAGGATTTGAACCTGTGACCTTCAGGTTATGAGCCTGACGAGCTACCGGGCTGCTCCACCCCGCGTCACCTGCGAAGCCAAGGGCTCCGCAAAAGACTAGAGCGACAACCATACATGATTGTCGCTCAAAATCCATGTGAAAACCTAAAGAGGACATTCGTATTTTGCAGGCCTGGCGACGACCTACTCTCCCAGGTCTTGAGACATAGTACCATTGGCGCTGGAGCGTTTGACGGCCGAGTTCGGGATGGGATCGGGTCTGGGCGCTCCGCCTAAGCCACCAGGCCGGCA
>CANJPM010000209.1 GCA_947476075.1 Beijerinckiaceae bacterium
GCCGATTGTCTGCTTATGCTGCGAAATAATCCTGCAAGGCGCGTACTTCCAGATCACCGCTCTTGTAGGCGCGAATGCCCTGAGCGGCTGCGACCGCACCTGCGAGGGTCGTATAATACGGAACCTTGTGCAAGAGGGCAGCGCGCCTCAATGAACGGGAATCGGCAAGAGCCTGCGCCCCTTCAGTCGTATTGAACACCAATTGGACGCCGCCGTTTTTGATGGCGTCGACCACATGGGGTCGTCCTTCCGACACTTTGTTGATGCGCTGCGAAGGCACGCCGTTGCTTTCCAGAAAGCGCTGCGTGCCGCCGGTGGCGTGAATGCGGAAGCCCATGGAGCTCAAGAGCTTCGCGGTCTCCAGCATGCGCGGTTTGTCGGCGTCGCGCACGCTCATGAACACCGCGCCGCCGGTGGGAACCTTGGTTCCGCTGCCAAGCTGGCTCTTGGCGAAAGCCGCCTCGAACGAGCGGTCGAGGCCGATGACCTCGCCGGTTGAGCGCATTTCCGGGCCGAGCACCGTGTCCACGCCCGGGAAGCGGGCGAACGGGAACACGGCTTCCTTCACGCCCACATGCGCCAGCTCGCGATTGACGAGCGCAAACGAGGCAAGACTTTCGCCCGCCATGATGCGCGAGGCGATCTTGGCGACGGGATAGCCGATGACCTTGGCCACGAAGGGCACCGTGCGCGAGGCGCGCGGGTTGACTTCGAGTACGTAGATGTCGCCGTCCTTCAGCGCATATTGCACGTTCATCAGGCCGCCGACGTTGAGCGCCAGCGCCATTTTGCGCGTCTGCTCGCCCAGTTTGGCCAGCGTTTCGGGAGACAGCGAGCGCGGAGGGAGCGAACAGGCCGAATCGCCCGAATGGATGCCCGCTTCCTCGATGTGCTCCATGATGCCGGCGATGAACACGTCCGTCCCGTCGCACAGGCAATCGACGTCAACCTCCACCGCGTCCGACAGATAGCGGTCGAACAAGAGCGGGTTCTTGCCCAGAACCGTGTTGATCTGGCCTGTCTTGTCGTTGGGATAGCGCGCCTTGACGTCGGACGGGATCAGGCTCGGCAAAGTGTCGAGCAGATAATCGACCAGCCCGCTTTCGTCGCGGATGATCGCCATCGCGCGGCCGCCCAGCACATAGGAGGGGCGCACGACGAGCGGCAGGCCAAGTTCAGCGGCGACAATGCGCGCCTGCTCAACCGAATAGGCGATGCCGTTTTTGGGTTGTTTCAAACCAAGCTTGTCGAGCAGGCGTTTGAACTGGTCGCGATCTTCGGCCAGATCGATTGAGTCAACCGACGTCCCAAGGATCGGCACGTTCGCGTCTTCCAGCGAGCGGGCGAGCTTCAGCGGCGTCTGGCCGCCAAACTGCACTATGGCGCCTTTCAGCGTGCCGTTCCCGCGCTCCTTGTCCATGATTTCCAGCACGTCCTCGGTCGTCAGCGGCTCGAAATAGAGCCGGTCCGAGGTGTCGTAATCGGTGGAGACGGTTTCAGGATTGCAATTGATCATGATCGTCTCATAGCCCGCGTCGCTGAGAGCGAAGCATGCATGGACGCAGCAATAATCGAACTCGATGCCCTGGCCGATGCGGTTGGGTCCGCCGCCCAGAATCACAATCTTCTCGCGATCTGTGGGGCGCGATTCGCAAGACAATTCGCCCGCGAACGGCGTCTCGTAGGTCGAGTACATATAAGCGGTGGGGGAGGCGAATTCAGCAGCGCAGGTGTCGATGCGCTTGTAGACCGGGCGAACGCCAAGGCTATGACGCAAGGTGCGAACTTCTGTCTCTGGCTTGCCCGCGAGCGTGCCAAGGCGCACGTCCGAGAAGCCGGCGGCCTTCAGCATGCGCAGGTTTTCAGCATCATGCGGCAGGCCGTGCGCCGTGACGCGATTTTCCAGCGCGACGATTTCCGCGAGGCGCTCAATGAACCAGCGGTCGATCTTGCAGGCCTGATAAATCTCCTCAACCGGCATGCCCATGCGCAGGGCCTGTCCCACGACGATCAGGCGATCAGGCGTGGGCGAGCCAAGCGCGGCGCGCACGACGTTCATGTCGTCTCCCTGGCCAAGGCCCTCGATCTCGATGGGATCAAGGCCCGAGAGCCCGGTCTCCAGCGAGCGCAAAGCCTTTTGCAGGGATTCTGCGAATGTGCGGCCGATGGCCATCGATTCGCCGACCGATTTCATCGACGTGGTGAGCGTGGGCTCGGCGCCGGGGAATTTCTCGAACGCGAAACGCGGCACTTTCGTCACCACGTAATCGATCGTCGGCTCGAAAGAGGCCGGCGTCGCGCCACCCGTAATGTCGTTGGCGATCTCGTCGAGCGTGTAGCCGATAGCGAGTTTTGCAGCCACGCGCGCGATGGGAAAGCCGGTCGCTTTCGAGGCCAAAGCGGACGAGCGCGACACGCGCGGGTTCATCTCGATCACGATCATGCGGCCGTTTTGCGGGTTGACCGCAAATTGCACGTTCGAGCCGCCGGTCTCGACGCCGATCTCGCGCAGCACCGCCAGCGAGGCGTCGCGCATGATCTGGTATTCCTTGTCGGTCAGCGTCAAAGCAGGGGCCACCGTGATCGAATCGCCGGTGTGCACGCCCATCGGATCGACGTTTTCAATTGAGCAGACGATGATGCAATTGTCCGCCTTGTCGCGGACGACCTCCATCTCGTATTCCTTCCAGCCCAGCACGCTTTCCTCAACGAGGACTTCGGTGGTGGGGGAGGCGTCAAGGCCGCTCTGGATGATCTCGATATATTCGTTCTTGTCATAGGCGATGCCGCCGCCAGTGCCGCCCATTGTGAAGGACGGGCGGATGATGGCTGGCAGGCCGATGTCGTCGAGTGCCTCAAGGGCTTCCTGCAAACCCTTGGAGACGTAGCGGCGCTTGCGCTCGGGCTCGTTGGAATCCCAGTCGCGCGCAAATGCCTCAACCGCCTTCTGGCGCTCGGCGGGATCAGCATGGAGGGCTGCAACTTCAGCGCTCTGACGCGCGAAACTGTCCTTGTCGGCCTTCTTCAGGTCGGAGGCGTTGGCGAGCCGCGAGCGCGGGGTGTCGAGGCCGATCTTGGTCATGGCCTCGCGGAACAGGTGCCGGTCCTCGGCCTTGTCGATGGCCTCGGCGGTGGCGCCGATCATCTCGACGTCGAACTTCTCCAGCACGCCCATTTGCTTCAGCGAGAGCGCGCAATTCAGGGCAGTCTGGCCGCCCATGGTGGGGAGCAGCGCAAAGCCCTTCGAGCGGTCGCCGCGCTCCTTCTCGATGATCTTGGCCACGATTTCCGGCGTGATCGGCTCGACATAGGTGCGGTCAGCCATGTCCGGGTCGGTCATGATGGTGGCGGGGTTAGAGTTCACCAGAACGATCCGGTAGCCCTCTTCGCGCAAAGCCTTGCAGGCCTGAGTCCCCGAATAATCGAACTCGCACGCCTGGCCGATAATGATCGGGCCGGCGCCGATAATCAAAACGGTGTGGATGTCTGTGCGTTTGGGCATGAGCTTCCATCCGCGCCATCCCGCCGGGGCGGAGCAGGCGCACAAAAAAGAGGCCGCGCTTGCGGCCAGTAAAGGCCGGAGCGCGCCCTCCGAAGACCCTGGGGGCGTTCAGACCGGCGAGCCGATCCGAAAGATGAGTTTGTCTAGACCAAAAGCGGGAGGATGTGAACCCCCGCGTCGCCCGTCATCGGAGGAGCGACGCGATATGCCCGCAATTTTCGCACAGGTCTCAGTTCGTCGTGAACGTGTAACCACCCTGGGTAGAAGATATGGTCGAGCCGGACGCAAGGCCGTGCGGGGGAACAGAGACGGGCGAAGGCGGCGCCGTCGTCGACAATCCTCCCATGGCGGTCAACGCGATGGAATCGATGAGGGCTCCAAACCCGTCGGCGGCTCCTTCGGCGGCGAACGTCAGCCAATAATGCCCAACCTTGGTGATCTTGAAATACACGGTGCGCTTTGGCTTCAGCGTCGAATGTACGCAGGAATCAATTCTTGTTTTCGGCAGTCTCGCCGCGCCCGAGGCTGGATTTGCTCCATCCCAGGCTTTCCATACAGCCTCGTTGTAGAGCGCCGTTGTGGTTTCGGGGTGGCTGAAGCTGACGTCCGCATCGACATAAACACTCAATCGATTGGTGTTTGCCGCTTTCGCTGAATCTGATTTCGCCGCGTCAACTTGAGATATTTGCAAATTGATTGGCGTGCTCGTAAGCGCTCCGCACCAGGTGCCCGACGTTCCAAGGTCGTTGTTGGGCGCGTATTCATAATACAACTTATAATAGCCTGGCGCCAATAAAAATTTTCTATGGATCGAGCGATTGGAGCTGACGCCGGATATTGGATATGAATCCATTGGCAGGATGTAATCGCTACCGGATTCCTTACTGAATTCTATTTGATTGATGGGTGTCGTTGTCCAGCCGTCAGACACGGTCTGCCACAGGCTGGCTGCGGTGGCTTCGCCGGACATATTCAGCCTGTGATTCTTGATGTAGTCATGAGCGGAGATGCCGGAGGGCAATGTAAAATTGTCCTTAAAAAGCAGTGTATTTTGCGGCCATGGAAACGTGTCCGCCATGGCGGCGCCCGGGCAGTTTTTTTTGCAGAAGCGGATATTATTAAGGACGCCGCCCCAACCGTCAGAGGCGCCTTCAGCCTGAAACGCAAGCCAATAATTGCCAGGCGTCGTTACTGATATCTTGACGCTGCGTTCGATCCATTTGTTATGACTTACAAGGCAGGCGTCAATCAAGTTTTCCGAGAAGACTGCCGGCGGGTCTTCCGTTGACGCAAGGTCAAGATAGACTCCAATACGATTGGTCTGTGCGCCTACAGCGCCATTCGAAGAAGATGCATTTACCCACTCAACGTCTTTGCTGGCGGACCCGCAGACGGGCGTCGGTAAATACATATTGTACCGGATGCGATCATTGTACCAGTATCGTAATTCATAATCGCCTATTGCCAGATAGACCTTTTTAGCTAGGTACGTATTGCTGAAACCATCCAGCTCGGCGACGTAAGTGGCGGCGTTGGGCGGAATTGTTGCGTAAAACCCATGGGTCCCGATTTCGACCCCGTCTTTGTTGGTTACCCAATTGTTGAAGTTTTTGTACACGCCTACGCCGCCATAAATGGACATGTCCGGCTGAATGGTCGCTGCTTTGTCAAAGTTTTCTTGAATTAAGATATCTGGATTTGCGGGATCGGTTGTGCCTTCCCCCAGCGGCCCCTGACTCTCCGATTCGCCGTCGATTGCGAGAGTCTGCACGCCGACGACGTTAGTGAATGTTGTTTTGACGCTGGCCTTATAGCTGAGGGAGCAGTTCACTGTTTCGCCATTGCGACTGCAGCTGAGACTTTTGAAAATATAAGGAGCTTCCGTTGGCGCGAGCCCGATGAAGACCTGCTGGGCGCGCGCTTCCGCCTGCGCCTTGACGCTATCTGCCGACATATTGCGGTTCGACAGCAGCAAAGCGCGAGCTGTATCCATGCCCGCCAGCGACGCTGCGCTGGCGGCGGAGTCCAGTTTCATTTTATAGCTGACGGCGCGGGTGTAATCGATTCCATATCCAACGGCGCCGACGAGCGGAACGAGGAGAATCGCCATAATCATGGCGACATTGCCGCGTTCGTCATTGCGCAGGCGGCGAAAATTATCGAAAAGTCTGGAAAGATGTGACTGTGCCATGGTGCGCGCTCGCGGTGCAGATGAAATTTCAGCCTAGCAAGCGCTTGCTAACGTTGCGTGCGGCGTAAACAATCAAGCTGATCAAACATTTTAACGGGTCGCCAAGAGTTCAATATCCGGCGCAGCGCGTGGTCGTTCCTTCTGGAGTCTGGATATAGGGCGAAGCAAAACGCGCGTTTGCATATCCCTGCCGGAACAGGTCGATGGGCGGGACCAGATTTGAGCCAAAGAGCGGCTTGAACCTGTAGCCAATATCCACGATCACGACCGAGCCGGGCCCGAACATGGCTGCCGGAATGGTTTTGCCGGTGGGGGAAGCGCCCGAGGCGGCGGCCGTTAAAGGCCCGCAGCTACGGGCCATAACCCCGGGCGAAAAGGCGCTGTCGTAGGACGGCCAAATCCACGCAGCATTGGCTTTGTAGGTGCAATTGGAGGTGCAGCCAGCTACGGTGGGCGTAAATACGACATTGGTGATCTTGTGTACGATGTAATTCCACCAGGCGTTTGTCGGGTGCTCGTTGCCTGGGGGGAATAAATGATAAACAGAGTCAAAATCGAAATTCGGTTTCGTCACATCTGACGCTTGTCGCTGCGCCACGATGTTGGCGATATTTTCCGCCGCGAGAGAAAGTTGACGCTCGATGCGCAAATACCGCTGCAATTCGACGCTGCTGAGCATCATCAAAACCAGCAATGGCATAAGCAGCGCGAATTCAATGGCTGCAACGCCTCTCTGGGCGCGGGCGAATTGGGCGAACAAATTGCGCATGGCTCAGCACCCCGCCGTTGCAGGCGCGGGGAGCCCATATGGATCATTCCTGAAAGCGGCGGCGCTGAGGTAATAGCGCACGCCATTCGCCGTGCTTTGCGCCCCTGCCCAGATCATCGTGGCCAGCGGCACCGGATAGGCGACTTGCATAAGCACGGTGTCGGTAGACCCGCCTGGACACCATTTCGCAGTCGCCGGGTTTATGCTGGTCGGCGACCAGGTCGCCCATTCTTCTGATTGCTTTATGACGACGACGTTCACCTGAAGCGAAGAGCACGTCAGTCCGGTAATCTTGGGGCAGAGCACGTTTGTTTTGAACTGTGCGGACGTGAGATTTTGTATCTGCACGCTGCCGGAGCGGATTTCCTGCGCGGCTTTATGTGTCGCGTAATCGATTTGCGAAAAGAACAGAAAGTCGACGCCGACTTCGATAATGCAGAGAATCATCGCCAGGAACGGCAGCGCCACCATCGCAAATTCCAGCGCGGCGGCGCCCGATTTGTCCCGGAC
>CANJPM010000210.1 GCA_947476075.1 Beijerinckiaceae bacterium
AGCGCGCCATCCGTCTATAGAGAGGCGATGACGGCTTTTCTTCTCGTATTCCTTGGCGCCGGGCTTGGCGGCGCGGCCCGATATGCGGTCAATCTTGGCTGCGCGCGGGCGTGTGGAACGGACTATCCCTGGGGCACGCTGACGGTGAATATCGTCGGGTCCTTCGCCATGGGCCTGCTGGTGGGCTGGCTCGCCTTCAAGGCGGGCGAGAGCTGGACCCAGCACGCCCGGCTGTTTCTGACCACGGGGCTGCTCGGCGGCTTCACTACTTTCTCCGCCTTTTCCCTCGACGCAATGTTGTTGTGGGAACGGGGCGAAATGTTTTCGGCTGGCGCCTATGTCGCCGCCTCCGTCGCGGGCTCCATCCTGGCGCTCGCCGCGGCTCTTGCACTTGTTCGAGGTCTCACGTGAACGCCAAACAACCGGGCTCCGCCGGCAAACGCAAACCGACGGGTGCAAAGGCGGGCGCCAGCGCACGCGCCAAGCCGCGAACTGTGTCGCGAGCCGAGCCGCGAGCCAACACGGACGTCAAAGCGCGCGCGCCAATACCAGCCGATGACGTCGTCTTGGCGCAGGCCGGCGCCCCGCAAAGCAGCCCTGTGCAGACCATCGTCGTCACCGCAGACGAGGACGACATGCGCCTCGACCGCTGGTTCCGTCGTCGCTTTCCGCTGATGGGTCTGTCGCATCTCAACAAGATTTGCCGCAAGGGCGAAGTGCGCGTTGACGGCAAGCGCGTGGAAGGCTCCGACCGCGTGAAGGCGGGCTCAATCGTGCGTGTGCCGCCGATGAAGCTGGAGGTTGAAGCGCCTGCCGTAAAGCGCGCGCCCCAGGCCAGCGAGCAGGACGTGAAGCTGATCCGGCAGATCACCTTGTTTGAAGACCGCAAGCTCATGGTGCTGAACAAGCCCTATGGTCTGGCGGTTCAGGGCGGCTCTGGCACCATTCGTCATATCGACGGTATTTTGCAGGGCATGGCCGAGGAAATGGGGGAACGCCCGGTGCTGGTGCATCGCCTCGACCGCGACACCTCCGGCGTGCTGTTGATCGCCAAGACGCGCAAGATGGCGTCCGACCTTGGCGAGATCTTCCGTTCGCGTCAGGCGCGCAAGATTTATTGGGCCGTCGTGCAGGGCGTTCCACGCCCGCCGCAGGGCCGCATCTCGCTGTTTCTGGCCAAAGGCGCCGCCATGGGCGACGACCGCGCGGCAGGCCGCAAGCCGATGGGCGAACGCGCGCCGGGCCAGCAGCGCATCGACCCGGAGAAAATGCGCATCGCCAAACATGGCGAAATCGACGCGCAACATTCGATCACCTATTACGCCACCGTCGACAAGCTGGCGCCGCGCCTGACGTGGCTGTCGATGAAGCCCGTCACCGGCCGCACGCACCAATTGCGCGCCCATGCCGAAGCTATTGGCCACCCGATCATCGGCGATCCCAAATATCGCGGCGACATGGCCGAGAACGATCCGCGCCGCACAGATCCGCTGCGCAACATTCCCTCGGAGGTCGAGAACAAGCTGCACCTGCTGGCGCGCCGGCTCATTATCCCCAACCCCGCTGGCGGGATGCTCGACGTGACAGCGCCCTTGCCGCCGCACATGAAGAAAACGTTCGACCTGCTCGGCTTCGACGAGAAGCAATATGACCCCATTATGGACGCGCCGGAGGAATAGGTCGCGATGAACGAGCGTTTGCCCCCCGTGCCGCAGGCTGATTACAGCCCCGCGCAATCAGCCGCCCATGCCGAGTTTCTGGCCAGCCGCAAGGTGGATTTCACCGGCCCCTGGCATGTCTTCATCCGCTCGCCGGAGATGTTGACGCGCGCGCAGCACATGGGCGCGTTCCTGCGCTATAATTGCTCGCTGTCGGGACGCCTGAGCGAACTTGCGATCCTCATCGTCGCGCGGTTCTGGACGCAGGATTACGAATGGGGCGCGCACCGCAAGCATGCGCTGACCGCTGGCGTTTCGCCTGAGACGATTGCGGCAATCGCCGCCGCGCGACGCCCGCTAGACCTGCCCGCCGACGAGCAGGCGGTGTGGGATTTCGCCAATGAATTGCTACAAACAAAACGCGTGAGCGACGCCACCTATGCGCAGGCGCTCGCGCTGTTTGGCGAGGCGGGAATCGTCGATCTGTGCGGCCTTATCGGCTATTATCAGCTGCTCGCGCTGACCATGAACGTCGCCCGCACCGCGCCGCCCCCCGGCGAGCCTCCATTGCCGCGTTTTCCAGAATGAAGCTGATTATCTTCGACGTCGACGGCACCATTCTCGACAGCCAGAACTACATTTGCGAAGCCCAGCGCCGCGCCTTCGTCGCCCACGGACTGACGCCGCCAGACCGCGCGGCGATGCTCTCCATCGTCGGCCTGTCGCTGGTGCGCGCCTTCGAAGTGCTGGCGCCGGACGCGCCCGCGCAGAGCCTCGCGCAAGCCTATAAGGATTCCTGGGCCGACATGAAAGGCAAGCCTGAATGGGACGACCCGCTCTTCCCCGGCGCCCATGAGACGATTGAGGCGCTGGCGGCGCGCGACGATGTATTGCTGGGGATTGCCACCGGCAAATCGCGCAAGGGCGTGAACAATCTGTTCGATAAAACAGGATGGGAGAAGCACTTCTGCACCATCCAGACGTCGGACCTGCACCCCTCCAAGCCTGCGCCCGACATGGTGCTGGCCGCCCTGGGCGAAACCGGCGTCGACCCGCGCCATGCGGTCATGATCGGCGATTCAACCTATGACATGGAAATGGCTTGCAGCGCCGGCGTCAAAGCCATTGGCGTGGCCTGGGGCTATCATGCGCCAGCCTTGTTGAGCGGCGCCGGCGCGTCGCATATCGCAGCTGATTATCCCGCACTCGCCCAGATGTTCCGGTGAACACATGATCGACGATCTGGCCAAAGATCTTCTGCCCGTGCATGGCGAGGGAATAGACCCGCGCGAGCTTGCCCGCCGCGACATGCAAAAAAGCCTGCCAAACCGCTTCTACAAGCAAGCCGCCATTGAACGCGACGGCGAAGCCTTTGCGCTGGCGCTTGACGGCAAGCGCGCCCGGACGCCCGGCCGCATCCCGCTCGCCGTGCATGATGAAAAGCTCGCCCATGCGCTGGCCGCCGAATGGAACGCGCAGGAAAAAGTCATCGACCCCGCGACCATGCCGCTGACGCGCATCGTCAATTCCGCTCTCGACGGCGTAGCCAGGGAGATGGAGGCGGTGGCGGCCGAGGTGGTGAAATACGCCGGCTCCGACCTTGTATGCTACCGCGCCAGCGATCCGCGTTCGCTGGTGGCGGAGCAGGCCGCCGCATGGGATCCCGTGCTCGCCTGGATGCGCGAGCGCCACGGCGCGTTCTTTGTGCTGTCGGAAGGCGTGATGTTCGTCGAGCAAACGCCTGTCGCTTTGGACGCTGTGCGCAAGGCTTTGGCGTCAAGCATCGGGGAGAGCGAAGCCGCGCCGCTACGTCTGGCCGGGCTGCATGTCATCACCACGCTGACAGGCTCCGCAATGCTGGCGCTGGCCGTGGCGCAGGGCTTCATGGACACAGCCGCAGCATGGAAAGCCGCGCACGTGGACGAGGATTTCCAGATCCGAAACTGGGGCGAGGATTTGGAGGCCGCCGCGCGCCGGGAGCGGCGGTGGGCGGAGATGCAGGCGGCCGCTGAACTGCTGCGAGAGCAGCAAACATGAAGCGGCCCGCATCCCGGGTTCCGATGGTGCGGGCCCGGGCATGAGGAAACGGGACGATGAGGGGAGGCGCTCCGCCCCTCGTCAGCCGACCTTTCCGACGCCCGCTTCAAGCACGGCCCATGTCTTTGAGCCAAGCTGCGTCTTCCAGCGACCATAAAAGCCATCGGCAAGTTTCCTGGCGAAACTTGAAGTATCCGGCGTGTTGAAAACCATGCCGCGTTCTTTCAGCGTCGCCTCCAGACTGACGTTCAAATCGTCAGTGACCTTGCGCTGCACCTCGACATATTTGACCACGTTGCGCTCGATGATCGCGCGCACGTCCGGCGGCAATCGCTTCCAGAAGTCGCCGTTCGACAGCAGGTTGAAGCCCGACCACATGTGATTGCTCATCGACATGTATTTCGTCACCTCAAAGAGCTTGTTGGTATGGGCGATGACGAGCGGGTTCTCCTGCCCGTCAACTGATTTGTCCTTGAGGGCGTCATAGAGGCGGTTGATATTGAGCGTGACGGGCTGCGCGCCCATGGTGCTGAAGAAATCGCGGAACATCTGCCCGTCCGGCACGCGGATCTTCAAACCGGCGAGATCATCGAGATTGCGCACTGGCTTTTCGACCAGGTTGAGCTGGCGGAACCCGTTCTCCAGCAACCCGCCGGCAATCCGCTCGATACCCTTGGCACGGCATTCGGCGTCAAGATGGCGGCCGAGCGGACCGCGGTTGAGCCGATAGACCTGCCTGGGCGTTTTGAACACAAACGGCAGGCCCTGCACATCCATAGCAGGCACGACATTGGCGAGTATGCCGCCCATGAGCGTGTAAAATTCCAGCCCGCCCTCCTGCAACAATTTGAGAGCGGCGGGATCAGAGCCGGCGATCTGGTTGTTCTGGGGATAGACCGTAACTTCCAGTCGCCCCCCGGTTTGCACCTTCACCGCGCTCCAGATGCTCACCAGCGCCTCATGCAACGGACTGGAGGCTGGCTGGTTATGATATTGCCTCGCCGCCCATTTGGGCGCAGCGGCGAAAGCTTGTGCAGAAAAAGCAGCAATGCTGAAGGTTTGAGCTACAAAAGCTCGGCGGGATAAAGAATTCATTCGCTCACTCCATAAAATAGATTTTACTCAATATCGTCACAAAAGAGGCTAAGTTTGGGCGACATAAGCATATAGCGACAACTTGTACTTCAGATTCCTGAAAATGATTGGCTCAACAGCATGAAAACCTGGCCCACAATTATGGCGCTCGTCATTTCAAGCTTCGTTTTAGCTACAGGAGCGCACGCACAGCAGGCGCCCCAACAAAGGGCGCAGCCCCAGAGCGCACGCGCCAACGTGTCGAGCGACACCAGCGAGGCGGGCGTGCGCCTGCGCAAAAACCGGTTCACGGTCGGCGTCGCCTCGGGGCAGATTGAGGGGCTTTATCCGCGTTTCGCCGCGGAATTGCAGCGGGTTCTGGATGATGGCGACAATTTGCGCGTGCTGCCGTATCTGGCCTATGGCGCAGCCTCCAACGTCGAGGATCTGCTTTATCTGCGCGGCGTCGACATCGCGTTCACACAATCTGACGTGCTGGAATATTATCGCACCGTGCTGAAAGTCCCCAACCTTGAGAACCGCATCAGTTACATATTGCGGCTCTACAATACCGAGGTTCACATTCTCGCTGGTCCCGACATCAAGACCATCGAGGATTTGCAAGGCAAGAAGGTGAGCTTTGGCCCTGCCGGAAATTCGGCGGCGCTGACCGGGCCAATCATATTTCAGCGCCTTAATATCCCGATCGAGCAAATGTTGATCGACCATTCGACGGGTCTGGACAAGCTGCGCAAGGGAGAGATCAGCGCGGTTGTGCGGCTTGTCGGCAAACCCGTCGATTACTTCTCCAAGATCCCGCCCAATTCGGGTCTCCACTTCCTGCAAATCCCGGGAAAGAAGGTCTTCGACGACATTTACGTGCTGGCCGAACTGAACGACGCCGATTATCCAAACCTCATCGCCAAGGGCCAGACCATAGACACGATTTCCGTCCCCACCGTCCTTGCTGTCTTCAACTGGCAGCCCAAGAACGAGCGCTATGCGCGGGTCGAGCGGTTTGTCGAAGCGCTTTTCACCAAGTGGGACAAACTCCAGGCTGACCCGTTCCATCCCAAATGGCGCGAGATCAACCTGACGGCGGAAGTGCCCGGCTGGAAGCGTTCGGACATCGCGCAAAACATGCTGCGCAAGCTCACGCTGGCGACGCCGTCCGATGAGAAGACGTTCGGCGCCTTCCTCGATGAAACGCGCCCACAGGCGCGCAGCGAGGAAGACCGGCAGAAACTCTATCGCGACTTCATACAATGGCGCGCCCGCCAATCCGCCCCGCCGCGCCGGTAAGCGCCGATTTTTCGAGCAGAGGATACAGCATGGGGGTAAATTGGGATCGGCCGCACAACGCCAAATGGATACCCGACGATGACTCGGACGAGCCGGGGCGTCGCCGAATGATCGCCTTGTTGATCGGGAGCGTGTGCGTCGTGCTGCTGATCGTCGGCGTGTGGCTGCTTTTGCCGACCACGCCCAAAAGCACGCCCCAGACCGGGCCTACCGTCGCCACAAGCCGACCAGACTCGCCGTTGATTCCGCCGCCTCCAGAACAGCCGCAGATCCAGCGCCCGGCCCCGGTCGCACCAGCGCCAGCGCCAGAGCCGGAGGCGCGCGCTCCCGCACCCGCAAAACCCGAGACGCCCCCGCCGCCTGCGCTCCAGCAGCAGCCGCTTCAGCAGCCCGAAATTCCAGCCCGGGAGCAGCAGGAGCTTCAGGCGCGCGTGGCTGTCATGATCCGTCAGGGCGACATCGCCGGCGCCCGCGTCATCCTTGCGCGCCTCGACCGGGCGGGGAACCGACAGGCCACATTAACGCTGGCCGAAACCTACGATCCCGCTTTGCTCGCCCAATGGAACGTGCGCGGCATCAAGCCCGACCCCGCCAAAGCCGCAGAACTCTACCAGCGCGCCATCGACGGCGGCGTCAACGCCGCCAGAGCACGCCTGAATGCGCTCGCGGGGGCGGGACGATAGGGGGAAAAGGCAGGGGCTGGGCGCAGGCGCCTTGCTGATGACGCCTTGCTGCTGAACATTTGCCCCTCCCCCATCCGTCGCATACCGCCCGCCCCCGCGCCCGTGCTACAAACTTGCAAACGCCACGCGATCCCGGGACAGACCCCATGAAATCCATCCTCGATTCCCTCG
>CANJPM010000211.1 GCA_947476075.1 Beijerinckiaceae bacterium
AGCTGCAATGGATAGTGCCCGATGCGCTGAAGGGCTTGAAGCCGGAGCAGCTGGCGAGCTTGTTACCAGCGGCGGTCGAAGATTTAAGCGCCCTGCAAATAGCCGCCATGAGCGCCACGCAGATCAAGGGCTTTGCGCCCGACGCCCTCGCCGCCTTCAGCGTGGACCAGATCCAGGCTATCGCGCCCGGCTCTATCAAAGGGCTGACGTTTGAACAAATTGAGGCTTTGTCGACCGATCAGGTCGCTGCGCTCCTGCCTGCGCAGATCGCAGGGCTAGCGCCGGCGCAGATCGCCATGTTCTCACTTCCTCAAGAAGCGGCTCTGACGTCGGAACAGATGGGAGCCCTGTCGGCCAAGCAGGTCGCGGGCCTGACAATCCTGCAGGTTCAATCGATGAACTCCGATCAGGTGGCCGCAATCGCTCTTGGCGCCATCAAGGGGCTCAACGCTGCGGCGCTGGCGGAAATGTCGACAGAGCAGATCGTCAGCTTTACCGAAGCCCAGATCGGCGGCCTCACAGCGACCCAGATCGGCGCGCTATCGCCCGAAGACATCACGGCCTTGACGGAAGATCAGATCAAGGCGATCGCCGCCACCGCGATCAAGGGGCTGAGGCCAGAGCAGCTCAACGCGATGGAGGTCAGCGACGTCGGCGCGTTGACCGGCGCCCAGATCGGCGCCCTTACCGTCGACCAGTTGAAGGAGCTGGACGCCACCCTCGAGGCTGCGCTGACTGCGGAGCAAATCGGCGCCTTCACCGCCAAGCAAATCGGCGCGCTGAGCACGATACAGATCGGGCTTCTGTCAGACGACCAGATCGCCGGCATAGCCGCTGGCGCGATCAAGGGCCTCACGCAAGCCCAGATCGCGTCCTTTGACGCCGCCGAAATCGCCGGTCTCAGCGACGTCCAGATTGGCGCCTTCACGGCCACGCAGATCAAAGGACTGACCGATGAGCAGCTCGTCGCCATGACGGAGGAGCAATTCGCCGTCCTGTCCACAGCCGCCGTCAAAGCCTTGTCGCCAGAACAGCTGGCTCTGGTGGAGCCTGACGACGTCGCCGCCTTCACGGGCGCGCAAATCGCGGCTTTGACGCCGTTGCAAATAGCCAGCCTGACGGAATCTCAGCTCGACGTGTTGACCGAGGCGCAAGTTGCGGCGCTGACAGCCAAGCAGGTGGGCGGATTGACTGTCCCGCAATTCAGCTCTCTGGACTCAGAGCAACTCCAGTGGATCACGCCTGCGGCGATGAAGGGGCTCAAGGCCGAGCATTTAGAAGCCCTGACGCCGGCGACGATTTCTGATTTCAGCGCCTTGCAAATCGGCGGCTTAACCGGACCGCAAATCCGCAATCTACAGCCCGAAACGCTGGCCGCCTTCAGCGACGAACAATTACAATCCCTGATGCCCGCGACGCTGAAAAGCCTGAGCGCCGACCAGATCGCCAGATTGTCGCCCGACCAGATCGCAGCGCTCACCATCCGGCAGATCGCAGGATTGGCGCCCGCGCAAATCGCGCTCTTGTCGTTGGCTCAGGAAGCCGCTCTCACCGAGGAGCAAATCGGCGCATTGTCGGACAAACAGATCGCAGGCCTAACCAATGAGCAGGTCGGCGGCTTGAGCCCGGGACAGCTGGCGGCGATCGCCGTTGGCGCGATCAAGGGCTTCAGCGCAGACAAAATCGGATTTCTGACGACTGAACAGGTCACCGGCTTCAGCGACGCCCAGATCGGCGGATTAACGGCGGCGCAAATCGGCGCGCTCTCGGGAGAAGAGCTCGCGGCGCTGGCGGAAAGTCAGATCAAGGCGATCACAGCGTCGGCCATCAAGGGCCTCAGGAGCGAGCAGCTCAACGCGATGAAGGAAGACGACATATCGGCGCTGACGAGCGCGCAGATCGGCGCCCTCACCGTCGACCAGTTGAAGGCGCTGGACGCCACAAGCGAGGCTGCGCTGACTGCGGAGCAAATCGGCGCATTCAACGCCAAGCAGCTTGGCGCGCTGACCCCGACGCAGATCGATCTTCTAACGGCCGAGCAGATCGCCGGCATAGCCGCTGGCGCGATCAAGGGCCTCACGCAAGCCCAGATCGCGTTTTTCGAACCCGACGAAATCGCCGGCCTTAGCGACATCCAGATCGGCGCCTTCACCGGCGCGCAGATCAACGGGCTGAACGAAGGGCAGCTCGTCGCCATGACGGAAAGACAATTCGCCGCGCTCTCCACCGCAGCCGTCAAGGCGCTGTCTCCCGAAAAGCTCGCATTGATCGAGCCAGAGGACATCGCAGCCCTCACGCCCGCGCAGATCGGCGTGTTGACAGCAGGCCAGATCGCCAAACTGACGAACGCGCAAATCCCTTTCCTGAGCGTGGATCAGATTGCTTCGTTCAGCGCGACGCAAGCACGCGCCTTCACCCCCGAGCAGATCGCCGTCTTCACCATCGAGCAGCTTCAGGCGCTTTAGTCACTACAGAATCCACGGGCCTACCCGCCCGCAGATCAGCGCGCCCCACATCGTCAAGCCTTCCGCCGCAAGGCCCGGAATGGCGTGGACGCTCGCGCTTGACACGCCACCAACGTCATCGGCCATGACGCATTTGGGTCACAGCGGACAGAACAGCACATAAATTAGGCAGTTGATCACAAATTCGCCATACTGAAGGATCAATCAGAAACTATAGTTCTTTTTTTATCAGTATCTTAGATCAGTTAACATCCGGCATGCCCGTTGCATACAACGCTGAACCTGAGTTCTTCATAGGAGGTCCAGCATGCAGCGTCGTGATTTTCTCAAAGGCGTCGGAATAGCCGCTCTGTCTTCCGGGGTGCCGCTGGCCTCCATTCCTTCCGCGTGGGCGCAGGCCGCAGACACGCTGGTCATCGCGATCGGCTCCACCATCAATTCGCTGGATCTGCATCGCGCCGGCACAAATCGCCCGAGCTATATGGTGACGGTGAACGTCTATGATCGCCTCGTGCGCTTCGCCACCAAGGCTTTGCCCGATGGTTCACTGAACTTTGACTACAACACGCTCGAAGGCGAGCTGGCTGAAAGCTGGCAGATTGCGCCTGACGGAATGTCGGTCGTGTTCAAACTCAAGCCGGATGTGAAATTCTGGGACGGAGAGCCGATAACGGCTGAAGACGTGCGCTGGTCGCTGGAGCGCGCCATCGCGCTGGGCGGCTTCGCAGCCACACAGATGAAGGCTGGCGGGCTCGAAAAGGCCGATCAGTTTGAGGTCGTCGACGATCGCTCGATCCGCGTGAAAGTTCTGCGCAAGTCAAAGCTCACTCTCCCCGATCTGGCGGTGCCGGTCCCCTTCATCATCAATTCGAAGATCGCGAAGGCCAAAGCCACGGCGCAAGATCCATGGGCGACGGAATATCTGCATCGCAATCCGGCAGGCTCCGGCGCCTATAAGGTCGAGCGCTGGGACCCTGGCCAGCAGATCGTGTTCGTGCGCAATGAAGAGTGGAAGGCTGGCCCCCTGCCCGCGATTCGCCGCATCGTACTGCGCGAAGTGCCAAGCCAGGCGACGCGTCGCGCGCTGATAGAGCGAGGCGACATCGGGATGGCGTTTGAGCTTCCCCCAAAGGACGCCAAAGAAATCTCCGAAAAGAAAAGCGCTGTGATCGTGGGAGCGCCTATCGCCAATTGCATGCACGTGCTCAACACCAACCTCAATTTCGAGCCGTTCAAGGACAAGCGCGTGCGGCAGGCCATCGCCTACGCAATTCCCTATCAGCAGATTTTCGAGCAAGGCGCCTATGGGCGCGGTCTGCCGATGTGGGGCGGAAAATCCTTCACCCCGACCGACATCACATGGCCGCAGCCTTTCCCCTATTCCACCGATTACGACAAGGCAAAAGAGCTTCTCGCGCAGACGGAATTCAAGAACGGCTTTGAAGTGCCGCTCTCATTCGATCTGGGCACAGCCGACTGGGGCGAGTCGACCGCGCTCATCATTCAGGAAGGCCTCGCCAAGATCGGCGTCAAGACGACCATCGACAAGGTGCCCGGAGCCAATTGGCGCACCATGGCGCTGGTCGACAAGAAGCTGCCGCTGCACCTGGAAAACTTCGGCGGCTGGCTCGATACGCCCTGCTATTACTTCCTGTGGGCCTATGCGAAGGGCAACCTCTTCAACTCGTCCAATTATTCGGACGCGGAAATGGAGCAGCTCATTACCGAGACCCTGCCGATGGAAATGTCGGACCCTGCTTACGCTCCCAAGATCAAGCGCATGATCGCCAAGGCGTTCGACGAGGTGCCGCGCATTCCGCTCTGGCAGCCGTCGCTTGAAAGCGGCCTGCGCAAGGACGTTCAGGGCTATTCTTCCTGGTATCATCGCCAGCCGGAATTGCGCACGATGAAGATCGTGAAGGGCTGAACGAAATGGCGCTTGGCGTAAAAACGCGGCTCATTCTGTCCCGACTGGCGCAGGCTCTGCCCGCGCTGGCGGGCATCGTGGTGGTGACGTTCATCCTCACGCGCGCCCTGCCGGGCGATCCCGCCGCCTATTTCGCCGGACCTGCGGCGGACGCGCGCTCGATTGCGCAAATCCGCGAACAGCTCGGACTGGATCGACCTTTGCCGGTCCAGTTCTTCAGCTATCTAGCCGACCTTTTGCGAGGCGATCTGGGCCGCTCAATCTCAACCGGCCAGCCGGTGGCCGAGGCGCTGATGCAGCGATTGCCAGCTTCCCTTGAGCTCACATTGTTTGCGCTCCTTCTCTCGGCCCTGATCGCGATCCCGCTTGGCGTGGCGGCTGCGCGGCGTCCCGATTCATGGATCGATCAAGCCTGCCGCTTGCTCGTGACTGCGGGGGTGAGTCTGCCCACGTTCTTTACCGGCCTGCTGCTGGTTTACGTTTTCTATTTTATCCTCGGCTGGGCGCCGCCGCCTTTGGGGCGTCTCGATCTCGTCTACATATCACCACCACAGGTGACGGGCTTCTTCACCCTCGACGCGCTGCTGGATCGTGATCTTGCAACGTTTCGCGCCGCATTGGCGCAGCTGGTTCTGCCCGCTATGACGCTCGCATTATTCACCCTGGCGCCGATAGCGCGCATGACGCGGGCTGCGATGATTCAGGCTTTGGGCTCTGAGTTCATTCGCACCGCGCGCGCCTCCGGCCTGTCCGAACGCAAAATCGTCTATTCATAGGCGTTCCGAAACGCGATGCTGCCCGTCGTCACCACGCTTGGCATGGTGTTCTCATTCATGCTCGGCGCCAATGTGCTGGTGGAGAAAGTCTTCGCCTGGCCGGGCATCGGCTCGTTCGCCGTCGAGGCGCTGGTAGTTTCAGATTACGCAGCCGTGCAAGGTTTTGTGCTGGCGATGGCGGTTTTGTTCGTGCTGCTGAACCTTTTGATCGACGTCGTTTACACGCTGGCCGATCCGCGCGTTGGAATGGAAAGCTGAAGCCATGAGCCCGTCGAGCCCCTCCGTTCAAACCAGCCTGCGGATCACGCGCGCTTTTGGCCATGCCCGCTATGCGCTGGCGGCCAATCCGGTGACGCTGTTTGCCGTGCTCTTGTTCACGTTCGTGCTGGGCTGCGCAATCCTTGGTCCGATGCTGGCGCCCTACGATCATTTGCAGACCAATGGCGCAATGGCTCTGAAACCCCCGTCCTGGCAGCACTGGTTCGGCACCGATCAATTGGGCCGCGACGTCTTCTCGCGCGTGCTTGTGGCCGCACGCCTTGATCTGGCGATTGCGTTCTCCGCCGTCGTTATCGCCTTCGTCATCGGCTCGTTTCTGGGGGCCTTCGCGGGCTTTTTCGGCGGTTGGTCGGATCGCGCCGTCAGCCGCGTTTGCGACACGATCATGGCGTTTCCGTTGTTCGTGCTGGCGATGGGGATCGTCGCGGCGGCGGGCAATTCGGTCGTCAACATCGTGTACGCGACGGCGCTCATCAATATCCCCTTCTACGCCCGCATGGCGCGCGCGGAGGTGAACGTGCGCCGCAATGCAGGATTTGTTCATGCCGCGCGGCTGGCGGGCAATAGCGAATGGCGCCTGCTGGCCATGCATATCTTTCCAAACACGCTACCGCCGATGATGGTGCAGGTGTCGCTCAATCTGGGCTGGGCGATCCTCAACGCCGCCGGCCTTTCCTTCATCGGCCTTGGCGTGCGTCCGCCAGACGCTGAATGGGGCATCATGGTGGCGGAGGGCGCAAACTTCATTGTATCCGGGGAATGGTGGATGGCTTTGTTTCCCGGCGCGGCGCTGATGCTCGCGGTGTTCTCCTTCAACCTGCTCGGCGATGGTCTGCGTGATCTCGTCGATCCGCAAAAACGGACGTAATGTCATGAGCGGATCGCTTCTTCAGGTTGAAAACCTCACCGTTGAATTTCGCACCCGCAACGGCGTCGTGCGGGCGGTCGAGCGCGTCGATCTGTCTGTGGGGCGCGGCGAAACGCTCGCGATTGTGGGCGAGTCAGGGTCGGGAAAATCCGTCACCAGCTATGCGGTGATGCGCATCCTCGATGCAGCCGGCTCAATAGCGCAGGGCAGCGTGATGTTCAGCGGCATCGACGTCGCCAACGCCGATGAAGAAACGATGGCGAGCTTGCGCGGCCGTGAAATCTCGATGGTGTTTCAGAACCCGCGACTGGCGCTGAATCCGATCCGCAAGATCGGGCGCCAGATTGAGGACGTGCTGATCCGCCACGTGCAGGCGACGCACAACAACCCCAAACAAAAAGCCATTGAACTGCTGGCCAAAGTGCGTATCGCAAGGCCGGAAGAACGTTACGATGCTTATCCCTTCGAACTGTCGGGCGGGATGTGCCAGCGTGTCGTCATCGCACTCGCGCTCGCCTGCAAGCCGCGCCTGCTGATCGCCGACGAGCCCACCACAGGCCTGGACGTAACCACGCAAAAAGCCGTGATGGATTTG
>CANJPM010000212.1 GCA_947476075.1 Beijerinckiaceae bacterium
CGCGCAAGTCATAATCTATGGTCCAACATATTGTTAAAAAGAGGGAAAACGATGCGACTTGTTTACGCAGCCATCGCGGCTTTCACCGCAGCCGCAGCCTGCTCATCAATCGCGCTGGCGCAGGGTTATCCCC
This sequence comes from Beijerinckiaceae bacterium, assembly GCA_947476075.1. GTDB lineage: Bacteria > Pseudomonadota > Alphaproteobacteria > Rhizobiales > Beijerinckiaceae > Terripilifer. Next base: position 134 of record CANJPM010000212.1, read on the forward strand.
TGACCGGCGTGCAGGCCCGCTCAACCACGGTTATGGGAGAAGACGTCGCTTATCCAGTCACAGGCAAGCCAGTGCTGACGTCGGCGGTCATCATCATGGCGCCCGGCCAGAGCACACACGTCCATCGTCATGGCGCGCCTTTGTTCGTCTACGTTCTGGAAGGTGAAGTCACCGTCGACTACGGCGACCGTGGCAAGCGTGTCTTCAAACAGGGGGAGAGCCTGATTGAGGCAATGAACGTGCGTCATTTTGGGACAAATTCAGGATCAGGCACGCTGCGCCTGCTGACCCTTTACATGGGCGCAGAAGGCACCAAAGACGTACTGGTGGATTGAGGCGCTCCTGATGCGCGATCTCCGGGGGCGGCGCCTGATGCGTCGCCCCCGGGATTTTTCAACTTACGGCAGTGCGAATACATAGATTGCGTTGTGCGCCCTGGGCGGACGCACGGCGCGCGCCACTTGCAAGGGGCCAGCCGTGCCCGACTGGGCGTCGCCGGTATAAATCGCGACATATTGCTTGCCGTTCACCGCATAGCTGATCGTGCTGGTCTGCACGATGCCGCCAACCGGCATTTCCCAGAGAACCTGCCCGCTGTCAGCGTCAAACGCGCGGAAGCGGCGATTCATATCGCCCCAGAACAGCAGGTCGCCCGCCGTCACCAGCGCAGAGCCATTGCCGGGCACCGCCTGGGTGTAAATGCGCTTCATCTCGCCGGTGGAGAGATCGATGCGCGCCATGCCCATGTATTCGTCGAGCTTGGCGCCCGGGCGCAGGATACCTGTGCGCGGCCCAAAGCCCTGCGGATTTTTGAGGTTGGCCGTCATATCCAGACAATTGTCGTTGAAGGGCACGAAGAGCGCGTTCTTGCCGGGATGATAGGCGGTCGACCAGAAGCTGCGCACGTTGTGGAAGCAAACGACCGAGCGGTCGCCATCCTTCTTGAAGACCTTTTCCCAATTGATGTGGACGCGCCCGGTTTCCACATCGATGTTTGAGATGTTGAACTCCGGCACGTCGTAGGGAAACGGCGATGCCCAGAGAAACTGGCCGTCGTTGCGATCAAGCGCAAAAATGCCGCCCGCCTCGCCAACCGCGATGACCATGTCGCGCATTTCGCCACGTTTGATCTTGGGGTTGATCCATTTGACTGACTTGGGGTCGGGATTGAAAGGCGCGCGCACAAGCGTGCGTTCATGGACATGGTCGGCGTCCCAATCGTCGCCGGGCAGATGCTGATAATACCATTTCAGCGCGCCGGTCTCGACGTCGAGCGCCACTGTGGAATTGCTGTAGAGATCCGCCGGCGCTGTTTGGGGTATCGCATCGGCGCTGCCGTATCGCGAAAGACGCGTATAGGGTTTGGGATTGGCGATGGCCCAGTAAACCAGCTTGCGCTCCGGATCATAGGAGCCTGGCAATCCCCACGAACTGGCGACGCGTTTCTCGTCTTCGATCTTGCCCCAAGAATCCCCGCCCGGATCCTTGGCTGCGGAGGTCGTGTAAAATTTCCACACTTCCTTGCCGGTGCGCGCATCATGGGCGGAGATAAAGCAGCCAACGCGCGTTTCGCAGGTGCGGTTGGAGATCACCTTTCCTTCGGCGACGATCAGGCCGCCAGTGTGCTGCGTTTTATCCTTGTAATCGTGCGCCTGACTCTCCCAGCGCACCTTGCCGGTGCGCGCATCCAGCGCGATGATAAAGCCGTCTGGAGCGTCGAAATAGATCATGTCCTCCCAGATCGCGAGGCTCTTGCTGCGCGCGCTGGCGGGACCGCCGATGGCGTCGGTCATTTCACGAGGATAGTTGCGCGTGTATTCCCAAATCTGATCGCCGTTGGTGGCGTCGAGCGCGATGATCCCGGCGCCCGGCCGGAACGAGTACATCACGCCATTGTAAACGATGGGCGTTGATTCCTGAGTGCCTGCAGTGAGGCCGCGCGACCAGGCCATACGCAATTGACCGACGTTGGACTTGTTGATCTGCGCAAGCGGACTGAAACGCTGCTCATCATAGGTACGATTGATCATCAGCCAATCAGCCGGATCAGGCTTCATAAGCGTTTCGCGCGTGACATTTTTGAAGCTGGGCTCTTGCTTGGCCTCAGGCGCTTGCGCTTGCGCCGCTCCGGTAAATGCGGCAAGTGCGCTCAAGACCGCGAACGTGGTTTTTCTCATGGCGTTTTCTCCCATCAAACGATCAGGCGCTCTTGTCGAGGCGCTCTAATTGAGGTGGATTGGAGCACCATATGAGACTGTAAACAAGAACGGAGATTCAAATTGGGCAGACCAAAACTCCGCCGCACTGCAATATTCGCGGCCGCGCTGACATTCGCTTCAGCCGCTGTCCTTTCAGGTGAAGCATCAGCGCGGGACGCAGCAGCCGTCGCGGCCGGGGGCGGCCTCGTTGAGACCCATTGCGCGCCATGTCATGGCGAGAACCTGAGCAACCCGAACGGAATCGCAGATTTGAGACAATTGCGCCCGGAGGATCGCGGGCGCTTCAATCAAACCCTGCAGCAGGGTCGGGGACAGATGCCCTCCTGGGCCGGAATGTTCAGCGATGCCGAGGTCGATCAGATTTGGGCCTTTATCGAATCAATCTCGAATTAAGACCGCCGACGTCCAGGAGCGTCCGTCGCCGTTTCAGAAGGGGGAGTGGTGATCCGGGTGGGGGTCGAACCCACGACCATTCGATTAAAAGTCGAATGCTCTACCACTGAGCTACCGGATCAAAGCAAGCGCGCGCGCAAGCAGCGTCTGACTAGCCCCGCAAGCCCGCATGGGTCAAGCGAAACACGAGCCTCATGCGTATTCTACGTAAAGAAGAAACAAACCAAACACGATTCCCGACACGATGGTGGTGATGATGGCCTTGCGCAGCAGCCTGGGATTCGTCGGCGCGCCGGGATCCGTGCCCATTGCGCCGCCGCCCTCCTCGTGCAGGGAGCGCACGCCCAGCGGCAGAATCGCGAACAGAACCGTCCACCAGATGGTGAAATAAATGGCCATGAGGAGCGGCGTGGACATGAGGCGACCTGCAAGAAACGTATCCCCCTGACCGACAGGCCAGGCTCGTTCACGCTCAGATAGAGCTGTAAGCGCCTCACGGAAAGCGCAAACCACAAAAACATTGCCCCGCCTAAAAATATCTGAGCTGAGAAAATTAATAATTCTATTTTAAATCAGATACTTGCAACATATCAAACCAATGCCTGCGCATGGCGTAAAATTCCGCCGACGTTCCTTTAGAATAACAGGAATGGCGAGAAGCAGCGGTTGAGCGCACGATAGCGGACGTCCAGGACGCTGCAAGACCAACGCGAAGAGCGACGCTGCGGATAAGACCGTAACGCGCATGAGCGCCGCAGCGTTATGACTGCGGCCTCAAACCTGCTCTATCTCCACCAGCGTTCCGCAGAAATCCTTGGGGTGCAGGAACAGGACCGGCTTGCCATGCGCGCCGATCCGTGGCTCCCCGTCTCCCAGAACGCGCGCGCCTTGCGCCTTCAGGCGATCGCGCGCGACCAGAATATCATCCACCTCATAGCAGACATGGTGCATGCCGCCGTCGGGGTTCTTCTCCAGAAACCTGGCGATGGGAGAATTGGCGCCCAGAGGCTCCAGCAATTCCACCTTGGTGTTGGGCAGCTCGATGAACACGACGGTCACGCCGTGTTCGGGCTGCGGCAAGGGATCGGACACCTTTGCGCCCAGCGTGTCGCGATAGAGCGCGCTTGCTGCGCCAAGATCGCGCACCGCGATGGCGATATGGTTCAGGCGCCCGATCATCTCGATTCCCTTCTCCGCGACTAGACCTGCATTACCAGAACATGCACTTCGGGGCGCTTGCCCCATGCCGCGCGCACGCCATTGCGCACGGCCCGCTCAATGGCCGCAGAAATGTCGTCAGGCTCGCGACGACGCCCGCGCGACAGTCCGTCGAGCGCAGAAAACACGATCTTGTCCACCATATCGTCGGTGGCGCGACCGTCACGCATGCGCGCTGGCAGACCGGCGATCACCACGTCGGGATCGCCGACAATTTCACCCTTGGTCGTAACCGCAATGCCCACCGATATAACCCCGGCAAACGACAGCTTCAGACGTTCGCGCAGGCCCTCGTCCTCAGGCTTGATGAGCACGTTGCCATCCAGCATCAGCTTGCCGTGCGCGACTTGATCGACAATCTCCGGCACGCCGGGCGCCAATTGCACCGCGTCGCCGTTGACCGCGACAATCGCCTTCTTGACGCCCTGCTCGCGGGCAAATCTGGCGTGCTCGTAAAGATGCATGCACTCGCCATGCGCAGGAATCGCGTATTGCGGACGCAGCCATTCATACAGACGCTTGACTTCGGCGCGGCGGGGATGGCCGGACACGTGCACGAGCCCGTGGCGGTCGGTCACGACCTCCACGCCCTGACGTGCAAGGCTGTTGATGATGTTGTTGATCGGCCGCTCGTTGCCGGGGATCGGGCGCGAGGAGAAGATTACCTTGTCGCCAGGCGCCAGACGCACCATCGGATGATCGTCTTCCGCGATGCGCGACATCGCCGCGCGCGGCTCGCCCTGACTGCCGGTCGCCAGCACGACGATCTTGTCGCGCGGGATGTTGCCAAACGAATCGGCGGGGTAGAATTCGGGCACGCCTTCCAGATAACCGTTCTGGCGCGCCACCTGCCCCACGCGCTCCATGGCGCGGCCGGCCACGACAAGCGTGCGACCGGCGGCGGCCGCCGCCAGACCCACCGAGCGCAGACGCGCAACGTTGGAGGCGAACGTCGTCACGATGACCCGCGCGGGCGCCTCGGCGATCAGTCTCGCCAGCTCGGCGCCGACGTCCGTCTCGGAGGGCGATTCGCCGTCACGCAGGATGTTGGTCGAATCGCTAATCAGCGCCAGCACGCCCTCGTCGCCAATCTCCCGCAGACGCTTCTCGTCCGTCGTCCAGCCAGAGACTGGCGCGGGATCGATCTTCCAGTCGCCGGAGTGGAACACGTTGCCGTGCGGCGTGCGAATGCATAAAGCCGCGCTTTCGGGAATCGAATGCGCCATGCGCACCGGCTCGATCGAGAACGGACCCAATTGCAGATTATCGCCCGGCGCGAACACGCGCACCTCGATCTTGGGCGCCGCCTCGTCCGACTGGCGGCGGGTCTCCAGCATGTCGGCGGCAAATTGCGTGGCGTAGACCGGACAGCGCAGGCGCGGCCAAAGCTGGCCCACGGCGCCAATGTGATCTTCATGGGCGTGGGTGATGATGAGCGCCAGCAGATCCTTCTTCATCTTCTCGATGAAGGTGAGATCGGGCATGATCAGATCAATGCCCGGAATCTCCGGACCCGCGAACGACAGGCCGCAATCGACAAGAATCCACTTGCGATGCCCGGCTGGTCCAAAGCCGTAGCAGGCTGCGTTCATGCCGATCTCGCCAAGGCCGCCCAGCGGCACGAAGACGAGTTCGTCGGTGTCATGCGTCATGTTCTATCCATTCGTCAAAGCAGCGCCGGAGGGAAACAATTCCCCCGCTTCCAGCGCCGTGCGACCCGAAGGGGTCGCCAAAATCAACCTTCCATCGTCGTCGATGGTCTCGAATACGCCTTCAAGTACATGGTCGCCGCGGCCCACGCGAATGGGCGCTCCAAGGCTCGCCGCATGGGCGAGCCATTGTGCGCGAATTTTTGAGAACCCGGCGCCCCCGGCCCAGATGTCGAGCCAATGCGCGCAGGATTCGGCGAGCGCTACAAACAGGCGCTCCGGTGTGCAGTTTATTCCAAGCGCTGCGAGATTGGTCGCAGGATAGGCAAGCCCGGAGGGATTATGCGCGCAATCGACGCCAAAGCCTATGCAGGCCGCAAATTTCCCGTTCGCGAGCGTGGCGCCCTCGACCAGAACGCCCGCAAGCTTGGCGCCCTGGCTGAGCACGTCATTGGGCCATTTCAGCTGGACCGGGGCGGAAGGCGCGCTGACGTGCAGGGCTTCGATCAACGCAATTCCGGCGACAAAACCAAGCTGCGGCGCAAGGCGCGGGGTCGTCGGATCGACCAACAGCAGCGAGGCGTGGAGATTACCGCGCGGCGAGGACCAGGCGCGACCAAACCGACCACGCCCAGCGGTTTGCTCCCCCGCTACAATCCACAAACCACCTGCTTCGCCAGCGCGAACACGGGCCAGAGCCTCGTCGCTGGTGGAGCCCAGAACCTCATAGGAAGCGACGCGATAGCCGCGTCGCGAGGCTTCAGCCCCTAATTGCACGGAGCGAATCAGAACAATGACTTCGCAGCCGCCTGAGCAGAGGCGGCGACAAACGGGCCGGGGAAGATGGCGAACAGGACGACAATGAGACCCATCGCCGCCATAACAGCCGTCACTTCCCAGTTCACGCGATCAAACGGGCGCGCAGGCTCGTCAAAATACATGATCTTGATAACACGAAGATAGTAGAACGCGGCGACCGTGCTCGCCAGCATGCCGATAACCGCAAGCCCGTAAAGCCCGCCATTGATGGCCGCCAGAAACACGTACCATTTGGCGAAAAAGCCCGCGAGCGGCGGGATGCCGGCCAGCGAGAACATCACCATTGCAATCACGAACGCCATGAATCCGTTAGTGCGCGCAAGCCCGGCAAGATCGCCGATGTTCTCGACATAACGGTCGCCAATTCGCATCGACAGGATCGCGGCGAACGCCCCAAGGCTCATGAGCACATAGATAGCCATATAAATCATA
>CANJPM010000213.1 GCA_947476075.1 Beijerinckiaceae bacterium
CGAAAGAGGCCACGTAAGCGTCTCTGCCTTAAGGCCAAAACGACGCCCGCGTATAAGCCCCTGAAACCACGCGCATATTTCGCGCCCGTGGAAACGAAATCCGGACTGGGTGTGGGAGATTCTTAACTGGCGGAAGGGGTGGGATTCGAACCCACGGTAGGCTTTCACCTACGCTAGTTTTCAAGACTAGAGCCTTAAACCACTCGGCCACCCTTCCGGGGCGACGCATATGCGCGGGCTTTGCGTAATCCAAAATGGCGCGGAACGCCAGTTTGGCTGTTCAAAACCCCCAACGAAAATCGAGGCGCCCCATTTCGGCCCCAGTTCAAGCCGCACATTAGGCTGGTCTAGGCGTTAAAAAGCAGGGGGCGGCGTGTCGGTTAAGTTTTCTGTAACACGGCTCCGGCACACTGGACTTCCTCTGGAGGTTGCGTCTTGCTACCTTCGGTTAGTTAGGGTTGCGTACCGCCCGATGATTAAATCTCTCTGCGCGCCGGCGCGCGCGCAAAATGCGTGTTGCCGATTGGTCCCGCTGCTTGCGGTTTCAGTCATTGCTTTGGCTGGCTGCGCTCAGTCTCCCGCTGGCAAGCGGTCGAAAGAATATTTTCCCGAATCAATTTATGGCCGCGCCAGCCCACGTGTTGTGAACGCTGGAGAGAGCGTGCCACGAGGCGGCGGCCAATATCTGGTCGGCCGTCCGTACACAATAGCCGGCAAGCGTTATGTGCCGCAGGAAATGAACAAGGGGCAGGGGCAGATCGGGGGCGCCTCCTGGTACGGCGACGCCTTCCACGGTCGCCGCACGGCTAATGGCGAAGTCTACGACATGGCGGCGTTATCAGCCGCCCATCCCACTATGCCGCTGCCCAGTTATGCACGCGTCACGAATATGAAAAATAACCGCTCCATCATGGTGCGCGTCAATGATCGGGGACCATACCATCCCGGACGCGTGGTCGACGTGTCGAAGCGGGTGGCTGACGCGCTCGATTTCCGCCGGAGCGGAACAGCTCAGATCAAGATTGAATACGTCAGCAAAGCCGGGCTCGCGGGCTCGGACGATGCCCAATTGGCCGGGAGTTTCCGGATCGACGGACGCCCGGCAACCCTTGACGGGTCGCCTGCAAGCAATCCCGTAATGGTGGCGGAAGCCGCCCCGCAGCGTCCGCAAGCGCAAGTTCCCTCACAGGCTCCTGTTCCTGCGCTGGTTTCCACCCCGCTGGCTGCTCCGTTGGCGCCGACGCAAGCTATTGCACTTGCCGGGCTTGATCCCCAGCGCTCTAGCCTGCCTGCGTTTGCGCCGATGCCGCCGATGCGTCCGTTCGATCTTGCCACTATTCCGGGGGCTGACGTGCCGATCATGGCTGCGCCTCGTCGGGCGCAAACAGCCTCTTTCTACGCGGAGCCGTTGCAATCGGCTTCGCCCGTCGCCGCAATGCTGGTCAAGCGTCGGCCCTTTGAGTCGGTAGACACACGCGGCGTGCTCCCCTTGCGCTGACCGGCAGGCGGACACGCTCAAGAATTGCAATCCAGAGCGCTCCGTTGCACATTCATCCTAGGCTCACCACGTGGGCCTGCACGGGGGAATCGTTTCCTCCGGCGTCGCTCATTGTCATGATTGAAATGCGGTCGCACCTTCGCCTTTTGCCATGCTTGCTGATCCTGGTTGCAACGCTTGCTTTTGCGCCGGCGCCCGTTCGCGCGCAGACGTTCCAGTCGAGCGCGCCGTGGGCGATTTTGATCGATGCGGATTCCGGGAGCGTTCTCTATGAGAAGAACGCCGACGAGCTCATGTCGCCAGCATCGCTCGTCAAGATCATGACTGCCGAAATAGCGTTCAAGGAATTGCGCGCCGGCCGTTTCAGCCTCGACGATACGTTCACGATTACCGAGAACGCGTGGCGGCGCGGCGGTGCGCCCTCGGGCGGCTCCAGCATGTTTGCGCAGCTTAACAGCCGCGTGCGCCTTGAAGACCTGCTGCGCGGGCTCATCATTCAGTCGGGCAACGATTCCGCCATCGCAATCGCTGAGGGGCTTGCAGGCGCGGAAGAAAATTTTGCGGTGCTGATGACCCAGCGCGCCCGCGAATTGGGGATGCGCGACACCGTTTTCAAGAATTCCTGGGGACGGTTTGATCCGCAACAAAAGACGACGGCGCGCGACCTCGCCAAGCTGTCGATCCATATCATCAAGACCTATCCCGAATATTACAAGTATTTTGGCGAGACTGAGTTCACCTGGAACAAGATCCGCCAACTGAACCGCAATCCGCTGCTGACGATGAACATAGGAGCGGATGGCTTGAAGACCGGCAATATCGAGGATTCCGGGTTCGGGCTCGTGGGGTCTGCGATAGAGCAGGGGCAGCGGCTGGTCGTTGTCGTCAACGGATTGAAGACCGGGCGCGACCGGGCGGAGGAGGCGCGCAAGCTGCTGAATTGGGGCATGCGCGCGTTTGATCACAAGCCGCTATTCGCCAAGGGCGAGTCTATCGGCTCGATCCCGATCTATGGCGGCGCCAGCGGGCACGTGGAGCTGATAGCCGACAATCCCGTGAAGGTGATGATCCCCCGCGGCTCCGCCGAGCGTCTGTCCGGGCGCATAGTGTTTACCGGCCCCGTCGTCGCGCCGGTCAAAGAAGGCGACCAGATCGCCCGGCTCAAAATCTATCGCGGCCAAACGCTCGCGCTCGACGTACCGCTGCGAGCTTCTGCGTCGGTCGAGTCCGGCGCACTGCACCAACGGGCGCTGGACGCCGGTTTAGAATTGATCTCCGGCCTGTTCCGCAAATATGTGCTTGGCGGCTGATGAGCATCGCACGCGGACGTTTCATTACGCTGGAAGGCGGCGAGGGCGCAGGAAAGTCGACGCAGGCGCGCAGGATCGCCGAAGCGTTGCGGGGGCAGGGGCGCGAAGTTGTGTTGACGCGCGAACCCGGCGGTTCGCCAAGGGCGGAGAAAATTCGCGAGGCGATCCTGTCCGGCCTCATCGCGCCGCTGGGGCCAACGGCAGAAGCGATGATGTTCACCGCTGCGCGCATTGACCACCTTGATCATACGATCCGCCCGGCTTTGGCCCGCGGCGCATGGGTGGTGTGCGACCGCTTCGCAGATTCGACCCGCGCCTATCAGGGCGCGCTCGGCGACCTCGATCCGCGCTTCATTCGCTCGCTGGAGCGCATCGCCATCGGCCCAAACATACCCGACCTCACCATCATGGTGGACATTCCCGCAGACGTGGGCATGGCGCGCGCGTCGCAAAGGCGGGACGGGGCGCCTGATCGTTTCGAGGCCGAAGGGCCGGCGTTTCATGAAGCGCTGCGCCGGAGCTTTCTGGAGATAGCCGCCAGCGAGCCGGGCCGCTGCGTGGTCGTGAGCGGCGCTCAGGAGCCGGACGTGGTGGCGCAAGCGATCTGGAGCGCGGTCGAAGCCCGGCTTCTGGCTGCGGGCGAACCAGCAGCCAAAGTAGGCAAACCTGAATCCACAGCGCCCAAACGGCGCCGTGCCGCCGTATCCAAAACGGGGGCTCCATGATCAAAAAAGCTGCAGACGAAGCCGTCCCCGAGAGCGATTGCTTTCCCGGCGCAGTACATCCGCGCGAGACGATGGATCTGTTCGGCCACCGCCCCGCAGAGCAAGAATTTCTGGAAGCCTTCCGTGCCAGCCGAATGCCGCAGGCTTGGCTCATCGGCGGACGCGAAGGCATCGGCAAAGCGACGCTGGCGTGGCGCGCCGCGCGGTTCGTGTTGTCGTATCCCGATCCTAGACTGCCCGCGGTTCAGCGGGCGCAAAATCTTTTCACGCCGGAAGACCAGCCCGCAGCGCGCCGCATTATCGCGCGCGCGCACCCGGACGTCTCTGTGCTGCGGCGGGAATGGGATTCCAAGACCAAAAAGCACTACACCGAAATCCGCGTCGACGACGTTCGCAAGACGATCGGCATGTTTCATCGCTCGGCGGGCGAGGGCGGCTGGCGGGTCGCCATCGTCGACAGCGCCGACGATATGAACAAATCGGGCGCCAATGCGCTATTGAAAATGATCGAGGAGCCGCCGCCGCGCTGCCTGTTCTTCATTCTCGCCCATCAGCCCGGCCGCCTGCTGCCCACCATTCGCTCGCGCTGCCGCAAGCTGATGCTGCAGCCGGTTTCCGAAGGCGACGTGATCGCCGCCATTCGTGCGCAGGGCGATGATTGGGCGGAGCGCTCCGACGAAGAAGTGCAACGCGCAGCGCGCCGGTCGGCGGGCTCGGTCCTCGACGCTATGCGCCTGATGACGCAAGGCGCGCTCTCGATGGCGGAAAAGGCTGAGACCCAGCTCGCCCGATTGCCCCAAATCGACTGGCGTCGGGTGCATGAGCTGGCAGCTTCTGTACAGGGCAGGGAGGGGCTTGAGGGCTTCGAGACGCTGCTGACCACCACTTATGACTGGATCGACAGAACCGCGCGGGAGAACGCCGGCCTTCCCGGTGCGCCGCGCCGCCTTGCGCACCTTGCGCAGGTATGGGAAAAGATCGCCGCCTCGGCGCGCGAGACGCAGGCGCTCAACCTCGACCGCCGGCCCCTCGTTCTGACGATATTTTCGGACCTTTCGGACGCCGTTCGCACATTGCGGGCGTAGCCTTCAGGCCCTATGTCGATCAGGCTCACCGGTACAGGATGATTATGGCTGCGCGCCCAACCTTTTGCATTTCCACCGCGATTCCCTACGCCAATGGTCGGCCCCATATCGGCCATGCCTACGAGCGCATCGCGACCGATGCCATCGCCCGCTTTCAGCGGCTTGACGGGCGCGACGTTTTCTTCGTCACCGGCATGGATGAGCACGGGCTGAAAATGCAGCAGACAGCGGCGCGCGAAGGCATTACGCCGCAAGAGCTGGCCGATCGCACCGCCGCGCAATTTCTGGAAATGGGCGACGCGCTTAACGCCCGCGCCAATCATGTGGTGCGCACCACAGAGCCACGCCATTACGCCGCCTCGCAAGCGATCTGGACCAAAATGCAGGAGCGGGACGACATTTATCTGGCCAATTATTCCGGCTGGTATTCGGTGCGCGAGGAAGCCTATTTCGACGAGAACGAACTCACGCCAGGCCATGACGGCGCTAAAAATTCGCCTAATGGCACGCCGGTGGAATGGGTGGAGGAGGAGAGCTATTTCTTCCGCCTCTCGGCCTATGGCGACCGCCTGCTCGCCCATTACGAGGCGAATGCTGACTTCATAGTTCCCGATAAATATCGCAACGAGATCGTCGCCTTCGTGAAGCGCGGCTTGCAGGATTTGTCGATAAGCCGCACCACATTCAATTGGGGCGTGCCGGTTCCCGGCGATTACAAGCACGTCATGTATGTCTGGGTTGACGCGCTCACTAACTACCTTACAGCCTGCGGCTATCCCGATGAAAATGCGCCCGATTGGCGTTATTGGCCAGCAAACGCGCATGTGATTGGCAAGGACATTACCCGCTTTCATTCGATCTACTGGCCCGCATTCCTGATGTCCGCCGGTCTTGAATTGCCCAAGCAGATCGTGGTGCATGGCTTCCTGTTCAACCGCGGCGAGAAAATGTCGAAATCGGTTGGCAACGTGATTGATCCCTTCACGCTGGCCAGCCATTACGGCGTTGACCAGATGCGCTATTTTTTCCTGCGCGAAGTACCTTTCGGCCAGGACGGAAACTATTCACACGAGGCAATCGTGAACCGCGTCAATGCGGATCTGGCCAATGATCTGGGCAATCTGGCGCAGCGCTCATTGTCGATGGTCGCCAAGAATTGCGAGGGCAGGGCGCCGATACCCGGTTCTCTCACGGAGGCCGACAAGGCGATCCTCGATCAGGCCTGGGCCCTGGCGGACCGCAGCCGCGCGGCGATGAAGGATTACGCACTGCATCACGCTTTGGGCGAAATCTGGAAAGTTGTGGCCGACGCAAACCGCTATTTTGCAAGCGAAGAGCCATGGGCGAAAGGCAAAAGCGACCCTGAGCGCCGCGGCACAATTCTTTGGATAACGGCGGAAGTGCTGCGCAACGTCGCGATCATGGCGCAGCCGTTCATTCCGACCGCCGCCGGCAAGCTGCTTGACCTTGTGGGCTCGGCAAATGACGCGCGCGACTTCGCACACGTTGGCGCCGCGCACAAAATCGAAGGCGGCCTGATGCTGCCGGCGCCGGCGCCAATCTTCCCCCGCTATGTCGAGGCGGAAGAAGGCGCGCCGACAGGCGGCAAGGCCAAAAGCTGATGCTGATCGACACGCATTGCCACCTCGATTTTCCCGAGCTGGACGGCGACATCGCCGGGGTGCGCGCGCGCGCACATGAGGCTGGCGTCGGCCGAATGATTACGATCTCGACGCGGGTGAAAAAATACGACGTCTATCGCGCCATCGCCGAGGTGAACGACAATGTGTGGTTCACAGTGGGCACGCATCCGCACCAGGCGCACGAAGAGCCCGATGTGACGGTCGCTGACCTCGTAGGGCTGGCCTCGCATCCGCGCTGCGTCGCCATCGGCGAGGCCGGACTCGATTATCATTACGACAAGAGCCCGCGCGACATAGCCGCCCGCGTGTTTCGCACGCATATTGCCGCAGCCCGGCAAACCGGCCTGCCGCTTGTGATCCATTCCCGCGACGCCGACGACGACATGGCCGCGATTTTGCGCGATGAAATGGGGAAGGGGCGTTTCAATGCTCTGCTCCATTGTTTCACGTCATCAAGGGCGCTGGCGGAGACAGCTATCGAGCTCGGTCTTTACGTCTCGTTTTCCGGCGTCCTGACGTTCAAGAATTCCGCCGAATTGCGCTCAGTGGCCGCCGAC
>CANJPM010000214.1 GCA_947476075.1 Beijerinckiaceae bacterium
ATTCGTTCGGCCTCGTTCTTGACACCGAGGACCTGCTCGCCGCGCGTGGCGAAGGGACGCGTCCAGCTTATGAAAGCCTTGGCGCGCATCGTCGCACCATTGGCGGCGTCGAGGGAATGTCGTTCGCCGTTTGGGCGCCCAACGCCATGCGCGTCAGCGTTGTGGGCCCGTTCAATCACTGGGATGGCCGCATGCACGCGATGCGTCTGCGCCATTTGTTCGGCGTCTGGGAATTGTTCATTCCGGGACTTGGCATCGGGGTTCTTTATAAATATGAAATCCACGGACCAGATGGATCACTGCTGCCGCTGAAGGCCGATCCTTATGCTTTTGCCGCCGAATTGCCGCCAGCGACTGCCTCTGTGACCCATGCTCTTGGCGGTTATTCATTGGCTCCTGACAATGTGAGCAAGCCCCCGCCGCGCGAACGAGCGATCTCAATTTATGAGTGTCATCCTGGATCGTGGGCGCGGGTTTCTGATGAGGGAAACCGCTATCTCACCTATCGTGAAATGGCCGCGCAATTGCTGCCCTATGTTCACAAAATGGGCTTCACGCATATTGAATTGCTGCCAATCACAGAATACCCGTTCGACGGGTCCTGGGGCTATCAACCGATCTCGCTTTATGCGCCAACGTCACGATTTGGAACACCGGAAGATTTCGCTTTCTTTGTAGAAGAGGCCCACAGGCTAGGCCTTGGCGTGCTGCTGGATTGGGTTCCGGCGCATTTCCCAAACGATGCGCATGGGCTTGCATGCTTCGACGGCACGCATCTTTATGAGCATGCCGATCCACGCCAGGGCGTCCATCAGGATTGGGGCACGCTGATTTATAATTTCGGACGCAAGGAGGTTGAGGCATTTCTCGTCTCCAATGCGCGCTTCTGGCTTGAGCGTTATGGCGTTGACGGCCTGCGCGTCGACGCCGTCGCCTCGATGTTGTATCTTGATTACTCGCGCGAGCCTGGGGATTGGGTGCCCAATCGCCATGGCGGCAGAGAGAATCTGGAGGCTGTCGCCTTTCTGCATCGTGTCAACGAAATGGCCTGTTCCAGATCCACGGGCGTTATCACAATCGCGGAAGAATCGACTGCATGGCCGGGCGTATCGCGGCCAACATGGGCCGGCGGTCTTGGCTTTGGCTTCAAATGGAACATGGGCTGGATGAATGATACGCTGCGCTATATGGCGCGCGATCCGATCTATCGGCGTCATCATCATAGCGATCTGACGTTTGGTCTTCTCTATGCGTTCTCCGAAAATTTTGTGCTGCCGCTGTCCCACGACGAAGTAGTGCACGGGAAACGAAGCCTGCTGGGACGCATGCCCGGCGATCGCTGGCGACAATTTGCAAATCTTCGCGCCTATTATGGTTTCATGTGGGGACACCCGGGCAAGAAGCTTTTATTTATGGGCAATGAATTCGCGCAGCATCGCGAGTGGGATCACGATTCCAGCCTTGATTGGCATCTGCTCAAGGAACCTCTCCACAAAGGCGTGCAGGATTTCGTGCGCGATCTGAACAACGTCTATCGCGCATCCCCCGCCTTGCATGAGCGCGATTGCGAGGCTGACGGTTTTCAGTGGATCGTCGGCGACGATCACGAGAACAGCGTTCTGGCGTTTGCGCGTTTCGACAAAGCGCGCGAGAGCGTTGTGATCGTGGTTTGTAATTTTACGCCGGTTCCACGCTATGATTATCGGATAGGCGCGCCGCGCGGAGGCATCTGGCGTGAGATCGTCAACAGCGATTCAGGTCAATATGGAGGCTCCGGCGTAGGAAATGGCGATGAACTTCAAACCATCAACGCGCAAAGTCATGGGTTTGATCACACGCTCTGTCTGATCTGTCCGCCGCTGGCGACGATCATGCTGGAGTGGAGACCAGACTGAGCTTGTATCAAGAGGCTCCGACTTCGCGGATCGCCCATACCGGCTTGAGCGTGAAGTCGACAACGAGCGCCAAATGGTCTGACGCCATGCGCGCTTCGCGCGTTCGCAGCGTCTCGGCGCGCGACACGTCCACGCTCTTGCTTACAAACACATGGTCCAGCCGCAGGAACGGCAGCCGCGCCGGAAATGTCGCCTGCGGCTTGCGGCGCTGGCCTATGCATTGCGCGTCACGCAGACCGCGCGTCAACCGCGCATACACGCGTGAACGAGGGACCGCGTTGAAGTCGCCGAGCAGGATCACGGGCTCGCGGCAATTAGGGCCGCCGATCCAGTCATGACCCAGCAGCGTCTCAACCTGCACGATGCGCTCATGCCCGCGCAAGCCAAGGTGAGTGTTGACGATTTGCACCTCGACGCCACTGACGTGAACGGCGGCCCAGACCGCGCCGCGCGGTTCAAGCCCGGAAAGAGGGCCCACGCCCGGCAGCGCACCGCCCTTTACCATGCGCGAGGGACGTGCGGTAAGAATGGCGTCGCCGTAGGCTTCCTCCATCACGCGATAGGCTGGATGAAAATGGTGGGTCATGCCCAGAGTTCGCGCGATGACCTCCGCCTGATCGACGCGCCCCGTGCGCGAGCGGCGAACGTCCAGTTCCTGTAGAGCGACGATGTCAGGATTTTGCTCGGCGATGATGCGCGCAATCCGCTCGGGCGAGCATTTGCCGTCGCGTCCCACGCATCGATGCACATTCCAGGTGAGAAGACGCGGCAATGAATTCTCCGCTTTGGCACTTGGAAAAATTCAGTCTTCAACGAAGGCGGCACGCACTCAATAACGCGAAAGCTGGAGCTTTGGTTCGATGTCTTTGGTCAAAGAAAACAGCCTCGCAAAACGATCGCTATTTGCCGAGCCCGCCGCTATTTTGCACAAAGGCGGCGATCACGTCGAGCCCAACGCCGGTGCGCATGTTCGTGAAGACGAAAGGGCGGAGCCCGCGCTGCCGCTTCGTATCAGCCTCCATGATCGACAAATCGGCGCCAACCATTGGCGCAAGATCAATCTTGTTGATGACCAAAAGATCAGACCGCGTAATGCCGGGCCCGCCTTTACGCGGGATCTTTTCACCCTGCGCTACGTCGATCACGTAGATCGTAATATCGGCAAGCTCGGGGCTGAACGTGGCCGCCAGATTATCGCCGCCGGACTCGATCAAGATAAGATCAAGCTTTGGAAACTTTGCGCGCATTTCCGCAATCGCGTGCAGATTGATCGAGCAATCTTCACGGATCGCGGTGTGGGGACAACCACCCGTTTCGACGCCCATAATGCGCTCTTGCGGCAAGGCGCCGGCCTGCGTCAGGATGCGCGCGTCTTCCTTGGTGAAAATGTCGTTGGTGATCGCGCAGATATCATAATGATCGCGAAAGCGTTTGCAGAGCGCTTCCATCAAGGCAGTCTTGCCAGCGCCCACCGGACCGCCGATCCCTACGCGCAAAGGTCCATTATTGCTCATGATCGAAACAGCCTTGAATATTGGGTTTCATGCTTCATTGAGGCCAGATCGGCGCGGAAGGCGCACGAGCCCAAATCTTCGAGCGCGCCGCATTCGGTTGCATCGGCCACGCCTGCGATACGCGGCGACAGGCGCGCTAAAATGGCCTGCGCTTCCGTCTGCCCGAGCACGCTCAGGCGCACAGCCGCCGAGACGAGATTGCCGGCGAATGCCGCGATGAAACCATCCAACGCCGGGCGCAGCGGCAAATCATGCGCGGCCAATGAGGCGGCAAAACAAACCGGATAGGCTTTGTGCGCACCAATCATTTGTATCGCCTCGTTGAGCTTGGCGCACGGCCACGCGGCCTGCGTGGCGGCCAGAAAGCCGCCACCCTGTTGCAGCGATTCAAGGCGGCGTTCTTTGGACGGAGCCAACGCGACAGCAAGCTCTGCAATCGCGGTGAGCGCGCTTGTCGGCCCGCTGCGCCACGCAGCTGAAAACAGCAAAGCGTCGTTGCGGCCAGAACCATAGGCCAGCAATGCGTCGATCCACTCATACAGGCTCGCGCCATCGGTCACGTCGCCACATTCGACCGCCCATTCAAGGCCATGTGAATAGGCGAAAGCGCCAACCGGATAGGCCGGCGAGAGCCAGGCGAACAGAGCGAGCGAGGGATCAGTCGTGCTTGTGGCCATGGGCGCCGTGGGCGTGCTTGTGCGGGTGAGCGTTCTTGTCTTCGTGTTTATGCTCTTTGTGGTCATGTCCATGTTCATGGTCGCAGCCGCAATCGTCGCCATGCTCGTGGGCGGCGTGATCGTGGCCTTTGTGATCGTGATGATCATGTCCGTGATGATCGTGCGCGTGATCTTTGTGCGCATGTTTGGCGTGAACGACAGGCTCATAGGCGCCAGTGTCGGGCTCGAACGGCGCTTCGATATGGCTGACCTTGGCGCCAAGTCCGCGCACCATATCCTCAAGCACATGGTCGCGGCGCATCCGCAACCGGTTGTCCATTATCTCCGCCTGCACGTGGCGATTGCCGATATGATAAGCGACGCGCGCCAGCTGGCGCGGATCGCCGCACCGCACTTCTGCCAGCTCTTCAGGAGCGGCCACGATCTCGATCAGGCGCCCGTCTTCCAGGACCAGCGCGTCGCCGCCGCGCAGCACCACGGCCTCTGGGAGATCGAGCAGGAATTCTGTCCCGCGCGTGCCCGTCATCGTCACACGGCGACGATGACGGCCCTCATAATCCAGAACGATGGTGTCGGCCGCGGTCGCCTGCCAGGCGCCTTTGCTGCTAATGAAATTCGCGCGGATCATGCGTTTCCCCCGGGAATGGCGTCTGGTTGCTTTGTCTTCTGCGCTTTTAATACATGAAATAGCGCTGCGCCATGGGGAGTTCTTTGGCGGGCTCGCATACCAGCACTTCACCGTCCGCCTTCACAACGTAGGTTTCCGGGTCAACCTCTACGTTTGGCGTCGCATTGTTATGGATCATTGACGCCTTGGAAATGCCTGAGCGCGTATTCTCAACCGCGACGAGCTTTTTGGAGAGGCCAAGACGGCCTGCAAGGCCCGTGTCTATTGCGGCTTTGGACACGAACGTCACCGACGTGGAAGCTGTGGCGCGACCATAGGCGCCGAACATCGGGCGGTAATGCACCGGCTGCGGCGTGGGGATGGAGGCATTGGGGTCGCCCATCGGAGCGGCTGCGATCATGCCGCCCTTGATGATGCAATCGGGCTTCACGCCAAAGAACGCGGGCGACCACATCACCAGATCGGCGAGCTTGCCCGGCTCGATCGAACCGATATGGGCCGATACGCCATGAGCGATCGCCGGGTTGATCGTGTATTTGGCGACGTAGCGGCGCGCGCGCAGATTATCGTTATCGCCGCTCTCGCCCTTCATCTGGCCGCGCTGGCGCTTCATCTTGTCGGCCGTCTGCCAGGTGCGAATGATCACCTCGCCGACGCGACCCATCGCCTGACTGTCCGACGACATCATCGAGAGCGCGCCGATGTCTTGCAAAATATCCTCCGCCGCAATGGTTTCCTTGCGGATGCGGCTTTCGGCGAACGCCAGATCCTCCGTGATGGACGGATCCAGGTGATGGCAGACCATCAGCATGTCGAGATGTTCATCCAGCGTGTTGACGGTAAACGGGCGGGTCGGATTGGTGCTGGACGGGAGCACGTTTGGCAGACCGCAGACTTTTATAATATCAGGCGCATGACCGCCGCCCGCACCCTCGGTGTGAAATGCGTGAATCGTGCGGCCCTTGAAGGCGGCGATCGTGTCTTCGACAAAACCCGATTCATTCAGCGTATCAGTGTGGATCATCACCTGAATGTCATGGATGTCGGCGACGGTCAGGCAATTGTCGATAGCTGCGGGCGTTGTGCCCCAGTCCTCATGCAGCTTGAGCGCGCAGGCGCCGGCGATAATCTGCTCTTCCAGTGCGGCGGGCAAAGCCGCATTGCCCTTGCCTGCAAATCCCAGATTCATCGGGAACGCCTCAGCAGCCTCGATCATGCGGGCTATATGCCATGGGCCGGGCGTGCATGTGGTGGCGAATGTGCCATGCGCAGGGCCGGTGCCGCCGCCCAGCATCGAGGTTATGCCTGACATCAGAGCTTCTTCGATCTGCTGCGGGCAGATGAAATGGATGTGCGAGTCAAATCCGCCCGCCGTGATGATCTTTCCCTCGCCCGCGATCACTTCCGTTCCGGGGCCGACGATAATATCCACGCCGGGCTGAATGTCGGGATTCCCCGCTTTGCCGATTCTGAAGATCCGCCCGTCGCGCAGGCCTATATCAGCTTTCACAATACCCCAATGATCGAGGATCACGACATTGGTGATGACGGTGTCGACCGCCCCTTGCGCGCGCGAGACCTGCGACTGGCCCATGCCGTCGCGGATCACCTTGCCGCCGCCAAACTTCACCTCTTCGCCATAGGTGGTGAAATCCTTCTCCACCTCGATGAAAAGTTCAGTGTCGGCCAGACGGATGCGGTCGCCCGTAGTGGGGCCAAACATCGCGGCATAGGCGGAGCGGGATATGCGTGCTGGCATGAATCAGCCCTCTGTAAGCGGCGGCGCTCTCTGTCTTACAGAGGCCCCATGATTTTCTGCTGAAACCCGTAAACCTTGCGCTCGCCCGCCAACGCGACAAGCGTTACGTCGCGCGTCTGGCCGGGCTCGAAGCGCACCGCCGTGCCTGCGGCTATATCGAGGCGGAAGCCGCGCGCTTTGTCGCGGTCAAAGCGCAGCGCATTGTTGGCTTCAAAGAAATGGTAATGCGAGCCGACCTGTATCGGCCTGTTGCCGGTGTTGGAAACGGTCAGCGTCAACGTTTCGCGGCCTTCGTTCAGAACAAGTTCACCCTCGCGGACAAGGATCTCTCCGGGAATCATGGCG
>CANJPM010000215.1 GCA_947476075.1 Beijerinckiaceae bacterium
GCGGCGAGT
Source organism: Beijerinckiaceae bacterium (assembly GCA_947476075.1). Classification (GTDB taxonomy): domain Bacteria; phylum Pseudomonadota; class Alphaproteobacteria; order Rhizobiales; family Beijerinckiaceae; genus Terripilifer. Next base: position 10 of record CANJPM010000215.1, read on the forward strand.
CTATAACCCCTGCAAATCAAGATTTGCAGGGAGCCTCCATGTCCGTCTCCAAATCCGCCTCTTCCCGGCCCGCCCTCATCTCCGCCGCAGAACTTGCGGCCTTTGTCGTGCGCGTCTTCGTCGCGCGCGGCATGCTGGAGCAGGACGCCCAAACGCTGGCCGATGTTCTGGTCTGGGCGGATTTGCGGGGCGTGGATTCGCACGGGGTCGAGCGGCTGCCCTCCTATCTGGCGATTGCGCAGCGCGGCGAGATGAATCTTGTGGCGGCTCCTGCGATCGCTGATCTGGCGCCGGCTTTATTCATGGTCGACGCTGATCGCGCCGCCGGTCCCGTGTCGATGATGCTGGCGATCAGGGAAGCGGTGTCGCGCGCCAGCGTCTTCGGCGTGGCGACGGGTGTGGTGCGACGCACCGCCCACACCGGGGCGGTTGGATATTACGCCCAATGGGCGGCGCGGCAGGGCTTTGCGGCGATGGTGTTTGGCTCCGGCCCGCCGCTCATGGCCTATCACGGGGCGCGGGTCGCCAGTCTCTCCACGAGCCCGCTGGCGATTGCCGTTCCCGGCGGGCCTGACGGCGCTCTGGTGCTGGATATGGCGAGCGCGGTCGCTTCCAACGGCAAGCTGAAACAGGCGGCGCGCAAGGGCGAATCGATTCCCGAAGGCTGGGCGCTCGACAAGCAGGGCGGCCCCACCACCGATCCTGCTGCCGCAGCCGTCGCGTTGCCTATCGGCGGGGCCAAAGGCGCGGGCCTTGGATTGTTGTTCGAATGTATGACGAGCCTGATGGCGGGCACGCCTTTGCTGGCCACAATGCTGGGCGAAGGCCGCAAGCCCTATCATATGCAAAGTCAGATGCTGGTCGCCATCGACGTTTCGAAATTCCGCGCTCTGGGCGATTACGAGGCCGACGTCGGTGCGCTGGCCGACCTGATACGCAATCTGCCACGCTCGGATGAAAACGAGCCGATCCGCATGCCCGGCCAACGCGGCGAGGCTTTGGCGCGCACCCGTGCTGTGGAGGGCGTGCCGGTGTCGGGCCGTTTGCGCGGACAGCTTGAAGAGATCGCCGCCAGCGTCGGCGTCGCGGCGCCCGCCTTTGCAGGCACAGCTTAAATCTTGTCCAATGCGCATACATAATGCGCTTATTTGTTGGAGGCCGGACTCTTGCGCGATTCAGCGAACAGTTTACAAATGTAGCCATGATAGGAGTCAAATGAAGAAAAACGCAGATCGCAAGCAGATGTTCCTTGAGGCGCGCGCGCCGGAGGCGAGCCGACAGCAAGTGGCTGCGCTGCCGTTTCGGCGCGCCCCGGAATTGGAGATCCTGCTTGTGTCTTCGCTTGAGTCCAAACGCTGGATCGTGCCCAAAGGCTGGCCCATGAAGGGGCGGACCTTGTTTGCAGCCGCGGCTCAAGAGGCTTTTGAAGAGGCCGGCGTCAAAGGCGTGATCTGCGAGGAGCCTGTTGGCGCCTTCGTCTACGACAAGCGCAAACGCAACGGCGCCGTATGGCGCTGTGAGGTTGATGTGTTTGCGCTGGAAGTGCAGCGCCAGAGCGCCAAATGGCCCGAAAAAGCCCAGCGCTCATTGCGCTGGTGCGATTGGCGCGAGGCGGCCGAGATTGTCGACGATGCAGGCTTGGGCGAGGTAATTCGCGCTTTCGCAGCCAGCCCCCTGAAGGCGCCGCCTGCGGTCTGAGCTTGCGACCTCAAAGCATGCTTGGCAGCACGCGATCAGGCGGCTTGTGCCCGTCCATGAACGCCTTCACGTTCACGATCACCTTCTCGCCCATGTCGATGCGTCCCTCGTGCGTCGCCGACCCCATATGCGGCAGTAACGTCACTTTCCCGGCTTTGGCCAGCCGCAACAGCTTGTTGGGTACGGCGGGCTCGTGCTCGAACACGTCGAGGCCGGCGCCTGCGATCTCGCCCGCTTCCAGCATTTTCGTCAAAACATTCTCGTCGATGATCTCGCCGCGCGCCGTATTGACGATGATGGCGCTGGGCCGCAGCAATTTCAGCCGCCGCGCCGACAGCAGATGATAGGTGGCGGGCGTATGCGGGCAATTCACCGATACGATGTCCATGCGCGCCAGCATCTGGTCGAGGGAGTCCCAATAGGTCGCCTCAAGCGATTCCTCGATCCCGGCGGAGAGGCGGCGGCGGTTGTGATAATGGATCGACAGGCCAAACGCCTTGGCGCGGCGCGCCACCGCTTGCCCGATCCGCCCCATTCCCACGATGCCAAGCCTCTTGCCGGTGATTCGCGCGCCCAACATCCATGTCGGCGACCAGCCGGTCCAATCCCCGGACGTAATCGTATTGGCGCCCTCGACGACGCGACGAGAGACGGCCAGAATCAGCGCCAGCGCCATGTCGGCGGTGTCGTCGGTCAGCACGCCGGGCGTATTGGTGATTGTGAGCCCGCGGGCGACAGCCGCGCCGACGTCGATATTGTCGACGCCATTGCCGAAATTGGCGATCAGCTTCAGGTTTTCGCCCGCGTGCGCCAGCGCTTGCGCGTCGATGCGGTCGGTGACGGTGGGCACAAGCACGTCGGCGACGCGCAGAGCCTGCGCCAATTCATCCTGGCCCATCGGCGTGTCGGCGACGTTGAGCCGCGTGTCGAACAATTCGCACATGCGTGTTTCGATCACGTCGGGCAATTTGCGCGTCACGATCACCAGCGGCTTTTTGCGCACCATCGCCTGCTTCCTCAATCCTTTGACAGCCTCTGGACTGCGGGCGCTTTCGCCGCAGCATAAAAAGACTCTTGTTCACCACGCTTTAACGCTATCTGCGCAAATGTGCGCAGCGTCTTTGGTTCCGCAGCTTCGCGGGGCGGCGAAACAGGCACCGGCTTGTCGCCAAGCACATCGCCTTGGTCAGCTAAGACGCAAAACCGGAGCGGCGCAAGGCGTTCGCTCTCGTTCTTTCGGGAGTGTGCGGAACATGTGGCAAGCGTCGGCGCAGCAAGTCTTGGAGAAAATCCAGGCCTTGGGGAAAACAATCGTCGGCCTTTGCGCGCTCGCGGGCGCCCTGCCGATTCTGGCGTGCCTGGCCGCGCCGGGCGATGCTTTGGCCGCGCAGGTTGGCACGGTGAGCGGCCTGCCTCTGCCTCGCTATGTCAGCCTGAAATCCGACCGGGTGAATTTGCGCGAAGGCCCCTCCAAGGAGCATCGCACAGCATGGGTGTTTCAGCGCGCAGGCCTTCCGGTCGAAATCACGGCGGAATTCGACAATTGGCGCCGAATTCGTGATTCGGAAGGCTCCGAGGGCTGGGTGCTGCACTCGCTGCTGTCAGGCCGGCGCACGGCGCTGGTGTCTCCTTGGCGCAAGGGCGAGCTGGTTCCCCTGATGTCGCAGCCCGCTGGATCAAGGGTGTCCGCCCAGTTGCAATCGGGCCTCATCGTCAGCGTGCGTCGCTGCGACAAGACCTGGTGCAGGGTCTCGGGCAAGGAATTCGACGGGTTCGTCGAGCAGAAGCTGCTTTGGGGCGTTTACGCCACCGATCATTTCGAATGAGCGTTGCCTCAGCCTTTGGACGCCTTTCGGCCTTTGACGGCTTGTGTTAGAGACCGCGCATCTGGCCGGCCGCGTCCGGCGATTCCGGCTGGGTGTCGGCGTTGAACAGAGGCGAGCACGGAAATGGTCGAACGGCGTTCGAGCTTCGAATATGCGGACCTGCTGGCCTGTGGCCGCGGGGAATTGTTTGGCCCCGGCAATGCGCAATTGCCGCTGCCGCCTATGCTCATGTTTGATCGGATCGCCGAAATCTCGGAGACCGGGGGGGCCAACAACAAGGGCTTCATCCGCGCCGAATTCGACATCAAGCCCGATCTCTGGTTCTTCGGATGCCATTTCAAGGGCGACCCGGTGATGCCCGGTTGCCTTGGCGTTGACGCACTCTGGCAGCTTGTGGGCTTTTACCTCGGCTGGCTGGGTTCGCCAGGTCGCGGCAGGGCGCTCGGCGTAGGGGAGGTGAAGTTCACCGACCAAGTTTTGCCCTCCGTCCACAAAGTTGTCTACGGCATTGACTTCAAACGCGTGTTTCGCGGCAAGCTGGTCCTTGGCATCGCCGATGGCTGGCTTGAGGCGGACGGGCGCAGAATTTACGAGGCTAAAGACCTGCGGGTCGGCCTGTTCCAGCCGAGCGCCCCGGACGCGGCTTAAGCTGCTCCCCGCCGCTCGTTTTTCGGAGGACACATGAGACGCGTTGTCGTCACCGGCATGGGCATCGTTTCTGCGATTGGAGACAATACGCAGGACGTGCTCGCATCATTGCGCGACGCCCGTTCGGGCATTTCGCACGCCCCCAAATACGCCGAGCTTGGCTTCCGCAGCCAGGTCTACGGCCAGCCCAAATTGACCGATCCCGAGACTTTGGTTGATCGTCGCGCCATGCGTTTTCACGCCATGGGCACGGCGTGGAACCATGTCGCGATGGATCAGGCGATTGCTGATTCGGGCCTTGAGGCGCACGATATTTCCAACGAGCGCACCGGGATCATCATGGGTTCGGGCGGACCCTCGACGCGCACGCTGATCGAGGCCGCCGATATCACCCGCACCAAGGGTCCCAAGCGCGTGGGCCCGTTCGCGGTGCCCAAGGCGATGTCGTCGACTGCCTCGGCCACGCTCGCCACCTGGTTCAAGATCAAGGGCTGGAATTATTCCATCTCGTCGGCCTGCGCGACCTCGTCCCATTGCATCGGCAACGCCGCCGAGCTCATTCAATGGGGCAAGCAGGACGTGATGTTTGCGGGTGGTTGCGAAGAGCTGGAATGGTCGCTGTCGGTGTTGTTTGACGCCATGGGCGCCATGTCGTCGTCCTATAACGACACGCCCGCCACCGCCTCGCGCGCCTATGATAAAAATCGCGACGGTTTCGTCATCGCTGGCGGCGCGGGCGTTTTGGTGCTGGAGGAATACGAGCACGCCAAAGCGCGCGGCGCCAAGATCTACGCCGAGCTTGTGGGCTACGGCGTCTCGTCGGACGGCTACGACATGGTCGCCCCCTCAGGCGAAGGGGCCGAGCGCTGCATGCGCATGGCGATTGCGAACCTGAAGGCGCCGATTGACTACATCAATCCGCACGCCACTTCGACGCCGGTGGGCGATCTCAAGGAAATCGAGGCTCTGCGCCGCGTGTTTGGGGCGGGCGATAAATGTCCGCCGATTTCCGCCACAAAGTCGTTGACCGGCCATTCGCTTGGCGCGGCCGGCGTGCAGGAGGCGATCTATTCTTTGTTGATGATGCAGAACGGCTTCATCGCCGAAAGCGCCAACATCCAGGAAATTGATCCGGCCTTCGAAGATATGAACATCATTCGCAAGCGGCGCGACAATGTGCAGCTGGGCGCGGTGCTTTCCAATTCGTTCGGCTTTGGCGGAACAAACGCATCGCTGGTGTTCAAACATGTCGACGCCTGATCGCGAGCCGACCGCAGCCGCCGGCCTGATGAAAGGCAAGCGCGGCCTCATCATGGGCGTCGCCAACGATCATTCGATTGCTTGGGGAATTGCAAAAGCCGTTGCGGCACAAGGGGCGGAGCTGGCCTTCACCTATCAGGGCGAGGCTTTGGGCAAGCGCGTCAAGCCGCTGGCCGAGAGTCTTGGCTCTACGCTTGTGCTGCCATGCGACGTCGAAGATATCGCCTCCGTCGACGCGCTGTTTGAAACTCTGAACGCGGAATGGGGCACGTTCGATTTTGCGGTCCATGCGATCGGCTTTTCCGACAAGAACGAGCTGAAGGGCCGCTATGTCGACGCCACTACGCGCGACAATTTCAGCCGCACAATGGTGATCTCGGCGTTTTCGTTCACCGAGCTTGCCCAGCGCGCAGCAAAGATGATGCCCAATGGCGGCTCGCTGTTGACGCTGACCTATGGCGGCGCCACGCGCGTCATGCCAAATTATAACGTCATGGGCGTTGCGAAGGCGGCGTTGGAGGCGAGCGTGCGTTATCTGGCGGCTGATCTGGGCGTGCAGGGAATCCGCGTCAACGCAATCTCCGCTGGCCCCATCCGCACTTTGGCGGGCGCGGGCATTGGCGACGCGCGCGCCATGTTCAATTTCCAGAAACAGCATTCGCCGTTGCGCCGCAGCCTCGACATCGACGACGTCGGCGGCGCCGCGCTATACATGCTGTCGGATTTGTCGAGCGGCGTGACCGGAGAGGTTCATTTCGTGGATGGCGGCTACAATGTGATTTCGATGCCGCGTCCCGAAGAGATAGCCGCCCAATAAATCGGCCGTTCCCGGACCAGATCCCGGGACGGCTTATCTTATCTCATTGCGCGCCAGCGCCAGATAGAACATTCGCTTCTGTTCGATCCGCGAGCGCGCCAGTGAATCGAGGATCAGTCCGCAGGCGCAAAGCAGGCTGGCGATCAGCATCAGGCCCGTGCACAGCACTGCGGTCGGCAGGCGGGGTACAAGGCCGGTTTGCGCGAACGTCGCCAGAAGCGGCGCCGCCAGCGCAGCCGAGAGCAGCGCCACGCAGCCCGCCAGCGCGCCGAAAAACAGCATCGGCCGCGTCTCCTTTAGCAATATGACGAAGGTCTTCAAAATGCGCGCGCCGTCGCGCACCGAGCGCAGCTTCGAAATGGAGCCTTCGCGGCGTGCGCCATAGGGCGTCCCGATTTCGCCGACGGGCAATTTGAGCTGCCCCGCATGGACCGATAATTCGGTCTCAATCTCAAAGCCGCTTGAGATGGCGGGAAAGCTTTTGACGAAGCGGCGCGAGAACGCGCGATAGCCGGAAAAAATATCGCCGAACTCA
>CANJPM010000216.1 GCA_947476075.1 Beijerinckiaceae bacterium
TCTTAAAGGCGAGAAACATCGAGACTTTCAAATATACCTCAGAAGGGCATGCAACTTTCCCAGGCCGCCACGCCTACTTCCACGACTCGGACGGAAATTGCCTTGAGATCGTATACTTATATCCAAAATGAACCCATTTAGGTACAGCTTGGTAATCCAACCCTCGGTATTCCTTTATCGAGGGTCATGGAACATAATTCGTTCTCGCAAAGATGGACAACCACGTAAACCCAAATGGTCCAGACGAAGTAGCGCATCATCACCTATTTTTGGAAGAAACAGGAGAATTCTATCGCGCGGCCGAGATCCTGATGGCAAGAAACATCCGGATAGTTAAATATTCGGATGAAGGTCATCGGAGCTTTCCAGAACGTCACGTCTACTTCCGCGATGTTGACGGCAATGCGATTGAAATATGCGACTTGTATGAAGACGATCAGAAGTGAGATCCTTGATATTAAACCATGCTGTCGATAGAGGGTTCAATTAACATGCGGCTACCACTAACTATGGCTTGCGGTCCTTACGACCGCATGGAGGCTCTGGCGCAGGGTTTCGTGCAGCCGGAAGGCATTGCGCTGCGATATCTCCCCATCCAGTCGCCGCCTGAAATTTTTGCCCGCATGATCAAAACGCGGTCCTTCGACGTCGGCGAGATGTCTCTCGCGCATTATTCGATCATGCGTTCGCGCGGAGAGTTTCCGTTCGTCGCGATCCCGGTATTTCCGTCGCGCGTTTTTCGTCATGGCTATATATTCATTAACAAGAATTCCGGCATCCGCGAGCCGAAGGATCTCGAAGGCAAGCGCGTCGGCGTGCAGGAATATCGTCAGACCGCGGGCGTTTGGGTGCGTGGTATCCTGCAGCACGATTATGACGTCGACCTCGACAAGATCACCTGGATCGAGGGTGGCGTGAACGAGCCGCGCCCGGAAGATCATGAAATGGATTTGCGGCCCGTGCGTCCGATCAAGCTGGAGATGATCGGCGCGCAACGCACGCTGAACGACATGCTGGAATCAGGAGAAATCGACGCCTATTTCGGTGCCCGCCGCCCTACCGCCTTCGATAAGGGCAAGAACGTGGCGCGTCTTTTTCCAGATTACCGCGCGCGCGAGAAGGATTTCTATCAGCGCACCGGCTTACACCCGATCATGCACACGCTCGTCATCCGCGAGGACCTGTTCAACGAGCAGCCGTGGGTTGCCGAAAGCCTCTTCAAGGCCTGCCAGGAATCGAAGGCGTGGGCGCTCAAGCAGATGCGCTTCTCCGGTGCACAACGCCTTATGCTACCCTGGCTTTTCGATGAAATCGCCGAGATGGACGCGCTGATGGGTGCCGACCCCTGGCCCTACGGCATGGAGGCCAATCGCAAAATCCTCGACGCCTTCATGGGCTATCTTGTCGATCAGGCCTTCCTAGAGAAGAAACCATCCATCGACGGTCTCTTCTCACCCATTGTCAACTGGACGGAGTGACACTCGAATGGATCGACTAAAAAGCGAGTTGGCGGCTGCTACTTCGCCCAGCTTCACGTGGATCCGTGCTTATAAGGCGACTAAAAAGCGCAATGCATAGCGGGCTACATGATGCGTGGTGGCCCGTCAATTTGCTCACCAGCTTGTCGCAAGCGCTCGTGAATCGGGAGTGTCTCGTCCCAAAGGCTCGCATTGATCCGTCTACCCGTGTGACCACTCGACAAATCTGATGCTAGCCACAGGATCGGCTGTGCCATCACCGAGGCTTTCACAAAGGTCCGGCCCGGGGTGGGTTGGCCTGTTACATCCGCAACAGTGTCAACAGCCCCGCCAGGCAACAGGACGTTCACAGTTACGCCGCTGCCTTCCAGGTCTTGTGCAAAAATTTTCGACGCCGCTTCGACGAAAGCTTTGGTGGGACCGTAGGGCGATAGGTGCTTTCTTACCATCGTCGTTTCTCCCGTGGAGATATTCACGATACGTCCGAAGCCCCGGTCGATCATCGGCGGAGTTAGTTCGCGCGTTAAATAGAAGCTTCCGTCTATGTTAGTTCGCACCATCCGATCCCAGTAGTCTGGTTCTAATTTCCAGAACGGCGATCCAGCGCCCACGTTTGGGACGCCAGCATTATTAACGAGAACCTCGATGTTACCAAGCTCGCTTACAAGCTGAGCGGCTACGCGAGCTGCAGAGCCCGGATCTCGAAGGTCACCGAGGGCGACTGCGGGTTTGTCGCCGAAGCCGAGGTCATGCGCTTCCTGCAGGGTTGCCCTGAGAGCGTCGCTGGTGGCCGTAGCCACGATCCCGACGCGAGCTTGTGCTTTGCAAAAGGCTAGGACCATAGCACGTCCTAAGCCGCGGCTTCCGCCCGTCACAACCACAGTTCTGCCCTTGAGCGAGTTCAGATAATTTTCCATCGGCCCTCCCAATCAACCGATTATACAGGCTTTCCGTCACTTGAGGCCCAAGCTTCCTGCATGAAAATATTCGAGGGCTGTGTCTCATCAAGAACCTTCCGGGCCGCTTCGGCGCCAGCAATCGGTAGGCCGTCGGCTTGAAGAACTCCAATTTGTTTGAGTGCCGACCCTTGATCCCAGTAGAGATGCTCGTGGCATACCTTGTCCCCGCGAAACTTCACGATGATCACGGTCGCAATCTCAACCACCTTTCCAGTGGGCGCAATGCCGGGGAAATATCGGTCGATTACGCAATCGTGCCTAAACTTCGTGTAGCTTTCCAATACAACGCGATCAGATCCAAGTGTGTAGGATATGCGAAGGCGGTCACGTCCTCCAGCATTCTGATCAACAAAGTGATACTTATAAAAACGCTTGAGCATTTCATGCCCAACACCTCCAGCTAACGTCGGGACATGATTGACGTAGGGCTCGTCGATCATCGTCTCCATAGTCGCGTCAACGTCCTTGGTCGTGAACTCGTGGTAGGTATGTTCGGCAAACAGAGCGGCGAAATCGTAATAAGGCCCGACCACCCGACGGATGAGTTCAAGGGTGCGTGTATGCGCCAGACTGTCGACCCGCTTGTCGAAAACGTCCCGAAGCGGCATCGCGAACCCTGGCGCAGCCTCCGACCAGTCGAAGACCCGTGATCCGTCCTTGCGACGAAGAGCAGACTTCAAGCTTTTTGCAAGCGCGCTTGCTTGCGGTTCATTCCGGGTGCCAAATTGTAGCACGAAAGGGCAGCGGACACGATCGAGCGCCTCTGGCAGCCCCTCTATCTCCATGGCATCAAAGCCTACCATGGCTCGGAGGTCTGCCTCCGGCGCCATGCTGATCAGCTTGGATGCTCCGGCCCCATGTCCAACCGCGACGATACCGCCGCTCGTCTCGGGCCGCGACTTGAGGAAGGCGAGGAGGTCAATCATTTGCTCGGTCGTCACCTCGCACCCAGTGGCGATGACCGAATAACCTTCCGCCCCGAAGAGCTCCGCGCGTTTTCGCAGTGAGGCGTCTACCCCAGCGCGATCGGAGATGAGCAATAGCCCTGGGCCGGAACCCGAGTTGTGAACGGTCTCGAACGCCTCGATACCGATCCCTGCTGCAGTGATCGTTATCGTCGTACCAACAACGTTGTGCGGTTCGGAAATGCGCGTCTCTGTTGACATCCTGTTCTCCGACAAGGAAATTGTACTACGACCGTTATTCTAGGAGCTGAAGCGACTGCTGGACGACTTTCTGCGGCGCAGAATAGATCCGCCGGATGATAGCTTCCGCTTCCTCGCCGCTGATAGGGCTGATTGGGAGTCTGAGCTTGCGGCTGGTGGCGAGAAATTCGGGATCCTTCATGGTTTGGTCAAAGGCACCGCGAAGGAGTTTAACGCGATCTGCTGGCACGTTTCTGGAGACTATGTAAGGTTTCCCAAGTTCGGCGGAGGCGAGGACGAAGGTGATTAGATCCTTCTTCGACTGATCGCTGATAAGGTCTCCCACGTAGGGAACGTCCGCGGGCAGATCGTCGGCCGTTTGGGTCGAGAATTTCACCAATGGCCTTACTCTCTTGTTCATCACCCAATCCACTGGGATACTGCTCCAGGAGCCGCAATCGCCGGTGATCTCGCCGCGCTCTATGGCAAGCCGCTGCTCCGCGCTTCCGGGAAAGCCAATGACGTGGCGCAGGTTCACGCCCAGCAAATTCTTGAGGATCGATCCATTGATGTATGTGGTTGAGCCGCGCGTGGTGTTTCCAAGAATGTAAGGCTTGTCGGCCGTGATATCCTCGAGACTGGAGATGCCGGCGGTATGCCAAGCGTAGCAGACGGGGACATCGCGCGCGGCGCTGCCGATGAACTGGTATTCGCTGAGCTTCAGACCAATCTTTTCAGGGTTCGTCAGGGAGTCGAGGATGACACCGCTGTTGAAAGTGTTAATTGCCGTGCCATCTTGGGGCGCGCCGACATCGAGAAACTTGACCGAGTTCAAGCTTGCGGCACCGGGCATGTTCTGCACGATGACAGCGGACGCCCCCGGTATATGTTTGCCGATCTCACGCGCAATGGCCCTGGCGTAGATGTCGAAGCCGCCGCCGGGAGGAAAGCCGACGATGATCCTGACTGTTTTTCCGCTGTAGAAATTCTCCTGCGATAGGGCAATGGAGCTTCGCGCATCCAGCCCGAAGCTCGCAAGCGCAAGAATCGATGTGACGTATGTGGCGTATCTCTGCATGTTGAGGCCACGCTCCAATTTACTGTTGTTATTCTACAGATGTTCCTGGAGGAACCGATAGACATTGACGGCGAGGAAATTCGCGTAGCTCCCGGCGTCTTCGATCGGCGCGTACATGAAGAAGTGGGGCGCGCCTACCACGGGAAGAATACGGACGTTATAATCTGCCTGTTTCAGCGCCCGGACGAAGGGTTCGGCTTGAGTCTTCCAGTCCACGACGTCATCTTCCGTACCCCAACCGATGAAGAAAGCAGGACCGTCGTCGTCCGGGGTTATCCAAGCCCGTGGCGAAGCGTTGAAATAGGTGAACTTGTCGTCAATGGCGCTGACCCCAAGGTATTTCTCGCAAATATTGTCACGTGGACGGGCGACGATATCGTGCTCCCATTGCGCGAGCATATCGTATATGGAGCAGACCGAGACAACCGCCTTCACACGCGTGGTGGAGCCTTTGAATGGATCGTCCGAGTAGCCTTTGCTGAAGGGCTCACGGTGTCCCGCTAGCGCAACGAGGGATGACAGGTGTCCGCCTGCGGATGCGCCCATCAGACCAATACGGTCAGGGTCAATCTGTAGCTCTCGCGAATTGGCGCGCACGTACTGGAGGGCAGCGATCGTGTCGTGCACCGAGCCGGGGTAGAGGTTTTCTCGTCCCTTCACCAGGCGATACTCAATGGAAAAAACGGCTATGCCGCGTCTGGCGAGCCATGGACCCCAGTGCTTATAGCGTGATGCTGAACTTGCTTGCCACCCCCCGCCATGGACGGCGACGACAAGCGGGGCTTCAGCCAGACCTGTGGGCTGATAGAGATCGCCCGTCAACCGGACGCCGTCATGCACAACATACTCGATCTTAGACGTGATCCTGCATTCATGAGTGGGCTGCATGAAAACTCCACCGTTCATTTCTGCCCGGAAATGATCTCACGGGCGCGGTTAACGACCTCGGGCGCAATAGCATAGACTTTATCGAGCAGCCCCACGATCTCTGCGCCGGATACCGTGTCGATGTCCAGGTTGAGCTTCTTGGCCTCGGCAAGGAAGGCGCGATCTTGTGCCATGTTTTCTAGTGCTTCTCGCATGAGCGTGACACGATCGAGGGGCACGTCCGGCGGCATGAGAATGGGTCGTCCCGCAAGCTGCTCGGCCAGCAGCAGTTCGACGATCGCGCGATCGGCGTCGTTCTTCACCAAGGAAGTGACAAGCGGCAGATCGGGAAAGTACGGGTGCTTGTTCAGCGAGATCGATAACAGCAGGCTAACCTTGGCCTGCTCAATCCATGGGGTGAGGATCGCCTTGTCAAAACCTGTACTGATGCGCCCCTCAACCTCGCCACGCTCCATCGCGAGATAAGCTTCGGAGGATCCCTTGTAGCCGGATACGATCTTGAGTGGCATGCCGAAGAGGTTGCGCAGGAGGCGTGGGAAAATCTCCGTAGCGGGTCCGGAACTGCCTACGGTCAGTTCACGCTTGAGCAGGTCGTCGACGCTTTTGTGAGGCGCCGTGTTCCAGACGATTACAAGGCCCGCCTCTGAATTGAGGCTAATCAGCCAGTTGAACTTGCGTGGATCGTACTGGAAATTCGTGGTGCGCGGATCAAGCAAAGGCGATGTTAGGACGCCCCGTTGTAAAAAGCCGAGCACGGAACCATCGCGCGCTGAAACGTTAGCGAGCGTATTAGCCGCGTGGATACCTCCGCCGCTAGGCATGTTCTGGACAAGGAAGCTGACCCTGCCGGGAAGATAAGCGGGTAGATGCCTGCTGACGAGCCTTGCATAGGCGTCATAACCCCCGCCTACCGCGGAGCCAGATAACATCGTTAGTTGTTTGTCTCTGTAGAACGCAGCCGCAGATGTATATGCATCTTGTCCATAGGCGTTGAAGCAAGAGGCTCCACTTAGCGTCAATACCGCCAGCAGGCGGCATGACATCGACAATCCGAGCACCGCCAGCCGTCGGGTTAATCGGGACCGATGACGCATTGCCTAGTTCCTCTTATTGAGAATTGCGTATCAACCATTAACCACATTTATCGTGTATCGGAGCA
>CANJPM010000217.1 GCA_947476075.1 Beijerinckiaceae bacterium
CGCACGACGGACGTTACGGGCATCGTGACCCTGCCGGAAGGCACGGAAATGGTGATGCCGGGCGACAACATTTCGATGGAAGTGGCGCTGATTGTGCCGATCGCCATGGAAGAAAAGCTGCGTTTCGCCATTCGTGAAGGCGGTCGCACGGTTGGAGCCGGCGTGGTCGCGTCCATCATTGAGTAACAAGCAGGCGCAAGCCGCTTGAGAAGGGGAGCCTCAACAGGCTCCCCTTTTTTGTTTCTATGAACGCAGAATACGCTGCGCCTGCACGGCGAACAGCGCTGCGATGACAAGCGGCGCCAGCAGCACATAAGTGACCATGGCGACCGCTATCGGCACGAGAGGCAACAGAAAGGCCGCGCCCGCGATGGCTTTTTCGCCGCGCAGGAAACCCGTTTTCGCCGCCTCGTCAGCAAGCCAGAGCAGCGGGATCGCCAGCAGCATGAGATCGTAGCGCAGCATGAACGGCGTGGTCAGCAACACGCCCGTCACCATCAGCGCACCGAGGCTGCGGATGCATTTTGTGCGGCGGCTCGCGTAAATCAGCACGACGCAAACGATGAGGGCGGCCAGCGCCTGCGCTGCATAGGCTTCGTTCACCGGGGCGCCCATGATACGCATCATCGCGAAGACGCTTTGCATCTTCTCGTCGCCGGCCTGGTTCTCGTCCAGGGCTTTTTGCGCGAGGGGCGTAATGGCGAAATAGCCGCGCCATACCCCGGCCCCAAAGAGAGCAAGCGACGCCAGCATGAAGGCCAGCGCGCTGGCGCCCGCTGCTACAATAGCGCGCCAATTCCCGGTGATCAGCAACAGTAATGGGATCAGCAGGCCAAAATGCGGCTTGAAGACCAGCGCGCCGAACAAGGCTCCGGCCATTATGGGGCGGCGCTCAAGCGCCAGAAGTCCGCCAGCCAGCAGAGCGGTGGTCAGGAATGCGTTTTGTCCGTGAAACACATTCATCATGAAGGCTGGAAAGGCCACGACCGGAAGCAGGCTTTCCTTTGCGCCGATAGTCGGCGCCCAGCGCCGCAGAGCTGCAAAACACGCAGCGAAGGTGACGCCGAGCCAGGCGGCCAGCGCCGCGTAAAAGGGCGCAAGCGCGAGCGGCGCGCACAGCAGCAGAAACATTGGCGGATAATAAAAAGCATAATAGCCATCAAGGCTGTGGAAGACCGAACGCTGGGCCGCCAGGTGCAGCGCCTGATTGTAGACGTCGGCCGGCTGGCCCGCGAGCGCCAGCGCAGAGGCGGCGTAGAAGCTCAAGAAATCCGTTCCGAATTCCGGCTGCCGGCCGGTCGCAATTTTCTCGCTCCAGCTCGCCAGTGTGGGGATCAGCAGCAGCAGCATATAGGCCAGCATCAGGAACAGGGCGGCATAGGTCGCCGCCTTTCGGTCAAACGGCCGATCCTTTGTGAGACTCGCCGCCAGTTTGCTCCAAAACGAGTGCGCCCTCATGAGCGCCACACAAATTTAGTGCTCACCGCGTAATTCCGCACCGCACCCATCGCCACGCCGGCAAGGCCAGCGACGATCCATGTTTGCTCGCGCTCGAACACCCACGCCGCCACGCCGATATTGGCTATCGCGCTCAGCGAGCAGATCGCGCAAAACGTCAGCAGACCGCGCGCCCAAAGCCAGCCGCGCAAACGTGCGGCGCGGTAGGTGAGGGCGTTGTTGAGCGCAAAGTTTGAGAGAATGGAGATCAGCGTTGCGCCCGCCTGCGCCGCCACAAAATCCACGCCGGCCTGCATCGCCGCGTAAAGCGCCGTCAGATGAACCGCAAGCCCCGACATGCCAACCAGCGCAAAGGCAACAAAGCTCACGGGGAGGGCGCCGCCGGTGATTTTGTTGAGGATCAGACCAAGGAAATCGAGCGCCACTTTTGCATCGAGCTTTGACTCGCCGCCATGGCGCTCGCGGAAGGAATAGCCGACCTCCTCCACGCGCAAGCCCGGACCGGCGGTGGCCAGAATGTCCGCCAGAATTTTGAAGCCGTCCGTGCACAGCTGCGGCGCCAGATCGTCGGCGATGTCCCGGCGGATCATGAAGAACCCGCTCATCGTGTCCCGTACGTCAGTGCGCAGCGCCAGCCGCGACAGGCGGGCGCCCATCTGGCTGATCCATTGCCGCGCCCGCCCAAAGCCGCTGGCGGCGTCGCCGCCCTCCACCAGCCGGCTGCCGATGACAAGATCCAGCGCGCCTTCGCGCAGCGCCGTCAGCATTTGCGGCAGGATCGTCTCATCGTGCTGAAGATCGCCGTCCATCACCGCCACATAAGGCGACGAAGAGGAGAGTATGCCCTCAATGCAGGCGCCCGACAGGCCGCGGCGCCCGATGCGGCGCAAGCAGCGGATGCGCGGATCGCGGCGCGCCATGCCTTTGGCCACGGCGTGCGTGCCGTCAGGGCTGTCATCGTCGACGATCACCATTTCCCAGCCGCTCTCACCCAAAGTCTGGTCAAGCCTTTTGGCGAGCAGGCGGATGTTGGCGCTCTCGTTATAGGTGGGAACGACGATGGTCAGGAGCGTTGGGATGCGGTGCGCCGCGACGGGATGGACGCGCGCAGCCATCGCCAATTGAACGAGCGACATCGGCAATTCTTTCTGGAATGATTTGAGCGAACGGAAATCAGCAGATGCAAAACCCAATCTGGTCATTATCTGCCGGCTGCGTTTACGAAGGCCTAACGAAAGGGCGTGGTCGCCCAGAGCGCGGACCCGGGGTTGGCCGTTTGCACTGCTGCATTCATTTTGGCTGCAAAACGCCTTGCTTTTCCCGGCGCCATTTGGCATGAAACCAGCGTCGAGCCTGCGGGTGCGACGAGAGCTAGGGGCTTAGCTCAGCTGGTTAGAGCGTCGGTCTCCAAAACCGAAGGTCGAGAGTTCGAATCCCTCAGCCCCTGCCATCCTCTCCTGAAGCTTCAACTTAGCTTCAGAAAAGCGATATTTCGCTCTTGCTTCAAGTTTAATCGCCAAAAACACCGCTCACCCCCGAAGGCGTCATGGACGGGCTTTAAAGTGTCCGGATACGGGTTGACGTTGCAAACGACGCCTATCGGCACGTCACAAGCACAGTGAAATCCCTCGCGGCCTCGGCGATGGTGGCGGGGTCGAGCGTCTGCGTCTTGCGCGTCTCGACGGGTGCAATTCCATTGCTGTCGAGGAAGTTGACGGCAATGGCGGATTTGATCGCGAAATTGACGTTCTGGATAATGTCGCCCGTCACCTTGGCCGCAGCCGCCACGTTCAGCTTCGAGACGATCACGCCCGTCACATTGCCAAATTGATCGAGCAGGGGCCCGCCGCTATTGCCGACCTGAACCGGCGTTGAAATCTGAAGGTGGCGGGTGTCGTCGGCCAATCCCGCTGTCGCGGTGATGTTGCCGATGGTGAAATTGCCCGAAGTCGAAAGCATGCCCACCAGCGGAAATCCGAAGGCGTAGACGCTTTCGCCGATGCGCGGACGGGTGCTGAAAGCGGGCAGAGCGACTGGCTTCAGATTGGTGCGCAAGAGCGCCAGATCATTGGTCGCGTCTCTGGCGACAAGACTTGCGTTCGTCTTGACGCCGCCAGCCAGTCCCACCGAGATGGTTTGACAATCCTTGACGACGTGATTGTTCGTCATCACGTGGCCGTTGGTCGAGACGAAAAAGCCTGTGCCGCTGCTGCCGCCCGATTCGCGTTGCGGCTCGGGCGCTGCGCGCACGGGAGCCGTTGATGGCGCAGACGCGTTTTGCCGGTCGCCGCGCGATGCAATCTGCTGCTTCTGGCATTCGATGATTGTCCCCAGCGCCGCATTGCTGCCGCCCAGAGACAGGCGCGCCATTTCGCGCCCGGCCACGCTCACCCAGATGCCGCCAGCAGCCGCAAAATCGCGCAAGAATTGGGTTTTAAGCCCGCGTGCGACGAAGCCTTTTTCGCCGCGTCGCTGAAAGCCGGTGAATTGGCCGCGCCAATTGCCCTGGCCCCGGGCGCGCATCTGCAATTCATAGGCTTGCCCGGGCGTGATGGAGCCCCAGTTTTCATTGGTGAAGGCCAGAATGCTTTCACTTTCGCGATCAAAGCCGATCCAGACGGTGGTTCCGTCCTTGTAGCTGGCGACAGCGAGGCAGCCTCCGGAATCGTTTTCTCCCACGAGCCAGCCAGAGGGGCGCGCAAAGACTTTGTCGATGGAGAGCGTGGGCGTGCTGGCCTGCGCATTGGCGGTCGCCGAACCGCAGAGCGACAAGCTTGCGGCGATGGCGCAAAGCGTCAGGCGATTCCAGACTTTTTGACTCCGCAAGCCCACGCCATACCCCGATCAACTCAAACCTGCGCCAAGCCTAGGAACGCGCTGGTTGGGAGTCAATCAAACAAAGCCCTCACATGCGTGTAAAGCGCATCAGCGTCGCGCCGCGTGAATCGCGCAAGATCAGGCCGCCGCTGGACGTCGTCTCATAGCGTGCGGCTTTGCCGAGCGCGGCCAGGAATTTCTGCTCCTGATCCATGATTGCGGGCGGGCACGCCATGCGCGTTGTCGCCAGCGCGCCGAGCTTTACGGCGCCGTCGCGCAAGGCGCCTGCGCCGGTGAATGAATTGCAGCCGCCATTGCCGGCAATTCTATCGTTCTCCAACACTTCAAGGCGAGATTGCGCGCGGTCGATCACGCCCGCGCCGCCAATCTCTTCAGCCTGCCAGCGCGAGCCAACAAGCGTCTCTTGCGCAAAGCTTGGAAAAGCCAGACAGACAAGGAGCGCCAAAATGACGTAACGCATGAGATTGCTCCTGATGCGCGCTCATTGTGCGTCGTCTGTCTGAATGGCGCCTGAACGTCAGCCCCAGATGTCGCGCGCTGTCTCAACGACAAGCCGCAATTTGGCTTCCTGATCGGCGGGCGTAACCGGATTGCCGGTGTCCACGCTCGCAAAGCCGCATTGCGGGCTGAGCGCCAGATTGTCGAGCGGCACGAAGCGCGAGGCTTCCTCAACGCGGCGCTTCAAGTCGCCTTTGTTCTCCAGCGCGGGCGACTTTGTGGAGACGAGGCCCAGCACCACCGAACGGCCCTTTGGCACAAAACGCAGCGGCGAGAAATCGCCGGCGCGCGGGGAATCGTACTCAAGGAAAAACAGATCGACTGAAAGTTCGTTGAACAGCTTCTCGGCGACAGCTTCATAGCCGCCCTCGGCATGGAATTGCCCGCCGCGATTGCCTCTGCACAAATGGATGCCGATGCGCATGCCGGGAATGTCGCGCACGACGCGATTGGTCATCTCGACATAGAGGTCGATGATCTTTCGCCAGTCGTCGCCGCGCGCGGCCAGCATCGCCTGCACTTCCGGGTCGCCGAATTTGGCGAAGGCGGTTTCGTCCATCTGCACATAGGTGCAGCCCGCCGCCGCCAGCTCCAGCAATTCAGCGCGAAACGCTTGCACCACGTCGTCCCAATATTGATCGACGTTTGAATAGGCGTTCTTCAAGGCGGCCGCATCGCCGCCGCGAAAATGCAGTGCGCAGGGGCCTGGAATGGTGATCTTGGGCGTGGATTTTGTGCGCGCTGCAAGTGCGCGATAATCGTCAAGGTGGATCGGCTTTGTGCGCAGAATGCGGCTGCCGATGCGCGCTACCGGCTGCACGCCGCGCCGGGGCGATTGCACGGTGAAATCCTCTGGCGGCACGTAATCGGGCACGATGTCGCCGAGCTGACCGAAGAAATAGCTGTGATAGGAACGCCGACGCAATTCGCCGTCGGTCACAAGCCCGAATCCGAGCCGCTCCTGAAGCGCGACCGCCTCGCCAATCGCCTCGTCTTCTGCGACACGCAGATCGTCGTCGCTGAAGCGCCCGGCGGAATTGAGCCGGCGCTTTTCAAGCAAGGATGCGGGGCGCAGCAGGCTGCCGATATGGTCGGCGCGGAAAGGGGGAGGGGACACGAGCGTTTTCTCCAGAGTTTTTTGTGATTTGAGATCCTAACCAATAGAGGGGCTAACAGATAGCCTCCGCAGGACAATCGAGCGGAGGCTGCACTCCCGGCCATCATACGGCGATCGCCTGGCCTCAGGGCAGGATATGTGTTTGCGGACTGCCGTGGGTGGCCGCTCTCTTTGGGCATTACGTGTTTGGTGCGTCGCCCCTTGCCATAAGCTGCAAGGTGTCGGAGGTAAGGCTCAATATTGGGGGCCTGAGTCTTGAAGGCTGTTTGGCGGGAATTGGAAGAAGCGATCAAGGCCAGTCGCGCCAGGCATGTCCATGACGCGCAGTCTGAATGCGCCTGTGCGCCGCCAGCGCCGGGCGTTTCCCGTCCATTGACGCCGCGCGCCGCAGCTCCGCACACTGTGCGCCTGTTTGCAGCGCTGGCCGCGTCATTGCTCGCCCATGCCGCTTTGGCTGCGCTCGTCTGGCGCAATCCGGAGTCCACGCCCCAGCCGGGCTTTGTCGAGACGACGATTGTGTACGCCGGCGAGGAGATGGAATCGCCAGCCGGAGAAATTTCCCTTCCGCTGGAGACCGCCCCGCCTGACTCGCTCGCGCGCGAGCTGGTTGCGCTTCATGCTGATCCAGTCAAAGAGCAAGTCGTCTCTCCCCCACAGCAGGTTCTCGCAATGTTGCAGCCGCTGCATGAGCGAGGTGCGGTCATTCCAGCCGCCGCCGATCCTGTCGTCGTTCAATCGCTTCCAAAGCCTGAGGGTAAAGCGCAAAGCAAGCCGCCCG
>CANJPM010000218.1 GCA_947476075.1 Beijerinckiaceae bacterium
GCAAGGATCGCAGGCGCTATCAACGGCAAAGTGATGGTGAAAAACGTGGCGAGCGGCCCCGCGCCAAGATCCTGCGCGGCCTCCTCCAGCGAACCGTCCAGCGACTTGAGACGCGCTTGCATCAACACTGTGACAAAACACATGCCGAGGGTTGCATGCGCAATCACGATGGTGAGCAGCCCACGCTCAACGCCAAGCCCAACGAACATCAGCAGAAGCGCAATGGCGATCACCATTTCCGGCATGACCATCGGCGCGTAGGCCATGGCGCTGAACGCCGTGCGTCCCCTGAAGCGCCCATGCCGGGTCAAAGCCAGCGCGGCCAGCGTGCCCAGCACAGCTGCAAGGCTGGCAGAGGCGAACGCCACCCGCAGGCTGACCCAGAGACTGTCGAGCAAGGGCCGGTTATCCAGCAGCGCCACATACCATTTGGTCGAAAACCCGCCCCACACGCTCACAAGCTTTGAGGCGTTGAAACTATAAACGGCCAGCAACACGATGGGCGCGTAGAGAAACGCAAAACCAAACACCAGGACAGCCAATCCACTGGGCCCGAGCCGCCGCACCTTCACGTGTTCGCCTCCCGCGATTGCGCCCGTTCAAACAATAACAGCGGCGCCAGCAACACGCATAGCAGCACACATGCGGCGGCGGACGCCATCGGCCAATCTCGGTTGCTGAAGAACTCGCTCCATAAAACGCGCCCAATCATCAGATCGCCGGAGCCTCCCAACAAATCGGGGATGACGAACTCGCCCGTCGCCGGGATGAACATCAGCAAAGCGCCAGCGTAAAGCCCCGGCAGGGATAGCGGGAAGGTGACGGTCCAGAACGCGGAGACGCGTGTGGCGCCCAGATCAAGCGCCGCCTCCACGAGGGCATCGTCCTGCTTCTCAAGCGCATTGAAAATCGGCAGCACTGTGAACGGCAGATAGGCGTAGACAAGCCCGATCAGCACCGCGCCTTCGGTTGCAAAAATTTGCAGCGGCTCAGAAATGATTCCCATCCCAAGCAGCGCATGATTAAGCAGGCCCTCGTTCTTCAGGATAACGATCCAGGCATAGACGCGCACGAGAAAGCTGGTCCAGAACGGCGCAATGGCCAGCACAATCAGGCGCGCACGCCAATTCGGAGGCGCGCGCGACATGGCGAGCGCCAGCGGATAGCCGATCAGCAAAGCAATCAGCGTCGCAAGACCTGCAATGCGCAGCGACGACACATAAGCGTCGAGATAAAGCCAGTCGCTGAAGAGCAGCGCATAGGATTCCGTCGTGAACTGGCGCCCGCTTTCGATCAGGCCCGACAGGCCGTCCGCGAACGTAAACGTCGGCTCATAGGGAGGCTGCGCCGTCACCGCGCGAGAGAAGGACAGCTTCAAAACAATGGCGAACGGCGCGACGAAAAACGCCAGCAGCCAAAGCAAGGGCGCGGCCAGTACAAAGCGGAGCGCCAGCGCGCCGCGCGGCCTCATTGACGCAAGACCAACGCCGCCTCGGGCGTATAGGAGACAAACACGCGCGCGCCGCGCACCGGTCCATCCTCAACGATTGCGGACTGGCTGACCACGCGCACCAGTAAGCCGTTATCGCAACGCACGCGCCACGAAACGCTGGCGCCCAGATAGACGATTTCGACAATCTCACCCGAGAGGACATTCCCGCTCAAGGGACGCTCGCGATGCAAAACCATGCGCTCTGGCCGAACGCACAGCGCAACAGCGGCTCCCGGCTCCAAACCATGATAGGCTTCCTCAACGCTATGCATGACGCCGTCGACATCAAGCGTAACGCTGCAAGCTTCAACCTGGCGCACCCGCGCCTCAAGCAAATTGGCTTCGCCGATAAAGCGCGCAACCCAGCGCGAAGCGGGCCTTTCATATAATTGACGCGGCGAGGCGACCTGCGCGACCGCGCCCTCGCGCAGGAGCGCCATGCGCGAAGCCATGGCGATCGCCTCCTGCTGATCGTGCGTCACGACGAGGAACGACAGACCAAGATCACGCTGCACCTGCATCAATTCAAACTGGATTTCTTCGCGCAGCTTGCGATCGAGCGCCGACAGCGGCTCATCGAGCAGCAGCAGTTTTGGTTCTCCTGCAAGGGCGCGCGCCAGTGCGACGCGGGCTTTCTGACCTCCCGACAAACTATCGGGACGCCGCTCTTCAAAGCCCTCCATCCGCACCAGCCGCAGCATGTCGCGCACCCGCGAGGCGATCACGCCGGCCGCTTCGCCGCGCCGCTTCAGCGCAAAGCCGATATTGGCGGCGACATTCATATGCGGAAACAGCGCGTAGGACTGGAACATCATGTTCACAGGCCGCTTGTGCGGCGGATCTGCGCTCACATCTCTGCCATCGATCAGGATGCGCCCGCTGTCGGGCGTATCAAAACCCGCGATGAGGCGCATCAAAGTGGACTTGCCACAACCGGAAGGACCAAGGAGGGCGAAAAACTCCCCGCCCGCTATCTCCAGAGAGACGTCGTCCACGGCGACGGTTTTACCAAACGCCTTGTTCAATCGCTCAAGCTGGAGCAACGGGTGCGATGACGACATGAAACCCCTATCGGGCGCTGCGTTGCGCCGCGGTCAGCGTGTTCTTCATCAGCATCGCAATCGTCATCGGGCCAACGCCGCCAGGCACCGGCGTGATCGCCGCCGCGCGCTGGCGCGCAGATTCAAACGCAACGTCGCCCACGAGCCGCGTCCCGGGCTTGCCGTTCTTGTCGAGCCCTTCGCCCGGCACGCGATTGATGCCGACGTCGATGACGATGGCGCCCGGCTTGATCCATTCTCCCAAAATCATCTCCGGCCGACCAATAGCAGCCACCAGCACGTCGGCGCGACCAACAAGGCCGGCCAGATCGCGGGTGCGCGAATGGGCGATGGTGACGGTGAGGTTTTCGGCCAGCAACAGATGCGCCATCGGCTTGCCAACGATGTTGGAGCGCCCGACCACGACAGCGTCGAGCCCCGCCAGCTGGACGCCGAGCTTGCGCGCAGCCTCACGCAGAAGGATCATCGAGCCCGCAGGGGTGCACGGCACAAGCGCGCGGCGCGTATCGCCAATGGCGAGCAAACCGGCATTGACCGGATGGAAGCCGTCGACGTCCTTGGCCGGTGAAATCGTCTCGAGCACCTTGGCGGAGTCGATATGGGCGGGCAGCGGCAATTGCACGAGGATGCCATGAATCGCGGGATCGGCGTTCAGCGCCGCCACGAGGGCGATCACGTCCGCCTCACTGGTGGCTGCATCCAGCGTGTGCTGCACCGAATGAAAACCGCAGGCCTGCGCCGCGCGCCCCTTGGAGCGCACATAAACCTGGCTCGCAGCGTCTTCGCCCACCAGTACGACTGCAAGACCCGGCCGCACGCCGCTGGCGATGAGATCGCTCGCCGCCAGCGCCACTTCGTCCAGAACCTGCGCGGAAACGGCCTTGCCGTCGATCAGATATGTTTCGCCGCCAGCCACGCGCTCATCCTTTATGGGCCGGACTCACAAGCCCGACATTCGCCTGCGGGTGTTTTCGCAGACCCGCGCCCCGGCGCCAAGCTGCTTCAGGGCGCCGAATGGCTTCAGCTCAGACGAAACCGAAAGCGCGCCTTGTGAACGCCGCTGGCGCCCGGCGCCAGCAGAGTGATGGAGGGCTTGTCGACCAACTCGCCCTCAAACCCTTCCGGATCGCCGTGTCCGCTCCATGACTCGACGCAGAGAAAGGGCGCACCGGGTTTGGTCCACAAAGCCCAATGGGGAAAACCATCGGTCGCGATTTCAAGCGCGCCAAACCCCGCCCGCCCGAACGTGAGCTTGCTGCTGCGAGCGTTGAGAAAGCACAGCGCTTCAAGCGCGAACAGCTCGGGCGTCAAAGCCAGCTCGCGACCCTTCAGGCTGATCTCGCGTCGCCTTTGCGAGAACAGGCCGCCGTCCGCGATCACTGGCACGTGGGCCGCCTCGGTCTCTTCAAACAGAATGCGATAATCGGAACGAGCGCCGCCGCAGAACGGCCACGCAAAACCCGGATGCAGACCGATGGAATAGGGCAAGGCGCCCTGCCCCGGATTATGGACGCGGCATTCAATGGCAAGCGCATCTTCACTCAGGCGATAATCAACGCTCAACTCAAACGCGAAGGGGTAATGCGAACGCGTTTTCCCATTGTCGCGCAGAATGAAACGAACGCGCTCGGCGCAAAACTGCTCCGCCTCAAAAGCGGCGCTTGAGGCAAAGCCGTGCACCGGCATGGGATAGATTGCGCTATCGACGCGCACGCAGCTGTTGCGCGTCCATCCCACGACCGGGAACAGGAGCGGAGAAACTGCATCCCAAACAGCCGGGTCAGGCGTCCATAATAACTGCCGTCCGGCCACGCTCCACGCGTTCAATTCAGCGCCGCGCGCCGAAATAGAGGCGCTCGCAGCCCCGCAGGTGAGGATGATCGGCGGGCTCAGTCCTGCTTGTCCAGCGGTTCAACTTCATCCGCCTTCCAGCGTTTCACGATGCCGGAGTCGATGTCGAACAGATCCATCATGCGGCCGACCGAATGGTTGACGATATCGTCGAGAGATTGCGGCCTGTTGTAGAAGGCAGGCATCACCGGAGCAATGATTGCGCCCATTTCCGATAATTGCAGCATCGTACGCAAATGGCCGGTGTGCAGCGGCGTCTCGCGCACCGCCAGAACAAGGCGGCGGCGCTCTTTCAATACGACATCGGCGGCCCGGCTCATCAAGGAGCCGGTAACGCCAGTGGCGATCTCGCTCATCGTGCGGATCGAGCACGGCGCGATCAGCATGCCAAGCGTCGGGAACGAGCCCGAAGAGATCGAGGCGCCAATGTCGCCCATGGGATGATAATCATCGGCCAGCTCGCGCAGGTCTTTCGGCTTCATGTCCAGCTCGTAGGCCAGCGTCATTTCCGCTGCCTTGCTCATGACGAGATGGGTGTGGACGCCCGCCGCGCGGAACAGCTCCAGCGCACGCACGCCATAGACGATTCCAGAGGCGCCGCTGATGCCGACGATGATCCGCTTCTTCGATTGATCCGACACGAACGCTCCCAAACTTTTGACGCAATGGCTTTGACCGGGGATAAAGCCCCCGTCAAGCCGAGAACTTACCCGGCGCGGGAGAGCAGGTTCCCAAACGCGTCCAGCATCGCCTGACGTGGCCCGACGGGGAAGACAGCACCCAGCATTTCCGCGCAAGCGTCCGTATTACGCGCAGCAGCGGCAACCGGATCTTCAGCCACGCCCCAGCTTGCGGCAGGTTTCAGCGCAAACAACGATTCCTGCTGCAAGCGCTCTGACTCAAGCTCAACTGCTTTCACCCTGTCTCGTAGCGCGGCGACGGCCGCAGCGTCAACGCCAAGCGACGCCTCGCGCAAAAATCGTCTGACAGCCCGCAACGGCCGCACAGCCTCGTTACGCCACGCCACAACGGCGGTGTCTGCTTCCGCAACATCCTTCGCTTGCAGGGCGCGCCCCTGACTGGCGAGCCAGAGCGCAAACAACAATATGTTCACGTCAACACCGCTTTCGTCTTGCAAGGCGATACAGGCGCCCGGCACGCCGGGCGTGCGATAAAGCGCCAGTGAAAAAGTCCAAAAAGGCGAGCCCTGAGGCATGAAGATAACCTTCTGCAAATTGACCTGATTGTCTCCTAGCACGACGCGCGAGCGTGGCAAGGCGGACAGTCGGTTTGCGTAAAAGCCGCGCTGCTATACTTTGCGCAAAACGGGAGGCGATCCATGAAATACCGCAACGTCGGAACCAACGACCTGAAACTCTCTGAAATCGCTTTCGGCTGCGGCGGCAACGCCGGCCTGATCGTGCGCGGCGACGCGCGCGAACAAGTACGCATCATCGCCCGCGCCATCGAGCTGGGGATCACATATTTCGACAACTCGCCCGATTATGGAGCGGGAATCGCAGAGACAAACCTCGGCCGCGCACTCACCGAGCTTAAAGCAAATGTGATCGTAAACACGAAAGTAGAAATAAGGGGCGAAAACCTGCACGACATCGCCGGACATGTGGTCGCTTCAGCAGAAGACAGCCTGAAGCGATTGGGCCGCGACGTAATAGACGTGTTTCAAATCCATAACGGACCCACGACAAAACCAGTCAAGCTGGAAGGCGCCGACTACAAGCAACTCAGCATCAATGATTACACACGCGCTGACGGAGCCATGGAAGGCGTGCGCCGCCTGCTAGCCGCCGGCAAGATCCGATACGCCGGCTTCATCTGTCGCGGCAATGATGCGCCCGATGTCGAAACGATGCTCAAGAGCGGCCTGTTTCAACTCATCAACACGCCCTACACGCTACTCAATCCAAGCGCCGCAAAAGCGCAGGCAGGGATGCCAAACCTGACGCCTAATTACGGCGGCGTCATCGACCTAGCGCAGAAACACGGCGCGGGCGCTGCTGTTTATGCGCCCCTCGCCGGCGGCTATTTGTCGGACCAGTCTGTCGCGGGCGACGTACGACATCCGCTTGCGCGCCAGCAGGATCCTGAATCAGAGAGCGCGCGTCGCAATCGACGCAAGGCGCAGGCGGTGCAATTCATCGCGCGTGACGCGGGGATCAGCCTCGCCCAAGCCGCTTACCGCTTCATCCTCGATCATCGTGGCGTAACGACAGCGCTTGGCGGCTTCTCAAGCATGGA
>CANJPM010000219.1 GCA_947476075.1 Beijerinckiaceae bacterium
CACATCACCGGTATCGTTGGGGGCGTTTGTGCGGCTGCAGCCTGCGCGAAACTGCTGAAGCTTCCCGCCGAACAGGTGGCACACGCGCTTGGCGCGAGTGTCTCGATGTCAGCTGGCATAGCGGTGAACTACGGCACTATGACAAAACCGCTTCATTGCGGTAATGCCGCACGCAACGGCGTTTTGGCTGCCCTGCTGGCGAGCAAGGGCTTCACCTCTCACGTTGCTGCGTTCGAAGGCGATAATGGATTCTTCGCCAGTTTCGGGCGCGCCATGCCCACGAACTATGCGCCATTTAATGATCTAGGTTCGCGCTGGGACCTCAAGGAGATAGGCTACAGCATCAAATATTATCCTTGCGGCGGTCGCGGGCACACCGCCATCGAGGCTGCGCTGGTTCTTCGCGACAAAGCGCGCGTGGAGGATATCGCCAATATCCATTGCTGGATGTCGCCCTCAAGCGCAAAGCGCGTCAACACCAAATATCCCGGCGACGTCGAGGCCGCAAAATTCTCCGCCTCCTATGTGCTTGCCTATTCGCTTATTCACGGCACACCCAAGATCAACGCCTTCACCACTGAGGCGCTAAAGGATGTGCGCGTAAAGGCCCTTGCCGGTCTGGTCACCGCCAGCGCGGATCCTAACCTGAGCGATTCCGTCGGCGAGAACCCAACGCGCGTAAAGATTACATTGAAGAACGGACAAAGCTTCGTGCAACAAAATGACTACGCTACAGGCTCCAAGAAAGTGCCTATGACACCAGCGCAGGTCGAGGGCAAGTTCTTGGATTGCGCAGCGCAAACGATCAGCGCGGATGCGGCGAAAAAGCTATTCACCATCGTGAGCACAATTACTGATCGCCCCACTTTCGGCGAGTTCTGGTCGCTGGTGCGCATGGCATGACATTGGTCTGCCCCTGAAAAGTGATCCCCCTGAAGTAAGGCTTTTTAGCCTGATGGAGGAAAGTGGAATACCTAGGAATAAACACAAGGTGGAAGAGATAGTTGCCAAGCTTCGACAGGTTGACGTTTTCATAGCACAGGGTCGGCCAGTGGCCGAGGCTGTGAGATCGATAGGTGTTACGGAAATTACCTATTATCGCAGTGGGTCAGTATATGTTGACCTGAAAGGCGATCAGGTGAAGCGCTTTTAAAGAGCTTGAGGCCGAGAACAATCTTCCAACCACAGCTCCGCTGCTGAATCCGCTCTGTGCCGATACATCGATGGCTTCTACAATTCGCGGCGTCAACATTCTTCTCTAGGATACAAATCGCCAGTATTATTTGAAGGCGAAGTAGCCATCATAGCGTGAAAGCCTCTCCACCAAATACGGGCAAGTCCACAGATCGACCGGTGTGAACATCGAACATTCTTGCTGGTCACAAGCTGGTCGTTGACAAAATCCATCGCCTAGGTTTCGTTTAGTTGCGTACCTTGACTTAGGTCGTTTCGTAACTTCGCGTTGATTTCCTCCCAGCAAAGGCGGCCAAAGCGCTCGCCGTCAAGCGTAACTTGACACCTACATAAATCGGGCGGAAGCTTACACCTAAATAAGCTGGCGCAAGTAGACGTCGAGCTACGGGAGGAAAGTATGGCGCAAAGCGTGACGCTCATCGTCAATGGCTTCACCCATAAGTTATCAGTGGATGATCCCGAGATGCCGCTCCTTTACGCGCTGCGGGATGACATTGGTTTGAATAATCCCAGATTCGGCTGCGGATTGGGTCAGTGCGGCGCCTGCACCGTCATCATCAACGGCGAGGCGGTGCGTTCATGCAGCCTTGCGGTTACAGCGGCTGAAGGCAAAGCCATTACGACGCTGCATGGCGTAGGCTCCCCCGAAAATCCGCATCCTCTGCAGACCGCATGGATCGAAGAGCAAGTGAACCAGTGCGGCTATTGCATCAACGGTTGGATACTAGAAGGCGTCGTCCTTTTGACTCGCAATCCAAAGCCATCGGAAGAGGACGTCCGGTCCACGTTTTCATCGCTGATTTGCCGATGCGGAACGCACAACGCGGCGCTCCGCGCTGTCATGCGCGTTTCGAAACAGGCTTGAGGAAGCGCATATGCAAACGTCAAATGAAGACTCCTTAGGCGGCGAAATCCAGCTGGATCGCCGGGCCTTTCTCTCCGGGACCGGGGCACTTGTCATTGGACTCGCAGCGCCTGTCGCATGGGCGCAGAATGCGCCGCCATCGCCTGCGTCCGTCAACAATCGCGCCATGCTCGCCACCAAACTCGATTCCTACCTGACGGTTGGCAAGGACGGGATGGTGGACGTGTATTTCGGCGCCATCGACGGCGGGCAAGGGCTCGAAACGGCCATGGCCCAGATGGTGGCCGAAGAACTCGACGTTGCCTTTGATAGCGTGCGCGTCATCATGGGAGATACCGCGCGCACGCTCAATATGGGTGGCGCCAGCGGCGCGCAGGGAATCGCGCGCAGAGGCACATCGCTGATGAAGGCTGCGGCCCACGCACGTCGTATCCTGCTCCAGCACGCCGCCACTCAGCTCGGTGCACCGGTGGACAAGCTCGTCGTCACTGACGGCGTCATTTCCGTAAGCGGGGAGCCCTCGCCCAAAACAAGTTATGCCGAGGTCATAAGCGCCGAGACGTTCCGCTCCGACATCAAGTGGAACGGCGTCTGGGGGAATGGGCACGACGTCGAGACGGACGCGCCGCGTAAAAACTACAAGGACTACAAGCTCATCGGCCAATCGATCCGGCGCAAGGACCTGCCGAAGAAAATCTTCGCGCAGCAAGACTTCCCAGGCGACGTACGGCTTCCGGGCATGCTGCACGCGCGCATGATCCGCCCGCCGGTTGCAGGCGCAACGCCAGTAAGGGTGGACGAAGCCTCGATTAAAGCTATTCCGGGCGCGCAGGTGGTCCATATCAAGGACCTTCTCGCCGTTGTCGCTCCTAAAGAATGGAATGCGATCCGCGCCGCGAAGGCTCTCAAGGTTTCGTGGTCGGATTTCAAGCCTGACTTCCCGACGCATGAAGAAGTCCATGGCCACATTCGAAAGGCGCCCGTCGTCGCGCGCAAGGTCGAATATGAGAATGGCGCCTTCGATGAAGGCGTAAAGCAGGCGACCCGGGTGATCAGCGCTGAATATGAATATCCGACGCATTCTCACGCGAGCATGGGGCCCGGCTGCGCGGTCGCCGACGTGCGCGAGGATGGGGTGACTATTTACACGTCGACACAGAAACCGCACTTCGCAGCTGACGGCATTGCCAATCTTCTCGATGTTCCGCGGGACAAGGTCCGGGCCGTATGGATGTTTGGCACCGGGTCCTATGGACGCAACGATCAGGGCGACGCGACAGCGGATGCAGCAGTTCTGTCTAAAGCGCTAGGCAAGCCGGTCCGGGTGCAGTGGAGCCGGGAGGAGGGTCTGGCATGGGATCCGAAAGGAACAGCAGCCGTCAACTTCTGCACAGCGGGGATCGACGCTGATGGGAACGCGATCGCCTATGAACTGATCTCGAAGGGCTTTTCGCGCGAGAACGTATCGACCAGCGAGAACAGTGCGGCCGCAACACTCGCGGGACAATTGCTTGGAGCCAAGCTAGCTGCGCGAGACACTTTCAACGTCCCGTTCGCGTCTTACACGTTTGCCCATAACCGTGTGGGCTGGGAGACGATCGCACCTCTGCTCGACCGCGCGTCGCCATTACGCTCTACGCACCTGAGAGATCCTTACGGTCCCCCGATCCTCTTCGGCAGCGAGTCCTTCATGGACGAAGTGGCTGCGGCGATCCCAATGGACCCTGTCGACTTTCGTCTGCGCTATTTGAAACATCCGCGCGACAAGGACGCCGTCCGCATTGCCGCTGAGAAGGCAGGTTGGCAGAAACGTCCGTCACCAAAGAAGAACATAGACCGGTCGGCGGAGATACTGGAGGGCCGGGGTATCGCATTTCGCCGGCACTTCACGACGTTTATCGGCCTTGTCGCGGAGGTTCGGGTCAACACAAAAACGGGGGAGGTCGAGCCGGTCCGGCTGGTCTGCGCCCATGACGTTGGCATGATCGTGAACCCGGAAACGCTCATGCACGTGATCGAGCGCCAACTCGTTTACGGCACGGGCCGCACCACCGTCGAGGAGTTGACCTGGGATAGCGAGCGCGTGACTTCGGTGGACTGGGCAACGTACCCGGTACTTCACATGGAACACGTGCCTAAGAAGATCGAAGTTCATCTGATCGAGCGCCCAGACGCCGCCCCTTCCGGCGCCGCAGAAATGGCGCTTGGCCTGGTTCCCGCAGCTATGGCGAATGCGATTTTCGACGCCACTGGGGTTCGCATACGAAAGGTCCCATTCACCCCTACACGTGTTCTTGCCGCTCTGAAGAACACATGGGGATGAGGTGCCGAAGGGAAACGCCCGCGCCCGTAGCTCTATAAACAGCGGAGGCAAAGTGTACCACTGAAACGGCTTTGACCGCCTTTTGATAAAGACAGGGAGAATGGCCTTGCAGGCACTTAGCGTACTAATACGTAACTGCATATTTATGGGAGTTCTTCTTTCAGCTCCAGGCGCGCAGGCGGATGAGATCGTCGACTTCTACCGTAACAAGCGCATGACCATGAATGTTGGGTCTACCCCGGGAGATGGAACAGACCTCTATGGCCGCCTCATCGCAAGAGCTATGAGCAAACATATTCCTGGGAACCCTCAGATAATTGCCACGAATATTCCAGGCGCCAACGGACTGGTCGCAGCAAATTATATGTATAATATTGCGTCAAAGGATGGGCTCGCTCTTGGGACGTTCAGCCGTTACGCGGTCTTTGAATCGCTTTGGAACAATCCGTCAGCACGATTTAGCCCCGACCGTTTTAACTGGATCGGGAACGTCAATGTTGATGTCAGCGTCTGCATAACATGGCACACGTTAGGATTGAAGTCTCTTGCAGAGTTTATGAGACGCGATCTTAAAATTGGGGTCACAAATGAGAGCCATGTCAACATTCTGAACAATATGTTTGGCTCCAAACTCGTCGCGATCAAAGGATATCCAGGAGGGAATGAAGTCAATATTGCTCTTGAGCGCGGCGAAGTAGATGGCCGCTGTAATATATCATGGTCGGCCATAATGGCCGCCAAGCCAAACTGGGTGCGAGATAAGCAGATTGATGTTTTAATTCAGTTTTCTCATCGCAGGCTCAATGAACTGCCAGAGGTCCCATTGGTTACGGATCTTGCGACCACGGATTCGCAGAAGAAAATTTTGAACCTTATCCTTACAAGCCAAATGATGGCCCGCGTTATAGTTGCTCCGCCCGATGTCCCTCTTGAGCGAATTACAGCATTGCGGCGGGCATTCGATCAAACAATGATCGACCAGGAATTCCTTTCAGAGGCGGCCAGAGTTAGCGCTCCTGTAGATCCGGTTTCTGGCGCCGATATACAACAACTAGTGATAGAGATGATGCAAACGCCGTCCAGCATCGTGAAAGATTTTCAAACAATCGTTGGCGGCAGGTTGTAATATTAAAGGACATCGAGATGCTTGAGGAGACTCAAATTATAGTAGATGGCAGCCCGATGAAACTTCTTGTTGCGACACCGCAGGGAAGCGAACGGCGTCCGGGAATTCTTCTATCGCACTATCAGCATGGTCTCGGTCCATTTACGAGGCGGAATGCAGAACGCTTGGCGTCCGAGGGCTTCATTGTGGTGGCTCCAGACCATTATCATCACACACCCGGTGAATCAGATCTTACAAAGCGTAAATTGGGGCTTATTGATACCCGGCTAATAGCGGACATGATGGCGGCGACTTCATATCTACGAGCGCATCCCAGAACAATTCCGCATCTAACAGCAATTATGGGGCATTGCATGGGAGGACGGCAGGCTCTGCTGGGGGCGGCGATGATTCCCGGTTTCCGTTGCGCCATCGATTGTTACGGCGGAGGCGTCCTGAAGGCGCTGGGGCCTGGGCCCACCGTTTTCGAACGATTGTCTTCTATTACTTGTCCCGTTGCCGGGTTCTTTGGAGTCGACGACACAAATCCTCCGCCTGCGGACGTCAGACAGATTGAAGCGGAGTTAATCCGACTTGGGATAGAAACGAGTTTTCATATTTACCCAAACACAGGCCACGCATTCATGGACCCAGATCAAAAGCGGTATGTGGAGACATCTTCCAATGACGCCTGGATCAAAATTCTGGATTTCTTGAGACGGCATCTCGCCTATAATTGAGTAACGTTGGTGCAGATCGGAAATGCAGCTTTTACTAAATTTTTGAGGTTGAGGAGCTGATCTCCTCCTCCCAATTCGTGCCCTTGATGGTGCACAAATCACAAAGCGCGTCGATTTCCTTCAACCAATCACGAGGGGGATCGTAATTGGACTGCGAGCCATCGGGACGACCGAGACCCCCTATTACCGGTGTCGGAAGTAATACTGGGGTGTGAAGAGCGATCAGGTGCGCAAATTGAAGCGACGCGTTGCGTCCTAGTCGCGCCAATTCGTGACGCGGTATTTCTGACGGGGGCTCTGAAGTCGTCCCTGGGACCGAAATCTGGACGCCATGACAAATACCCATGACAACTAAAGCAAAGTTCTACCTACATATTTATTTATACGTC
>CANJPM010000220.1 GCA_947476075.1 Beijerinckiaceae bacterium
AAATGGGATAAACTCAAGAAAAGGAAAGCAAGCGCGATCAAAGCAATCAAAACATATGAAGAGGATCTGGAGGATCCCGGGAACGAGAAATACAGGGAGTTCATCGAAAGCGAAATTGCTTTCGAAAGACGGATTTTGGGGATTGTTTCAACCGTCGTCAAAGATTGATCATATTGCACTGAGACCACTCGGCGAAGGTGATTATTCTTTGCCTCAAGCTCCTTCAGCTTGCGGACCTTATCGCTCTTCAGGCTCCTTTACTCCTTCCGCCACCGGTTATAGGCGACCTCGTTCGTCCCGATGGCTCGAACAGCATCTGTAATGCTTCTGCCTAACGCCGCCAACATATCCACTTGGCGCAACTTGCTGACGTTTTTCTCAGGGTGGGTCTTTTCCCTGGCATTCTGTCCTCCTGCTTAATCGCAAAAGACACACTTTCACGGGGACCAGCTCAAGGGGGACATCAACGGGGAACACAGCCACCACCCAGCCCGTGCGATCCGTGGCGGCGCTATAGCCACTTGCCAGACGGCGACATGCGGCGTTTAATGCGATCAAGCCAGACAAATGGCGACGGGAGGATTGTTTCATGCGGGCTGACATGCGCCTGTTGCGGACCCTTGGCCTTTGCCACTTACTTCCGTTTATCACAACCTCCGTCGGCGCGCAGACGACAGATGCTTCCTACGTCAATCGCAACGACCTCCTGCTCGCAGATCAATTGTGGGGCAGCCCCTTCACGCTTCCTCCGAATATGCCACTTGAGCGCGTGCGGCTTTTGCGCGAGGCGTTCGAAAAAATGTCGATTGATGCAAGCTTCCTCAAGGAGACGGCGGCGCTGAACCTCGATATCGACGTCGTGCCCGGCGTAGAAGTACAATTCATGCGGGATAATCTTTACCCCATTCCGCCTGAGCTTATCGAGCTGGCGTGCCAGCCGATTACGCCCTAGGGCCGCCCATCCGTAACAAAGCGCACGGCATGCGCCGAGCGACGTAAAAAGGAGATCTTTCAATGCATGACATATTCGAGCAGACGCATTGGCATGAGCCAGGACATGGCAAGAACGCCGGAACGGGCACGTTTGCGCGCGCGGCCATGCCTTATGATCTTTTCATGGAGGCGGAAGGCGTGCCGGTCTATCGAGGAGTAGGCGTACGCACGGTGTTCGAGCTGCCGATGAAGCCATGGGCGCGCCTTGGCGGACGCGGCTCATACATCCAGCTTTATGGAACCGAGGGGCTCTGGGGATTGTATGTGGTGGAAGTGCCCGCAGGTAGCGCGCTCAACATCGAACGGCACATCTATGAAAAGGTCGTCTATGTTGTCGAAGGACGTGGATCGACGGAAGTGTGGAACGACGGAGAGACAAAGCGCCAGAATTTTGAATGGATGAAGGGCTCGCTTTTTTCCATTCCCGTCAATTCCTGTCACCGTTTCGTTAATGCGACCAATGCTCCAGCGCTTCTGGTCTGCGGCACCACAGCACCCAACGTTATGAACCTGCATGACGATCTCGAATTCATCTTCAACTGCCCGTTCAGTTTTACACGACGCTATTCCGGTGCGGACGATTATTTCAAACAGAACGACGATATCATGCCCGATCCTTTACGCGGACTCGCCATGAAGCGGACGAACTTCCTCGCCGATATCCAGAATTGTGACCTGCCGCTGGATAACCGTCGCTCGCCAGGCTATCGGCGCATTGAGCCACATATGGCCGGGCAGCGCTTCTATTTGTGGGTCGGACAGCATGAGAACGGGCGCTATTCAAAGGCGCACAAGCACATGTCCTCCGCCGTTCTCATCTGCGTGAAGGGAAAGGGCTATACCTACACATGGCCTGAGAGCCTCGGGCCCACGCCCTGGAAGGAAGGACTGGGCGACAAGGTAATCCGGCAGGATTATGAGGAGGGCGGTATGGTCTCTGCCGCGCCGATGAGCGGCGACTGGTATCATCAGCATTTTGGAACCGGTGACGGCCCGCTGCGCCTCACCGCATGGTTCGGCCCCAACAACCACGATGGCATGCGCCCCGGCGTGCCCGGCGAAAAAATGGGCGATATTTGGGCTTGGGACATAGACAAGGGCGGCAAGGCAATTCCCTATCATCTCGAAGACCCGGCGATCCGCGCGATCTATGAAGCCGAACTTGCGAAGAGCGGTTGCACATCGCGCATGGAGGACCGCCTCTATCGTCCCAACGTCTGATCGTGCGCGATCTGACGCAATGACGGCGCCGGGCACAGAAACCCAAGGTTGTTAGCCCGACGCCGCAGTCCTCCAGATCATCGAGGGGAAGCATTGTCATGAGAAACATCATTCGTGCGACAGGCGTCCTCATCGCCGCCCTTACGCTGGCGCAGGCCAGAGCGCAGGATGGCGTGGCCTTTCTTAAGGACCGTCCCATGTCCCTGATCGTGGGCTACGGAACGGGCGGCGGCTATGACGTTTATGCTCGACATCTGGCGCGCCATATGTCGCGTTTCCTGCCAGGTGCCCCCACAATCGTGGTGCAAAACATGCCGGGCGCGGGCTCGCTTACCGCGGCGAACTTCATCTACAATTCCGCGCCGAAGGACGGCTCGACCTTCGGCACATTCGCGCGGGAGATGCCGCTCTCGGCGCTGCTGAAGGCGAATCCAAATGTGCGCTTTGATCCGACGCGCTTCACATGGATCGGCACGCCCGCCGGTGGCAATGAAGAAGTCTATCTGATGTTCATTCGCAAGGAGGCGCCTATCAAGGACGCGCGAGACCTACTGCGCGCTGGCGGGCCGGAGCTTGTGGTTGGAGGCACGGGCGCCGGTTCCGGCGGAAACGACTGGGCCCTTCTCCTGCGAGACGGGCTTGGTCTGCGTATCAAGCTTATAGCTGGGTATCGCGATTCCAACGCGCTGTTCCTTTCGGTAGAACGCGGAGAGATCGACGCGCGCTCGCTCGATTATTCGGCCGTGCGCTCCTCCCGACCTGATTGGGTCTCTCCCAATGGGCCGGTGCGCCTGCTGCTTCAGTTCGGTACGTCAAACCGCCACCCCGATTTTCCCGACACGATGACGGCTCGTGAACTTGCGCGCAGCCCGGACGAGCTCGCCCTGCTCGAACTCGCCGAGCTTTCCAACACATTGGCGCGGCCCTTCGCAGCGCCGCCCGGCGTGCCAAAGCCGCAGGCGGACGCGCTGCGGCGCGCATTCGCCAACATGGTGAAGGACCCCGAATATCTCGCGGAGGCTAACAAGCTGCGCATCGACATCGCTCCGCTCTCCGGCGAGGAGGTGCTAGAGGTCATCTCGAAACTGGCGCAGGCGCCGCCGCAGGTGCTTGAGCAGATGCGCCGAATTAGGTCTGCGAGCGAGGGACAATGAGCCGCAGGCGTCAACAAAAGAGCATCACACAACGACATTGAGAGTCTGTCGGTCCATGGAGGGGCATCATGCGTCGCAAGGCATTTTCCACATGTTCTGCTGTTTTGGTCGCCTGCTCGACCCCCTGGCTCATTTCTGGAGGAGCATTCGCCCAGAGCGGCGCGGATTTTTTCGCTGGAAAGACTATCAATTACATTGTGGCGACTGCGCCCGGTGGTGGCTATGACACCTACGGTAGGCTCGTCTCGGAATATATGCAGAAATATCTGCCGGGCTCCACGATCATCATCCGCAACATGCCCGGCGCCGGGCACCTAGTGGGGGCAAATGCGGTTTACGCGGCGCGCAACGACGGCCTCACTATCGGTACGTTCAACACGGGCCTTATCTACAACCAGCTCATGAATTACAGCGCCGCGAAATTCGACCTGACCAAAATGTCGTGGATTGGAAAAGCCGCCTCCGATCCTCGCGTGTTCCTCGTCACGCCGCAATCGAAGATCAGGGATTGGTATGACCTTGTGAATTCTCCCGAGCCCGTGAATTTCGCCACCGCAGGCGTTGGCGCAGCGGCATATGTGGAGACGATCATGCTCGCGCGGGCGCTGAAGCTCCCGATCCGCGTCCAGACCGGCTATAATGGGACCGAAGATATGCAGGCCATGCGCCGCGGCGAGATTTTCGGAGCCCTCGCCTCGCGCTCCTCCTATGAGAATTTCGTGGCGAACGGCTACGGCAAGTTCATCGCGCAGATTGGCGGCAAAGACACGGACCTCCCCCAGGTCATGGACCTTGTGAGCGACCCCGCCTCGCGCAGGCTGCTCGCGCTCGTTCAGTCGCAGGGCAACATCTCGCGCCTGACCGCCGGCCCGCCAAACATTCCCGCTGACCGGCTGGCCGCACTGCGCAGCGCCTTCAAACACTCCATGGAGGACAAGGAAGCCCAGCAGAAGGCGGAGAAGCTCGGGCGCCCGCTTGAGCCTACCTACGGCGACGAGGTGCTGGCGCAGATTAAGGAAGCGCTCGCCCAGTCGCCGGAGACAATCACGCTTCTGAAAGACACGCTCAGCTCTGAGAAGTGAAAGAATGACGAGGAGCGACCGCCCCTCGCCATTCCTGTTGACGAGCGCATACATGACGGGAGGAAATATCGCATGTTGAATGTGGTCGATGAGTTCACTCATGAGACTCTGGAGATCCGGATATTCCGGAGCCTCGAATCCATCGACGTCATCGAAGTCTAGGCAGATCTGTTCATCCTTCGGGGTGTCCCGGGCCATATCCGATTCGATAATGGACCCGAGTTCGTCGCCACGTCTGTTCAGGATTGGATTGAGGCTGTTGGGGCAAAAGCCGCCTACATCATGCCTGGGTGGCCGTGGGAGAATGGCTTCATAGAATCCTTCAACACCAGGCTTCGCGATGAGCTGTTGGACGGGGAGATCTTATACTCGCTCGCCGAGGCCAGGATCATCGTGGAAAGCTGGCATCGGCGCTACAACACGGTCTGTCCACGCCATTCGCTTTGCTATAAATTGCCAGCAGCCGCGGTCTTCATGCCCGTCATGAGCGCGCGGTCGGCTCCGAAACCCAGACCAGCTCCGCGGACCGCGCTAGCGCTAAAACGCGCTTTGCAATAAAAATACCATCCGGACCAGTCGATGAGAGCCGATCAAGCTCAAGCCCGCGTGCGGTGTTGCCAAGATCGTAGATCATCATCGCGGTAAACGCGCTCATCAGCAACCGCAGGTCAAAAGCTGCGTGCAAAAGTGTCGCGCCAAAAGCCACCGGGGAAGCCACGTTCCTCACCACAGGGACGCGAACGCCGGGTTGATCCAATAGGCCTTCGCGCGCAAGCGTCAGTCCCCAGGTCACGCCACCAAGGAGGGACAAAATCGCTGCTCTATAAGCATCAGCGCGCCAAGCGCTCATTGGGCGTTGACGACGTTTGTGGGGAAGGGCTGGCCAGCCAAAACGCGGCGAAGGGAAGAACTTCCGCCCAGCCGAGCATGCGCGAGTGGCGTTGAACTCGGAAGTTTTGCATACGCGATAATCTTGATTGAAGAACGAGGCTTGGATGCAAGAACGAAGATTGAGGCCAGATCCATCAACGAATGGCCGGCGGTTTGTCAATCGCGGGCCCGAGCATCTTCATGCATGACCCCCATATCGAGGAAGCGCGTGCGGTCCTCGTTCAACGCCTGCTCCAGAATTCCGATAAAGCGCTGCGCGCCGGGATGTAATTCCTCGCCTGCCCGATGCACCAGATGCCAGCGAAGGTACATCATCTGCTTTGGGAACCGGTAAACATGCAAGTCGGTGCCAAGCATGTCGCTTGAAACACCGCTGATCGGAACAAATCCAGCCCAGCCAGCCTGCCGCGCAATTTCCACCACGCCCATATAGCTGTCGACGTGCATGACGCTCGCCGGCCGCACGCGACCCGTCGAGATCAATTGCTCTAATTGCGGCGCAAGAATTTGCCTTGCAGAAGGTAAAATTAGTTTTAGTCCCGTCAGCGCTTCAGGATTGCAGATCGAAAAGTCGCGCATTGGGAGCGTGCGGCCGGAAATCAGGACGACCTCTTCCTCATACACCATCGACACGGTGAGCCCCGGCATATCGATGCTCCACGCGCCAATCGCGAAATCGAGCGCCCCGTCGCTCACCCATTGGGTTAGCGTGCGCCCATAACCCTCGCGTAAATGAAGGGTCATATGCGGGTTGGCTTGAGTAAAACGCGAAACGACAGGGCCAATCACCGCCTTGAAAAACGGCGACGGAAAACCGCAGCGCAGCGTCCCCATGACGACATCCGGGTTGATCAGCTCCAGCATTTTACTGCGCGCCATCGCCACGTCGCGCAAGATTGGTTCGCAGAGGGAATAGAAGCGTTCGCCAAAGCTGGTTGGCGCGACGCCGCGCGAGTTCCGCACAAATAGGCTAACGCCAAGCTCTTCCTCAAGCCGTTTGACCTGAATGCTCAAGGCTGGCTGGACGACCCCGGCCTTTTGCGCAGCTTTAGTGAAACTACCGTGTTCAAATACCCACATAAAATAAGTGATTTGACGCAAATCCATCCGCGCGCTCCCCTCTGGCCCTCGCTGCGTAGTACCGGCGATTACAGAAGCCTCCCTTTTATCTTGAGAAAAGACAAGAAGGCTGGCTCCACCTTTGGCTG
>CANJPM010000221.1 GCA_947476075.1 Beijerinckiaceae bacterium
CCATTTCGTTCAGCAGCGATCTGTTGCGCATTCAGGGACGATGCGTTGCGCGCCTGCCAGCGGCCTAACATGGCCGGCAGCATTCCCATTGAACGCACGACCTCCGCATTGCGTATTGTGGCTTCCGCCTGCTGCATCGTTATAATTTGGTCTGCATTCGCCTGTGCGTTCGCTTTGCGTGTGATCAATTCGTTCACGACGGTAAGCGCCAGCAGAAGCAAGGCAGAGATGATCGCGAATATCCCTAGCCATGGATGGAGCATCCAGACCAGCATAATGAAGAACACAGTCCATGGGGCGTCGAAGAAGACGGTCAGAGCGGGCGAGGCCATGAAGGATTGCACTTGTGCAAGGTCGCGCAGCGGTTGCGCGCCCGAACTGTCGCCCAACAGGCGTGACCTAACGCTCATCGCGAGATAACGCGGCCCAAGCCTGCCGCTTAGCCAAGAGCTTGTGCGCACGAGGATGACGGTGCGCAAGGCTTCAAGAGCTCCCATCAGCAGCAGGGCTGCGGCCAGCAGGCCGGTCATGAAGATGAGCGTTTCAATGCGACCTGAAGACAGTACTCGATCATAGACTTGAATCATGTAGACGGACGGAGCCAAAACCAGAATGTTTATCGCGAAACTGAAAAGGCCCGCTTTCCAAGCCATTTTTCTGCAGGCTTGCATGGCCTGATCAAATTCCGCTGTTCCTCGAAAATCAGCGGCCCGTCCGTGTTGCGCGCTCATACGATAGCTCCTG
Source organism: Beijerinckiaceae bacterium (assembly GCA_947476075.1). Classification (GTDB taxonomy): domain Bacteria; phylum Pseudomonadota; class Alphaproteobacteria; order Rhizobiales; family Beijerinckiaceae; genus Terripilifer. The sequence goes on from CANJPM010000221.1 coordinate 745, forward strand.
TGTTTGCAACTGGCTTGAGGCGTCAGGCGATCAGGCCAGGGTCGAGGAACAGATCGTTTGTGACGAATGTGTTGGCTGCGGCTGTTGCTCCTTGCGCTGTGAGAGATGTTGTCGTGCCAAGGACGACATAGGTATTATGCGCAGCGCCTTTGACGTTGACTGCGTAGTAGTTCACGCCGCTAATGCCGATTACCGTTGTGCTGACGCTTGTGATCGAGTTTGCGATTACGTCCTCACCCGTTTGATAATCGAGGATGTAATTTGTGCCGCCCAGAATTCGGAACTGGTCGGCGCCTGCTGCGCCGCCGTCGTTGACGCCATCGCCGTAGATGAGCTTTTGTCCCGCGCCATTGCTTGAAAGTATGTCGGATCCGCTGCCGCCACGTAACGTGTCATTGCCAGCGCCGCTGGTAATCTTGTTGCTTACGGAGCTTCCCACCAGTGTGTCGTTCAGATTCGAACCGATGATGCTTTCGATTCCGCTCAGGATATCGCCCTGCGCATCAGACGGGTTTGCATATCCAGAACTTGTGCCGCCGGTGGTGGTTGCGCCCACGACAGCGGTCAGTTGCACTATGACGCCTGAAGTCGATGTTGAGTAGTCGACAATGTCTACCCCGTCGCCGCCGATCAATGTGTCGGCGCCGGCGCCGCCGCGTAAAAGGTCATTGCCTGCGCCGCCTTCGAGGCGATTGACCGTTGTGCCGCCAGTGAGCACATCGTTGAACGACGAGCCGATGAGGTTCTCAATGCCGGTTAACAGATCGCCTGCCGCATAACCGCCGACGCCTGTTGTTGAGAGCGTTGCGCTGACGCTGACGGCCGAAGTTGAATCAGAATAGCTCGCTGTGTCGACGCCATCGCCGCCTTGCAAGATGTCGGCGCCAGCACCCCCGCGCAGAAAATCGTTTCCGGCGCCGCCGCTGAGCATGTTATCCACGCTGCTGCCAAACAAGTTGTCGTCGTAGGCGCTGCCGACGATGTTTTCAATCTGGTTGATCGTGTCGCCTTCCGCGTCGCCGCCAGTTCCGGCCGTCGCCAGCGTGGGGTCGCTTATCAGCCCAACAGTTACGCCTGCTGCTGAGGCAGAATATTCGATCGTGTCGGTTCCCTCGCCACCGATCAGGCGATCAGCTCCTGCGCCTCCGATCAAGACGTCATTGCCCGAGCCGCCATCGATGACGTCGTCGCCAAGTCCGCCGTCTATTCGATTTGCTAGATCGTTGCCCACGATTGCGTCAGAAGAAGAGCTGCCGATGACGTTTTCAACGTTGGTGATGATGTCGCCAAGCGCGCTTCCTGAAGTCTCGCCAGTTTTGAGGTTCAGACCCACGGCTGTCGATGCGGAGAAATCGATTGTATCAATTCCCTCTCCGCCATCCATGATTTCTGCGCCGGCGCCTGCAATCATTACGTCGTCGCCGCGGCCACCGAGCAGCCGGTCGATACCAGAGCCGCCATCGAGGCGATCGTTCCCGTCGCCCCCATCAAGCAAGTCGTCGCCGTCGCCCGCCATCAGATTGTCATTGCCGGCGTCGCCGAAGAGCTGATCGACGCCGCTGGCTGCGTTCAAAAAATCATTGCCGGCGCCACCGCGCAGCACGTCGTTGCCCGAGCCCGCGATTAAATCATCGTCGCCTTCGCCACCATCGATAATATCGTCGCCATCGCCTGCGCTCAGGAAGTCTTTGCCATACCCGCCAAAGAGCTTGTCGTTGCCAAATCCGCCCAGAAGCGTGTCGTCGCCACCGCCGCCTGCGAGCAAATCGTCGCCAGATCCGCCGTCAAGCGTATCATTGCCGCCAATGGCCGTTCCCTGAATGCCGTCTGGTACGCCATCTTTGTCGCTGTCGTCGGCTATGCCATCGGCGTTTGCATCAACGATGCTTTCGCCAAAGAGCGCATCATTGCCCTCAAGGCCGCGTAATGTGTCTGCGCCGAGACCACCGACCATTTGATTGGCGAGTTTGTTGCCGCTCAGCGTATCGTTGAAAGCGGATCCGGTTATATTTTCGATGTTGCTGACAATATCCCCATTTGCATCGCCGCCTGAGCCGCGCGCAGTGCGCGTGGGGTCAAGAGGCAGGGTGAGGATCACAGCTGCATTTGAGTTGGAATAATCCGCAATATCTGTTCCAGCTCCGCCATCGAGCGTGTCAGCGCCCGCGCCACCGCGCAGGATGTCGTTTCCGGCGCCTCCGTTCAGAATATCGGCTCCGTCGCCGCCATCAAGAAGGTCGTTGCTCGCAGCGGCTGTCAGTCTGTCATTGCCTGGGCCGCCTTCGAGCAGGTCGCTTAACAAATCGTTCGACTGGATGGTGATGACGTCGTTTCCCTCAAGTCCGCGAATATGGAAGCTGCCGGGAAGAATTTGCGTGAGAACGTCGCTGAGCGTCGTGAGAAGTTTGAGCATGTAAGCCATCGCAAATTTCTCCTTATCATTTCGCGTAATGCGGGAACGAAGGTCAGAATAGTTTGAACAGGCTCCTTCCCCAATGGCGTGAAAGGTGAATAGTCGTTTGGGCGAGGTCGCTACGAACTTGAAAATATTCAATGCGTAAAAAAGAAGCCCCGGCTTTCACCGAGGCTTCCTGCTTGATCTGTTCGCGTGGCTTAGGCGACGGCTGAATATCCGCTGAGAGTGATGCTCGAGTAATCGTCGGTGGTGATGACGGCAATGTTCACTTCCGTTGCGCTGTCTTCGCCGACAGCCTGAACATCGACATTGAATGTCGCGAGATTTCCGTCGATGTCGACGCATACATCTATGTTCGCATCGACGCAGATTTCGCTGCTGTAGTCAGCGTTCGTGTCGAAGTCCATATTGATTTCAGATGCGAAATCGTAGCTTACGTCGAGGTCCCAGTTAAAATCATTGTTGTTGTTGGAGTGATCTTCATGGTCGGAATGCTTGAGGAAATTAAACATGTCTATCTCCATTAATGCGTGCTGGCGGATAACCAACGATCAGAAACTAATATGCTGTTGGGTCAACAATCAAAGCATCAAGAGGCTTAATGATCGGATGGATAAAATATTAATCAAATTTGCACCTTAGTGAATTCTTGCTATATCGTTTTATATCTTTGTGATCTTCATACGACGCGTTTTGGTTCAAAAAACAAATGCGCCGCTCGATTAACCGAGCGACGCTTTCTTTCAGTTCTGATTTTGATTTCTCGTTTCGACTAAAAAAATAAGTCGAAAAAAGACCCGTGGCTTTGAGATCTGTCATCGACTGCAGCGGTTGCCCAGACTGAGACGGAAGAGAAGCGGTCCTCAACGACAAGCGCAGATTGATCCACGGTCGTCAGGGAGTTACTCCCGCTTGCGGAGACGTTTGTATTGAACAAAGCCAAATTTCCTGAAATCGAAGGTTCCGGCGCCGAGCCGGCAGAGAATTTTCCAACGATTTTTGGGGAGCCAAAATCTATGAATTTAAAATCGATCGCAAGGAAATTGATCGTGGAAGATGACGCCGCCCATGTGGCGCTTTCGTTTCCGCCGTTCGAAGTGTTTTCCTTTTGGTCGTAGAAGATTAGATCGGCGTCTGGAAGTGATACGGCGACGGAAGTGGAGGCATAGGCGGGAGATTCTTGCGTTGACTGGGCGGCTGCGGTCGCGCTGATCGCGCCCTGCGTGATTGTCGCCAGGCCTTTGTCGTTTGTATTTAGTGTTGTATTTATTTGGGCAAATGTATCTGTCCCGACTGCATCTGCGGTGCCTTGGGCGGCTGCAGTCGAGCCACTCGATGGAGCGATTGTGTTTCCGCCGCTCTGAGTCGCTGGCGCTGGGCTTTCGTTCTTGAGTGCTAGATCGTTCAGGAAAGTTTTCCATTGTGCGAACGTCATGGCGTCAACCTCGGCTTGTTGTTCGAAAAGTTTATCCTGGAAGTTTAATCTTCTGCAGTGCGCGTTGGGTTGATCCACCGAGGGGTTACTTAGTCCGATCGAGTGTCGCCGGAGCTTGACCTGTCGGGCTTGGGTGCGGTTGCATCTGGATGTGCGCCGCCGTTGAGGTGATTATGGGAAAATTGCTTCGTGTGGTCATCTATCCGTGACCGCGCCTGTTCATTGGCTCTCAGGATCTCCTCCACCTCGCCATCCGTCGAGCAGTAAAGGGCGACCTGCGTTCTGTTCAGCGCCCCGATTTTTCGCATAATTTGGCGCACATGCAATTTCACGGTCGCTTCGCACAGACCGAGAGTCCTCGCGATAAGCTTGTTGGACTTTCCATCTTTCAGCTGCGCCATTACACGCAATTGCGAGGGCGTAAATAATTTCGATTGATTCATTGTGACTTCTTTGACTGGTCTTATTGCGCTCTGGCGTTGGGTAGTTTGATGATGGCCCTTGTTCAGCAGGACTGTTGGTGGGAAGAATGATCCGCCCGCCAGTACAAAAGACAGTGCTTGCAGCGCGACTGCCGGTTCCGTGCTTGTCGGGATGAAGCCATGGGCTCCGCTACGAAAGGCAGCGACGACTTCGTGTGTCGATTCTCGGTCCGAAATAATTGCGATTCGAACTTGCGGCGCAAGCTGGCGCAGGTTGTCGATTATCGTCAGGCTTTCTTGTTCGGCAACGCTGGCGCCGCCAAGGTTCAGGATCGCCATTCGTAAATGAGGGTCGATTCCCAGGTCGGGATCATCGGGTGCTTTTTGTACAAGGTTAATGAAGTTCTCTGTCGCCCATTGCGTCAGCAAGGACGCCAATCCCGCCCGACGGAATTTCATTTGATCGAGAATGATTGATACGCCATTGGCTAATTGCTTCAGCGCCTCACCCATTCAATCCTCCTTTAGACCATTCCGCAGCCAGCTCCTTCCAATTTTTGGAGGCAGTGGACGAAGCAAGCGTGATCTGATTGGAGCGTGCGGGCAATGACGCGAAAGTGTTTGGCGTCGGCTATTGTGCGCATAATGCTTTTGACGCCCCGCAAGCAATAGCGAGGTTGATCCATCCATAAGGTTATCGGGCTTTCGGGTAAGGAAATTTTGGGGTTCGTATTTTTACTTGATGCTATCGAGCGCACGCTCGCATGATAGTGCGCACGCGATGCAGGCGTCGGCGCATATTCTGCAATGGGCGTGAATGGCTGCGTGACGTCGGCATTCTTCGGCGCAGAGCACGCATATGCGGGCGCAGGCCCGCAACATGTCGCCGAGGGTCTCTTCATTTGATCCGCTGCGGCGTGTCGATACCGAGCCGGTCGCTCCGCATATGTCCGCGCAATCAAGGTTAAGGCGAATGCACTGCGTTAATTGCTGCGCCATCGGTTCGCCAAGACAAGCGTCGGCGCATGAGGAGCATGCCTGCGCGCATGCATAACAGGCCTCTACGCTTGCGATTAGGGCGGTGTTTGCGCTCCCCTTCACATGCGGATGGCTCTGCATCATCTGGTCCGCATACATGCTTTTCTCCATCTGGTCGCGTGGAGGGGAGACGGATCAACGTTCCTGCGTGTTCGAAGTTCCTCCTGAGCCTGGTTGTCAGACGTTCCTTGAACGCCCAAGGTTCAACCGAGATTGAAATTGGTCCGCCAGAGCGCGCTCAGTTTTGCTATTTGATCGGCGGGGAATGGCGGCAGGTCGGCCGCAGCGCTGATCTCTTCCAATTGCTCCATGCTTGAGAAGCCGCCAAGCGCTGTCGTTACGCCACGATGATCGAGGATGAAGCGGTAAGCGGCTTGGGCGAGGCTGATCCCCGCGTCACGCGCGATGAATTGCACCGCCTGCGCCTTGCGTCGATTGCGACGCGCGCTCTCTGA
>CANJPM010000222.1 GCA_947476075.1 Beijerinckiaceae bacterium
CGCCACCACATCCCAGAAATGCGTTCGCGCCGGCGGCAAGCATAACGACCTCGACAATGTCGGCTATACAGCTCGCCATCACACCTTTTTTGAAATGCTCGGCAGTTTCTCATTCGGTGATTATTTCAAGGAAGAAGCCATCACGCTCGCCTGGAAATTGATCACCCAGGAGTTCGGTCTTCCAAAGGACAATCTCCTCGTCACCGTCTATCACACCGACGACGAAGCCTTCGGCCTGTGGAAGAAGATCGCGGGGTTCCACGACGACCGAATCATCCGGATTCCGACCTCTGACAATTTCTGGTCGATGGGCGACACCGGCCCGTGCGGTCCGTGCTCGGAAATCTTTTACGATCAGGGCCCCGAGCTGGCAGGCGGCCCTCCCGGCTCGCCCGACGAAGACGGCGATCGCTATCTCGAATTCTGGAACCTCGTGTTCATGCAATACGAGCAGGTGCAGCCGGGTGAACGCGTGCCCCTGCCCCGCCCCTCCATCGACACCGGCATGGGCCTTGAGCGCATCGCCGCGATCTTGCAGGGCGTCAAGTCGAACTTTGACATCGACCTGTTCCGCGGCCTGATCCGCGCCTCGACCGAGCTTACCGGCGCCCCGGCTGACAAAGCGCAAGCGGCAAGTCACCGGATCATCGCCGACCATTTGCGCGCCTCCGCTTTCCTCGTCGCCGACGGCGTTCTGCCCTCCAATGAGGGGCGCGGCTATGTGTTGCGTCGCATCATGCGCCGCGCCATGCGCCACGCCCAATTGCTGGGAGCCCGCGATCCGCTGATGTGGCGGCTTGTGCCGGCGTTGATGCGGGAGATGGGCCGCGCCTTCCCCGAGCTGACGCGCGCAGAAGCGCTGATCTCCGAGACGCTGCGCCTTGAGGAAACCCGTTTCCGCACTACGCTGGCCCGCGGCCTTTCTATCCTCGACGACGAAACCCGCGACCTGCCCGCCGGCGCAAGCCTGTCGGGAGAAACCGCATTCCGCCTCTACGACACCTTCGGTTTCCCGCTGGATCTGACGCAGGACGCCCTGCGCGCCCGCAGCATCGGCGTCGACACCGACGGCTTCAAAGCTGCGATGGAGCGCCAGCGCGCGGAAGCCCGCAAGGCCTGGTCGGGCTCTGGCGAGGCGGCCACAGAGACCGTCTGGTTCGGCGTCAAGGAACGCGTCGGCGCCACTGAATTTCTGGGCTACGATGCGGAACAGGCTGAAGGAATCATCGGGTCCATCGTGCGCAGCGGCGCAGAAGTGGCCAATCTGTCTGCGGGCGAGACTGGTCTCATCATTCTTAACCAGACCCCGTTCTACGCCGAATCTGGCGGTCAGGTCGGCGACGAGGGCAGCATCAGCGCAGCAGGCGTGCGCGTGCGCGTAACCGACACCCAGAAGAAGCTGGGCGATCTGTTCGTGCACGTCGTCGAGGTGGTTGAGGGCGAATTGCGCGTCGGCATGCCGGTGCAGCTTGAAGTCGATCACGAGCGACGCCGCGCGATCCGCGCCAACCATTCCGCGACCCATTTGCTGCACGAGGCGCTCCGTCAGGTGCTGGGCGATCATGTTGCGCAAAAAGGCTCGATGGTCGCCGGCGATCGCCTGCGCTTCGATTTTGCCCACCCCAAGCCGATCAGCGACGACGAGCTTGGGCAGGTGAACGAGATCGCCAACCGGATGGTGCTCCAGAACGGAGCCGTCTCCACCCGCCTGATGGGCGTCGAGGACGCCATGCAATCTGGCGCACGGGCGCTTTTTGGCGAGAAATATGGCGATGAAGTGCGCGTCGTCAGCATGGGGTCCGTCATCGGCGGAGAGCGCGCCAACAAGCCGTTCTCCGTTGAATTATGCGGCGGCACCCATGTTGAGCGCACCGGCGAGATCGGCCTTGTCGCGATCATCGGCGAAAGCGCCGTCGCCGCTGGCGTGCGACGCCTTGAAGCCAAGACGGCGGAAGGGGCGCGCCGCCATCTCGAAACAGAATCTCGTCGCCTGCGCGAAGCGGCGGCAATCATGAAAGCGCCAGCCGACGATCTCGCCGAGCGCCTTGGCGCGCTCGTTGAAGAACGAAAGCGGCTTGAGCGCGAATTGGGCGACGCCAGGCGCAAACTCGCCATGGGCGGGGGCGGCGGCTCAGGCGATGGTCCGGTAACGGACGTCGGTGGCGTGAACTTCTTCCGCCTCAGCGTCTCGGGCGTCGACATGAAAGACCTGAAGACACTGGCCGACGAAGGCAAAAGCAAGGTCGGTTCGGGAATTGTGGCCATCGTCAATACCGCCGACGACGGCAAGGGCGGCGTCGTAGTCGCCGTCACCGCCGATCTGACGACGCGTTTCAACGCAGTAGATCTGGTCCGCGTCGCCTCGGAAAAGCTGGGCGGCAAAGGCGGCGGCGGGCGCCCTGATATGGCGCAGGCGGGCGGTCCAGACGGATCGAAGGCGAACGAGGCGCTTGACGCGATCGCGCAACTCCTGGCGCAGCCATCCGCGTAATGACGACCGGCGTCGCAGCTCTGCTCTGGCGACGGCGCCGCCTACGTGCACGATGTTCCTGAACGTGGCGCCGGCTCGGGTCTCACCGGCTCCGCCCTGCACTTTGGGCTGATTGCGCTTGTCTTCTTCAGCGTTACGGGCGCACTTTAGCCCGAGGCCCCGACGGACGCCAAAATCGTCGGACCTGAACCACATTACGGATTGATCCAGAACAAGGCGAAACTTTACGCGCCCGTTCAGCGTTGTCGTCAGCTTGCAGCGCAAGTTCCGCGCAAGCGGGAGACATCCATGTTCAAAACAATCCTTGTGCCAGTTGATCTCTCGGATCTGTCGGTCGCAGCGCCCGCCCTGGACGCAGCGGTGCGCATGGCCGAATGGACAGGCGCAGCCCTGCGCGTCGTTAACGTGCAGCAGATATTGCCGGCCACATATATGGATTACGTACCGTCCGATTTCGACGCGCAGCAGCGCGAATGGGCCGAGTCCGAGTTGAAGCGTCTGGTTTTGAAAATAAAGCTCCCCCCGGAGCGCGTCAGCTCCATCGTGCGCGTGGGCGGCGTGTACCCGGAAATCTTGTCAGAAGCCGACGAATGGGGCGCCGATCTCATCATCATCGGCTCGCATCGCCCGGCCATGTCGACCTATTTACTTGGCTCCAACGCCAAGACAGTCGTGCGCCACGCAAAATGCTCGGTTCTTGTCGTGCGCGAGTAAAGAAGTCCCGATCAATGGACGCAGAAGGCTAGAGCGGATCTTTCTCTGTACGCCCTGGCCTGTTGGCGCGCAGCCAGGCGATGAGATTGGGCAACCCGACGCCGACCAGCGCAAGCCCAAGCGCCAGGCGCGCCGTAAACACTTTGTCGCCAAGAACAGCATAGGCGGCGGCAAGCCCGGCCACCAGCGCAACAAGGCCTGCAATGCAAGACCAGAACGCCAATGGCGACAAACCGCGCCGCACGCGCGCTTGTGGCGCCTCATGCGCGATCTGTCGCAAGAGGGGGCCAACGAGCGCGCGCCAACTCGCGGTTCGATCCTCACGCCTGAAGGCGCCAAGACTATGCGCGGACGCAATCGCCCAACGCGCTCCGCTGGACGTACGCAAGCGGCAGATGCGTTGCATGGGTCCAAACAGGGATGGTTCGATGACGATCTGTACAGCGATGATGTCAGACAACGCGATGGCGCCGCTGGCGCCGCCAGCGCTATTGCGCCAGAGGAGACGATCCTCCTCAAGCGTCCACGCAAGTTCGTGGGCGAAGGCGCCGAGCTTGGCGTTATGTTTGACGCTGTTCCTGTTTTGAATCGTCATTTCTCTATTGTAGAGCCTCCGCTGGATAAAGAGAAGCACTTGCGGCAAGCTGACGGAAATGCCGAAAGCGCCTGTGCGGCAGAGCTTATCTGCTTTGATCTGAAACATGGCGGGAGACTGCGGCGTATGTCTTTAATGATTCGTATCCAGCAAGGGAGGTTTCATGTCCATCAAGACCATCTTCGTCGGACCATTCTTCAATGGCGACATGAACGAGCGCGCGCCTGCTGATTCACTGGTCGATTACGCCATCGATATGGCGTCCAATTTTGGCGCGCATCTCAGCATCTGCGTTGGCGTCCCCAGAATGGCGGCGCCGAGCATTTCTTTTCTGGGCGAGGCGCGCGGTTTGATCGCCAAGGCCAATCATGATCGGCGCGACCACGCGCAAACGTACGCGCAGGATGTGCTGGCGCGCGTGCGCAGCACAGGCGTACCGGCCGACGTCAGCGTCGAGCAGGATGATTATCTGAGCCTCGCCAGGCGTTTTGCTTTTGGCGCGCGGCTCGCCGATCTTGCGATCATGCAGCCTTGTGATGATCTTGTCTCTCTGCTGCAGGGCGTAACGGAAGAAGTTTTGTTCAATTCCGGCGGTCCGGTGATTGCGCCGCCTGTCGGCTGGTCGCGGCGCGCGCAAGTCGCCAAAGCTGTCGTGGCGTGGGACGGCAGCGCGCGTGCAGCGCGTGCGATTGGCGATGCCATACCGCTTCTGGCGCGCGCCGACAGCGTTGAGATCGTCACCATCGACGGGGATTCTGATGCAGGCAAACGCGTCGACGGCGCCGAGATAGCGCCGCGACTGGCGCGCCATTGCAAGCATGTTCGCGTGACGCATCTGTCAGCCAGCGACGGCGATATTGGCGGCGCGCTCGCGACGCACGCAGAACTGACCCGCGCTGATCTGGTCGTAATGGGCGCGTACGCCCATTCGAGAATGCGGCAAATGGTGCTGGGCGGCGTGACGCGGCGTATGCTTGGCGCCCCGCCTGCGCCCGTGCTGATGTCGTACTAGCTTTTGGAGAAGCGCGGGAACAAAAGCTCTGCGTTTCCGCGCTCGGCCATATGACGTTCTTGCGCGCTGAAACCCTGGTAGGCGTCAAAGCCCGCCGTCTCCTGAAGCGCTGTTTGCGCATTCACATAAGGATAATCCGAGCCAAATAAAATCTGGCTCGGCGGCGCGAACCCGCGCAAAGCGTCCAGCGGAACCTTGTGGCCGCAGAGCGCTGAATCGAAATAGAAGCGGCGGATATAGGCCAGCGCGCCCTGCGGATAATTGCCCTGCTGCTTTGTCTTTTTATCGAAGATTGAAATGCGGTGCGCCAGCATCGGCAACGTTCCGCCTGCGTGCGACAGGATGAACTTGATATCGGGCAGCTTCTCGGTCACGCCGTTGAAGATAAGGTTTGTGGCCACGCGCGTGGTCTCAAACGGATAATCGATCAGCATGCGCGGAATGTCCCAGCCCTGCGCCTCAGTGCCCGGCGGATAGCAGGGATGAATAAACACCACCGCCTTGCGACGATTGAGCTCTTCATAGACTGGCCAGAAATCGGGATGGCCGATATAGCGCTCGTCGACGCTGGTGAGCAGGCACACGCCATCGAGCTGCAGATCATCGTAAATATGCGCGATCTCTTTCAGGGACGCCTCGACGTCCGGCAGCGGCAGAAAGCCAAACGCGCCGAAGCGATCAGGCTTACTGGCCACAAGCCCGGCCAGCCAATCGTTGAACTGGCGCGCAAGCTCGCGCGTCTGGCCGATGTCGCCAAAGAAAATGCCCGGCGAGGTGAACGAGAAGATAGCGGCGCCAATGCGCGCCTCGTCCATCAGCGCGAGCGAGGATTCAGGCGACCATTCCGGGAAAGCCTGATAGGCGCTGCCCATGATGCCGGCGGCGCGCTGCACGTCCTTGTAGAATTCGGGCAGAACGTGGTGATGGACGTCGATGCGCTGGGTATGGCTCATTGGGTCTTCCTCCGTTTTTTGTTGTTGTACGCGGCGCGGACGATTGTGGGAATAGTGGGGGCAAGAGCGTCATGGCGGCGAAGGCCGCCATCCACGGCAGGCCACGCTCGTAACCCGCCGTGGGTCCCGGCCTTCGCCGGGATGACGCGCTGAGAGATTGAGCCAGCCCCCGTCTTGACCCATGTCATGTCGCCCGCCCTCACCGTCTGGCACAAAGTCTCATGCGCCAGATTCAGCTCGCCCTCGCCCTTCTCGCCGGCCCCGCGCTCGCGCAATCCAGCCGCAGCGCGGGCGAAGCGCTGGTGAAAGCCCAATGCGCGCCCTGCCATGCGGCCGCCCGGCCCGGCGCGAGCCCAAACCCCAAGGCGCCGCCGCTGCGGGAGATCGCCCGCAAATACAAACTCGAACACCTTGAGGAGGCGTTCGCGGAGGGCATTATGGTCGGCCACCAGAGCCCGGAAATGCCCGCGTTTGAGTTTGAACCCCCACAAATAGACGCGCTGATCGCCTATCTGCGGTCGCTGAAACGCTGAGCGCTTGCCGATTCCCATCCCACAGGGTTAGAGCTTCGCCTATCAACAAGGCGAGTGCATCATGAGCGGCGCAGGCACGGATAAAACGCGACCCCTGATCGAGGGCGGC
>CANJPM010000223.1 GCA_947476075.1 Beijerinckiaceae bacterium
CCCGCCAACCGCGAGGAAGCGACGCAGATCCTGCTGACCAACATGCCGGAGATCAAGCCGCAGGTGGCAGGCGCCGTGATGAACTCGCTGCTGTCGCCGCGCTCCGGGCTCACCCCCAAGGGCGCGATGCTGATGGATGGCGTGGATACCGTGCTTGACCTGCGCTCGCGCTACGGGTCCGGCGGCAAGCTGAGCGACCCGACAAAGTATATTGACCTGAGCTATTATCACTCGGTCTAACCAAACACGTCATGGCCGGGTTCATCCCGGCCATGACGCTATGTGACGCACCCTATTGGTGGATCGCCTCGCCATGCAGCGCCAGATCCAGCCCCTGTCGTTCACCTTCGGCATCAACGCGCAGGCCGGTCAGCATATGGGTAAGCCCCAACGCGATTAACGTCCCAAAGATGCACCCGCCGGTGACGATCAGCACGCCAAGCGCCTGAATGCCGAGCTGTTCGGCATTTCCTTCCAGCAGCCCCGAGATTCCGGGGGCTTCGGGCGTCACTGAAAGCCAGCTGGTCGCGAACACGCCCGCCATCAACAAGCCCAAAATGCCGCCGACGCCATGAACGCCGAAGACGTCGAGCGAATCATCGTATTTCAAGCGGCGCTTGACGACGATGCAGGCCCAATAGCAAACCACGCCAGCAATTGCGCCAATCACGACGCCATGCCACGGCAGCACGAAGCCAGAGGCTGGCGTGATCGTTCCCAGCCCTGCAATCGCGCCTGAAATAATGCCCAGCACCGACGGCTTGCCGCGATGGCGCCATTCAATCGCAGCCCACACCACTGCACCGGCGCACGCCGCCAGATGCGTTGAGCCAATGGCGAACACGGCGCGCGAGCCGGCGCCAAGCGCGGACCCGCCGTTGAAGCCAAACCAGCCGACCCAAAGCAGGCCTGTCCCAACAACCGCCAGCGACAGATCAAACGGCGACATGTTCTCGCGCCCATAGCCCTGTCGCGGCCCCAGAACGAGCGCCGCCACAAGGCCGGCGACGCCAGCGTTGATATGAACGACCGCGCCGCCTGCAAAGTCCAGAAAACCCATGGCGCCCAGAAAGCCGCCGCCCCAGACCCAATGAGCCGAAGGCGCGTAGACCACGAACAGCCAGATGGTGATGAAGACCAGGAAGGCGGAAAATTTCATGCGATCGGCCACAGCGCCGCCGATGAGCGCGCAGGTGATAACGGCGAAGGTCATCTGGTAGAGCGCAAACAGCAGTTCCGGAATTGTCTTGGCGAGCGGGCTGACGGTCTCCATACCGATGCCATTCAGGAACAATCGCTCAAAATCGCCGCTCCAGGCCCCGGAACCGCTGAACGAGAGGGAGTAACCCGCAAGCATCCAGAGCAGCGAGATCAACGCCAACGCGCCCGCGCTCTGCGCCATCGTGGCGAGCACATTCTTGCGACGCACCATGCCGGCGTAAAAAAGCGCCAACCCCGGGAGGGTCATCATCAGCACAAGCGCGGTGGCGACAATCATGAAGCCAGTGTCGGCGGCGTCGATGCTGCTTTTCTCAGCTGCACGCGCAAGCCCCGGCGCGGCCAAAAAAGTCAGCGAACCCATTAGTCCTGATCGAAACAAGCTCACGAAGCGCCCCCTCAAAATACATTTTCGAGGCAGTAGTGAACAAAAAACGTGCCATCCTGCCTAAATAGCGTTCAGCCGGGAGCAACGTCGGAAAACGGGAACCTGAACCTCGTGGATAAACTGCCCCCCGCCTTTTCATTGGGCGCTGATTGCGTAAATAACGCCCAGATTGCCGCAAGAAAAGGCGCCCCTTCCAGATGGAAGGGAGCGCTCTGGCTTGAACCTTCAAAGCTCAGTTGTAGTAAAAAAGCAACCCAAGGGCGCTCGCCCCGATGACACAAGTAGCCGCCCGGACCGCCAGATACGGAATCGGATCGGCAACCCGGCGCACAAAAGCGGCGGCGCGCGTAGCGCTCATGGCCGCGCCATGCATGCAGGAACAAAGCATGCGGTGGGCGTCGCTTTCGCCAAGCTCGAAGAATGCCATGGCGTCGCCCAGCCGGTCGCTCTGCAAGCCGGCAGCGCGCAGCGCAGGATCGTTAAGGGCGATGGTGAGGGGCGAATTCTCCACGCGCAGCGGTCCCCATTCCGAACGGGGCATGAATTCAAGCTGGTGAAAAAGGCGCACAGGCGCGTCGCCCTGCCTTTCCAGCGCCTTGGCCCAAACCTCGAGCCGCTGCGCGCGGTTTAGCGGGGTTGGCGGGACGAAATGAACTTCAGCAACGCCACGTAGGGCTTCGACGCTTCTCTGTTCCATCTGGAACTCCCTGCGCCGAGGGCTCTACTGCGCCGCAGCGCGTGCGCTCGGGGCGCCCGCTTCGGCGCGGGATGGGGCGTCCAGACAAAGAACGACCCGACGCCAGGCGGGTTCCACAGACCAGACCCAAAAACAAGCCTTTCTGGGGGTGTTTCTTTCAAGCCAAGCATGTGGCGCGCCGGGCCGCACGCTTGCAAAAGCAACCTCATGGGGTCAATCTCGCACCCACAGAACGATGGCCGCGACGGGCGCATGACATCCGCCGATTGCGCCTGCGTAAAAATGGTTCACGCCGCAACGCCGGCTCAAGGAGGCGCTCTTGTCCTTTACATCGACCCCCGAACTTCGGGCCAAAATTCTGCGCGCCTGCCGCGTGCTGACCCATTTCCGCATTGTCGAAGGATTTGGCCATGTCAGCGCAAGATTGCCGGGCGGACGCATTCTGATTACGCCGCGCATTGCTCTGGGGACCGTGACTGAGGCCGAGTTGATCGAACTCGACATGGACGGCAACCAGGTCGCCGGCGCCGGGCGCCCTGCCCTAGAAACCGCCATGCATATCGCCGTCTACAAGCAGCGCCCCGACGTAATGTCGATTGCGCGCGGCCATCCGCGAAACGTCGCCGCCTACTCAGCTTCAGCCGAGCCACTTCGTATTGCGCACGGTTTTGGCGCCAATCTCGGACACATCGTGCCGGTGTTTGAAAAGCCTGTGCTGGCGGCCAATCCGGAGCTTGGAATGGGCGTGGCCGATGCACTTGGCGCCAATGTCGGCGTAATTTTACAAGCCAACGGAATGTTGGCGACGGGCATGTCGGTCGCGCACGCCTGCGTCAACGCCATCTTCATGGAAGAGACGGCTGAGCTGCAATTGAAGGCCCATGCCGCGGGCTTCAAACTGCAATTCTATACGCCTGAAGGCGCAGCGCGTCGCCATGGCGACGATCGCGAACACGAGCCAATCCGCGCTTGGGATTATTATGTCGCGATTGCCGAGGACACCTGCGTCTGGCGACGCTAGGCTTGTGCTGCAACGATAAATCACGAGACAGGTATTGAGGCGCAGCATGAATTCGTCGGCCGGTTTCATCGAACGTCATGGTCTTTGGACGCAAGACCAGACGCGAAAGGCCGCCGAGCTTGCGGCGGAGTTGAAGAACGGGGACATCCATCTTGTACGCCTCGCATGGGCAGATCCGCATGGCTATTCGCGCGCCAAAGCGCTGACCGTTCCTGCATTCATCAGCGCGCTGAAGAACGGTCATAATATAAACGTGGCGACAAGCACGCTGGACTCAGCCGGCACCCGCACCTTCTCCTCCTTCACGCGCGGCGGCGGCATGGGGCTGGACGAGATGACAGGCTCGCCAAACTTGACGCTTGTGCCTGACCCATCGACGTTTCGCGTCCTGCCATGGGCGCCGGGCGTGGCGTGGATCATCGGCGATGAATACTTCGATTCTGGCCGACCATTTCATTTCTCACCACGCCAATTATTACGCCGCGAGATCGCAAAGCTCAAAGCGCGCGGCCTGTCGCAGGTAATCGGCCTTGAAATTGAATTCTATCTGTTGCGCGTAACGCAAGAGCAACTGGGCTTCGACAATGTTGGAGCGCCGGGCGTGCGTGGAAAGCCCGTCGAAATATGCCCGGTTGAGCCCGGCTATCATTTCCATTCAGAGAGCAGCATGGACATGATGCAGCCGATTCTGAGCGCGCTTGTGCGCTCTTATGAGGCGATAAACCTGCCCATTCGCTCCATCGAGAAAGAATGGGGGCCGGGCCAGATTGAATGCACGTTCGCGCCTGCAGACGCGCTTGAGGCGGCCGACAATGCGCTGCTGTTTCGCACAGCCACCAAGCAGATTTGTCGCAGAATGGGGCATTTCGCGACTTTCATGTCGCGCCCTGCCCTCAAGGGTTATTATTCCAGCGGCTGGCATCTCCACCAATCCATAATCGATGCGCAGGGCGTTAATCGCTTCATGCCGGCGGACCCAACTGCGCCGCTGTCGCCTTTCGGTATGTCCTATGTCGCAGGCCTGCTTGAGCATGCAGCGCCAGCGACGGTGTTTGCAGCACCCAGCGTGACAGGTTACCGACGCTTTAAGCCAAACTCGCTGGCGCCGGATCGCGCCTCTTGGGGCTTCGATCATCGCGGCGCCATGATCCGCGTGCTCGGCGGCATGGACGATCCGGCGACGCGCCTTGAAAATCGCATCGGCGAGCCATGCGCCAATCCCTATCTCTACATCGCCTCGCAGCTTGTGGCAGGCATGGCGGGCGTGGATGAAAACCTGCATCCGGGCGCACAAGACGACGAACCCTACAATGCCGATCGCGCGCGCTTGCCCGCAAATCTGCCGCTGGCGCTTGATGAACTTGAACGCTCCGCTCTTTTCCGCAACGCCTGGGGCGATCTGTTCGTCGATTACTACCTGAAGGTGAAACGCGTCGAGGCCGGTCGCTATCAGGCGGCCTTCGAGGCTGCTGGCGAGCCTGCGGGCGATGACCCGACGCAATGGGAACAAAATGAATATTTCGATTTTTTCTAGCGACGCCGCCTTGCTGCAGGGAGCCTTGAGATGAGCGTGACCGATCGGCATCCCTATGTTTGGGACGAGTTAGTCCAGGAAGACCGCGTTCATCGCGCGCTCTATACAGATCCTGAAATTTTCGCTGCCGAGATGACAAAGATTTTCGGCGGCACATGGGTCTATATCGCTCACGAAAGCGAGATCCCTGACGCAAACGATTACGTCACGCGCAAACTCGGCCTGCGTCCGGTGATCGTGCTGCGCGACAGCAACAACATTCTGCGCGTCCTTTACAATCGCTGCACCCATCGCGGCACTACGTTATGCCGACACGAGAAGGGTAATGCGCGCGCATTCCAGTGTCCCTATCACGGCTGGAACTTTCTCAATTCCGGCAAGTTACGCGGCGTGCCGTGGGCTGATGGTTATTCTGCCGACATCAAAGACGAGAAGTTCAATCTGGCGCAGGCCCCGCGCGTTGAATCCTATCGCGGTTTTATCTTCACCACATTAAATCTTGAGGCGCCGAGCTTGCTCAATTGGCTTGGGCCGATGACCAAGCCCATCGACGAATGGCTGGATCGCAACCCCGGCGGCAAGATCGTCGTGTGCGAGGCAAACCGGTTTAAGTATAAAGGAAACTGGAAACTCGCCTACGACAATTCCTCTGACGGCTATCACGTCATTTACTCGCACCGCTCTCTTCTGGAGATGGAAAACCGCCTGAGCGACGAGGCCAACAAGGGCATGGCCTATTACAAAAACTCGCCGGATACGCTCGCCATGTATGTGCAATACATGGGCAACGGCCACCACTTTAAAGACAAGCGCCCAAACTTGCAGGCGCGGCCCGGTGGATTGTGGGCGATTGAATCGACCCATCCTGGCATGGAATACGCCGAGGCCGAGTTCCGTCGTAAATATGGAGAGCGTGCGGATTCATTGCTTGATCTTGCAGGCTCAGAGCCCGTGAACATCAACATCTTCCCAAACCTGTCGCTATTGGGAAATCACATTCAGGTGTTCCAGCCGATCAGCGTCAACGAAACAGATGCCGTCTGGTACGGCACACGGATTGAAGACGTAAACGGCGACATAGGCGACGCGCTGGGCACAATCAATGCGCTGCGCATGCGCACGCAGGA
This sequence comes from Beijerinckiaceae bacterium, assembly GCA_947476075.1. Taxonomy (GTDB): domain Bacteria; phylum Pseudomonadota; class Alphaproteobacteria; order Rhizobiales; family Beijerinckiaceae; genus Terripilifer. The sequence goes on from CANJPM010000223.1 coordinate 5,986, forward strand.
AGGATTCCCCAACTTTGGCGAGGTCGACGATCTGGCTAATTTTGAGCAGATTCAGGCTGGCCTGCAATGCGAAGAAGATGAGTGGATCTACATGAATCGCGGCTACGGAATAGCCAATCGCATCAAGACCAATGAAGACGGAACCATCACTGCGCCAGCTACTGACGAAGTGTTTATGCGTGAGTACATCAAGGAATGGAAGCGGCTGATGGCGGGCCCCACCAATCTCTCCATCAAGCGGGAGCCATGAAAATGACCGCAGTCTCGCAAGACCCTTCGGTCTCCTCGTTCTATGTCAATGACGCTTTTTACGTCGACTTGATCGCCCGATTCCAGAACTGGGATCTCGACAGGCACGGCGTCTTCGATCCGGTTGAGCGCGACGCATTCCGCCTGTTGCTTGAGCGCGAG
>CANJPM010000224.1 GCA_947476075.1 Beijerinckiaceae bacterium
GACGTTCGCCAGCGCTGATCTGTTGCTGGCTTTGACGGGCTATCGCCCCAAGACGCCCCTGTGCGAGGGCGTTCGCGCCTTCGTCGACTGGTACAGGGGCCATTATTGCTGAAACGACGGCGCGCCCGAAAAGAGCGCGCCATTGATCTGTTCCCGTCTATTCCTGAAACGCGACGTCCCGCGTCTTGCGGAAGGATGGCAGCACGATCATCAACACCAGCCCCAGCGACATCAGCAACAGCGTCAGCGAGATCGGACGTTCGACGAAAATGATCGGATCGCCGAAGGACAGCACCATCGAGCGGCGCAGGTTCTCCTCCATCAGCGGCCCAAGCACAAAGCCCAGCAGGAACGGCGCGCCTTCGCATCCCAGTTTGCCGAACACATAGCCCAGCAGCGCAAAGCCGCCCATCATCATCACGAGGAACGTGCTGGAGCCGGTTGAATAGGCGCCGACGCAGCACAGGATCACGATGCAGGGAAAGAGCATGCGATAGGGAACCTTCAGCAGGCTGACCCACAGGCCGATCAACGGCAGGTTGATGACGACCAGCATTGCGTTGCCGATCCACATTGAAGCGATCATGCCCCAGAACAGCGTCGGCCGCTCGGTGATGAGCGCGGTGCCCGGCGCAATGCCTTGAATCATCATCGCCCCGACCATGATCGCCATCACCGGCGTCGAGGGTATGCCCAGCGTCAGCAACGGAATGAATGAGGTCTGCGCGCCAGCGTTATTGGCCGATTCCGGTCCGGCGACGCCCTCCACCGCGCCTTTGCCGAACATGTGGCGTGAGCGCGAGACTTTCTTCTCAACCGTATAGGAGGCGAACGAGGCCAGCACCGCGCCGCCGCCCGGCAGAATGCCCAGCAACGAGCCAATGCCGGTGCCGCGCAGCACTGCAGGAATGGCGAGCTTCACCTCTTCGCGCGTCGGCCACAGACTGCCGATCTTTTGCGTCTGGCTTCGATCCTCGAACTTGCGATCAAGATTGCTCATCATCTCGGCGATGCCAAACAGGCCCATGGCGAGCGGCACGAAATCGATGCCGTCGTAGAGCTCCGTGACGCCGAAGGTGAAGCGGGTCACGCCGGCCTGCGTGTCGGTGCCCACCAGTCCCAGCAACAGGCCGAGAATCACCATGGCGACGGCTTTGACGACCGAGCCATGGGCGAGAATGACGGCGGCCACCAGACCAAACAGCATCAGCGAGAAATATTCCGGCGACCGGAATTTCTCCCCAAACCCCGCCAAAACCGGCGCGAACATTGCGATCGCGATCGTGCCGACGCAACCGGCGAAGAACGAGCCGAGAGCTGCGATGGTGAGCGCTGAGCCAGCGCGTCCGCGCTGCGCCATCTGGTAGCCTTCAAGGCAGGTGACGACCGAAGACGTCTCGCCGGGCAAATTGACCAGAATGGCTGTCGTCGAGCCGCCGTATTGCGCGCCGTAATAAATGCCCGCCAGCATGATCAGCGCAGATAGTGGATCAAGCCCGTAGGTGATCGGCAGCAGCATTGCGATGGTCGCAATCGGGCCGATGCCCGGCAGCACGCCGATCAGGGTGCCAAGCAGGCAGCCCATGAGGCAGAAGAGAATGTTTTGTAAGGTGAGCGCGGCGGCGAAGCCGATTCCAAGATTGCTGAAAACATCCATCTCAGAAGCTCCATGCCCAGGGCTGCATCGATTGGCCGAGCAGGTAAATGAACAGCAATACGGAGAGAACAGCCATGCCGATTCCAAGCGGAATGGTTTCCTTCCAGCGCATCTCCTTGCTGGCCAGCGCCGCCAGCACGGCGACCACGACGACGGTTGGCGCAAGGCCGATCCGTTCAATCAGCAGGGCGAAAGCGAAGATGGCCGCCAGGATCATCGCCTGTGGGCGTATTGCGCTGCCACTCAGCGGCGCGCCCTTGATGACAAGCGCGCGGCCCATCAGAAAGAGGCCGATCAGCACGAGGCCCCACGCCAGCACATTTGGCAGAAAGCCGGGACCCATCTTGGTGGCGGTTCCAAAGGCGTAGACCCTGCCAATCCAAAGCGCGCCCGCGCCCACGACGGCGAACAGGGCGCCAGACCAGAAATCCTGCGGATGCTTCACCTGGATCATGTGTTCTCCCCTCCGCTGCGCGATTCTTATCGCAGATTACGGCGCTGATGTCGGCGCCCCGTCGCTCTTTGGCGACATTTTTAGACTTGACGCCTTCTACGCCATACAAGGGAACGACGCTCGCGAAAATGTCCAATCGCCGCTTCCGCTCCGTTTGACGCCGATTATTCGTCAGACCCCCGTCCGGGCGCCGAGCGCTGTAGCGCAGGTCGAGCCTGAATAGTCGCACGCAAATCCTGTCCCGGCGCGCCCGGAGCGCGCAATTCCTCGCCAGGCCCCTGCGCGCACATCCGTAATTGTTGCAGCAAAAGGCGTAAAGTCGCGCGCATCTGCGTCAATTGCGGCTCCGGCAGCAGGGATAGCGCTTCGGTCTCCACCGAATCTGCGATGAGCTCGCAACGCGCCAGCAGGTCGCGGCCAACCTCGGTCAGGGTCATCTCCAGAATGCGCCTGTTGGACGGGCTGGACGCGCGCGCAATCAACCCGCGCTGGGTCATGCCCGCCACGATCTGGTTCATGGTTTGCGGCGTAACGAAAAAACGGCGCGAAAGCTCAGCTGAAGACAAGCCGGCGTGAGCGTCGAGCAGGCCCAGAATGGTGTATTGGATCCCGGTGACGCCAAGGCCGCGAAACGCGTGCTCCAGCCGCGAACGCAAGGCTTGGCTGGTCTGGTGCAGCAGGTAAATGGTGCCGGGTCGCAACCTGCTCACAAGCGTCTCCCTGAAGCGGCCAAAGCCGTTAAAAACGCGCGCGGCTTGACGCGTTAAACGTCGACGATCTAAGCTTCCCTTATATTGATATCGTAAGGGAGGTTCAAGTGACCGAAGGCAAAACCGCGCCCGCAGAAGGCTCCATCAGCTATCCCAACAAAAGCGTCGTCGTGCGGATGGAGGACGGGATCGCCTGGGTGTCGCTGAACCGTCCCGAGAAGCGCAACGCCATCAACCCCGCCATCGTCTTCGAGATGAACGAGGTGCTGGATAATCTGGAGATGGACGATTCCTGCCGCGTCGTCGTCATCACCGGTTCAGGGGATGCGTTCTCGGCCGGGCAGGATCTGAAGGAATATTTCCGCGAGCCCGACGCTGGCCCGCCGGCGCTGCGCGAGCGCCTGCACAAGGCAAATGCGCAATGGCAATGGCGCCGATTGATGCACTTCTCCAAGCCCACAATCGCCATGGTCAATGGCTGGTGTTTTGGCGGCGCATTTCAGTTCCTGCTCGCCTGCGATCTGGCGATAGCCGACGAGAAAGCGGTGTTTGGCCTGTCGGAAATCAATTGGGGAATCATCCCCGCCGGCATCGTCACCAAATCGGTCGCGATGGCGGTGCTGCAACGTCAGGCCATGTATTACATCATGACCGGCGAGACGTTTGACGGGAAGCGCGCCGAAGAAATCGGCATCGTCAATTTCGCCGTCCCCAAAGATCAGCTCGAAGAGCGCGTGCGCAAGCTCGCCCATGTGCTGATGAAGAAGAACCCGCACGTTCTGCGCGCCTGCAAGTCCGGCTACCATTACGTGCGCGATCTGCCGTGGGACATGGCCGCTGAATATCTGGCCGCCAAATCCGATCAGACCAAGCATCGCGATCCCGAACAGGGCGACCAGAAGGGCATGACGCAATTTCTCGACGAGAAATCCTATCGCCCGGGCCTTGGCGCCTATAATCGCGACAAATAATCTCTTCGTGGAAGAAAAGCCCTTTCCCGTCTGCGGGAGAGGGCTTTTTCGATTTCACGCGTCGGCGGGGCGGCAGCACTTCTTGTGCTGTCGCTGCAACACAAATGCGCCAGCATTTACGGGTGGGTTTTCATTGCGGCAAGAAGTTCAAGAAATGCTGCGGCACTTTACTACAAGCGCATTTTCAACGGTTTAGAACTCGATTGCTCTCTATGCAGAGCCTGTGCAAGTTTGCAGCAGCTGCGCATGCCTGTGCAGAACCTGTGCGTGCCCGATGGAAGATGCGACGCGATTAGAAGACGGCAAGGAGGCGGTTTATCGGCGTCGCGGCAAATGCCACGCTCGCATCTGCATCGTGAAAATATAAAAAAGCGTTACAAATATAGGTGTATCAGAATCGGCGTTGTTTATAGTTCAAAGGGCTTGTTTATGAAACTCCTCCTCTTGGCGGCGACGGCGCTGACCGCCCTGTCCGTCTCTGCTTTCGCCGCCGACTTGCCCAAGCGCTCTGCGCCGGCTGCCGCTCCCGCTCCGGTCTTCAGCTGGGCCGGCGCCTACGTCGGCGCTCACGGCGGTTTCGCGTCTTTCAAGCCGCGGCATGTCGACGTGCTTGACGCCAGCTATAACGCCAATCCGACCGTCGATGGCGGTGTGTTCGGCGTCATGGGCGGCTACAATCTGCAGTCAGGCAATATTGTCTATGGCGGCGAAGGAGATTTCGGCTTCGGCACCCACAGCAAGCAGACCGACGGGGCAATTAACGACTATACCAAATTCACGATGCCGATGAACGGTCATCTTCGTGCGCGTCTCGGTTATGCGCTCGGACAGACCTTGTTCTTCGTGGCGGGCGGTGTTTCCTTCGCACAGTTCAAGAATGACGATATCGATGCGAACTATGGCAGCTTCAGCCAGGCCCGCATGGGCTGGACGATCGGCGCTGGCGTCGAGCATGCGGTCACCAAAAACTGGATCGTTCGCGCCGAATATCTCTACGACCGCTTTGGTTCGAAGACCTCCAATATTTCCTATAGCGCCGTTGTTACAGTTGAAGAGCGTCCGTACGACGTCAGCCTCAAACCTGACATGCACACCGTTCGTGCGGCGCTCATCTACAAGTTCTGAGCTCGATCCGCACCCAGCACAGCTGGAATCGAAAAGGCCCGCGTCATGCGGGCCTTTTTTGTGGCTCAGCGCCCTTTTGTGGCAGGCGGCCTCAGGCTGTCGACCTGATTTGCGAGCTGAGAATTGAACGCAGCTCAGATTTAAACCGCTGCCCCGCAGCACTTCTTGTGCTTTTTGCCTGAGCCGCAGGGACAGGGATCGTTGCGCCCGATCATGCGCAGCGGATTGACGACAGGCGTGCCAAATTCATGTTGCGGCTGGCCCGCAGCCTCTTCTTCCCCCTCCTCGTCGTCGCCGACGGCGAACCATTCCTCCATTTGCGTGAAGGCGTCGTCGAGCGGCCCGTTGTCGCGCACATATTCCCGGCTGTGGCGGAAGAAATCGCTGCGGCCGATGGCGAATTCGTCCTCCAGATCCTTCATGCGGATGATGCGCGCCGGGATATAGCCCTTGCGGCAGGCGATCCGCATCAGCGGCACGATGCTCATCATATTCAAGGTTGCGGCCGTCATCGCCAGCTCAACCCAGACCGGATCGGCCTCTTTGGGCTCCAGCGTTTCAAACGCGCGGGCAAAGCGCGCCTCCGCGCCCTCCATCGGCGCGCTTTTGGAAAACAATAGCCACGCATAGGCCTGCAGTGCTGCGCCGCGCACCATGGAATCGCCGTGCGGGGATTCGATTATGCTCCACAGCCGATCAACGTCGCCGTCGAACACGCCGGCGAAAATGCGATGCATCAGCGGCTCGACGCCCTCGCCCAGAATGTCGAACAGGGGATCTGCGTCGCGCGCCAGCCGGGCCAGCGAGGCGAAGGCTTTTGTTTCGCGCTTCTCCATCATCAGCGGCAGCGCAAAGAACAGAATGTCGTGCGCGCGCTCGCTGCAATCTTTCTTTTCGACGAAGGCGTTCAGCACGTCGAGCAAAGCCGGTCCGACTTCCTCCCAATTGTCGCGCGCAAACGAGATCGCGGGCCAGGGCAGGCCCTCCTCCTCGCTGGCGAGCGCGTCAAGCATGGCTGGAATCGTCATTTGCGAGGCGGTCATGAGGTCAAAGTCTCTCAATGCGCCGCTTATGCGGCGGCTGCGGATTTTCCAGGCAACCTTTACCCGAATTGCGGTCGCCTGCGCCTCACAAATTGTGAACCCCTTCACTTGAGCGCCCCAGCCGCGTTCCAATCCGCGCCCGCCTATGCTAACAGCGCCCTATGAGCAGCACCTCAACGAGTAAAACCCGCATCGACGCCCGTTTCGCCAAATGCGCCGCAGAGGGCCGCGCCGCCCTCGTCACCTTTGTGATGTGCGGCGATCCGGACATTGCGACCTCGCTGGCCATTATAAAGGCCTTGCCGGGCGCAGGCGCCGACGTGTTGGAAATCGGCATGCCCTTCACCGATCCGATGGCGGA